>NZ_JBYVJU010000002.1:0-351288 GCF_058147085.1 Parendozoicomonas sp. 209JJ7-1 | reverse complement strand
TAAAAAATATAGCTGTATAAGCCCTTTCATTTATCCAAAGTTGTCGGATAATCTGTACAAAACAGAAAATCATCCCAGGGACAACTATAAATAATGAAGCTGGAAACCAAAGCCATACACGCTGGCTACTCACCCGACCCCACAACCAAGGCTGTTGCCGTTCCTGTTTACCAGACAACTTCCTATGCCTTTGATAATACCCAGCATGGCGCAGACCTGTTTGACCTGAAGGTTCCCGGCAATATTTACACCCGGATTATGAACCCCACCACCGATGTGCTGGAGCAGCGTATGGCGGCTCTGGAAGGAGGTATCGGTGCCCTTGCTGTAGCATCGGGAATGGCAGCAATTACCTACGCCATTCAGACTGTTGCTGAAGCTGGCGACAATATCGTCAGCATCAATAAACTGTACGGTGGCACCTACAACCTGTTCGCCCACACTCTGCCCAAACAGGGTATTCAGGTGCGTATGGCTCCCCATGATGATATTGACGCTCTGATTGATCTGATTGATGACAATACCAAAGCGGTGTTCTGTGAATCCATCGGCAACCCTCTGGGTAATATTGTTGATATCCAGGCTCTGGCCGATGCTGTACACGCCAAAGGGGTTCCCCTGATGGTTGATAACACGGTTGCCTCTCCCGCCCTGTGGCGGCCCATTGAGCATGGCGCGGATATTGTTGTTCACTCCCTCACCAAATACCTCGGCGGCCATGGCACATCCATTGGTGGCGTGATTATAGATTCCGGCAAGTTCCCCTGGGCGGAACATGCCGACCGTTTCCCGGTGATGAATACGCCGGACCCGTCCTATCACGGTGTCGTTTACACGGAAGCTCTGGGTGAAGCTGCTTTTATTGGCCGGGCACGGGTTGTTCCCCTGCGTAATACCGGTGCGGCCATCTCTCCCATGAATTCTTTCCAGGTTATCCAGGGCATTGAAACTCTGGCCTTGCGTATGGAACGCCACTGTTCCAATGCCTTGGCGATCGCCCAGACCCTGGAAAACCATCCCCAGGTTGAGTGGGTTAATTACGCAGGACTGACCGGCTCAAAAGATCATGAGTTATGCCAGAAATATATGAACGGCCAGGCTTCAGGCATTCTCAGCTTTGGTATTAAAGGCGGCCAGGAAGCAGGGGCGAAGTTTATTGATGCCCTGCAGCTTATTACCCGTTTGGTGAATATAGGCGATGCCAAATCCCTCGCCTGCCACCCGGCCTCCACAACACATCGCCAGCTGAATGATGAAGAATTGACCGCCGCCGGCGTAAGCCGGGATATGATCCGTCTCTCCATTGGTATTGAGCATATCGACGATATTCTTGCGGACTTGGAACAGGCCCTGCGAGCTTCCCTGTAATGACTGCGTACATACCATAACGACCTTTAAAACCTTCTTGGTGCTGGGCATGGAAATAATCCGTTTCCATATTCCCAGCCCCATGACTTTTACCTCCATCACCGATGGTTACCATGGCCATGGCATTACCTGAGCAGCCCAAAAACCAGGGCTTCTGCAGGCTGGCGATCAGGATCTACGGCTTCACGTCCATTATGTTCCTTATTTTCCTACCCACATCATCTTTTTGTGGTGTCAGACAATTACAGTGGGTTGTCTATGCTTCGGCACTACCGTAGACACAGTTACAAAGCCAAGTTTGTGTATTATTCATTCGTCAGCAAAAGTAAACCACCATGAAGACTTTCCTCTCCATTTTCCGGGACGGAACTCTGCATATAGCTACTCTGCATATAGCTACTCTGCATATAGCTACTCTGCATATAGCTACTCTGCATATAGCTACTCTGCATATAGCTACTCTGTACATTGCTATCCTGTACATAGCTGCGACCAGCGTAATGATGGAAATCACTCTATCTGTTGCGTGCCCCGTGATGAGTGAACAGGCAGCGTTCACTCATCATCAAAGTTCCCGTAAACATCTGCAGCCAGATTCTCAAAACGGGTAAAGCGGCCAAGAAAGGCAAGACGTATCGAGCCAATAGGGCCGTTACGCTGTTTACCGATAATAATCTCTGCTACGCCCTTATGTTCGGTATCCGGGTTATACACCTCGTCCCGGTAGATAAACATGATCACGTCAGCATCCTGCTCAATCGCTCCGGATTCCCGCAGATCTGAGTTTACCGGGCGTTTATTCGGACGCTGTTCCAAAGAACGGTTCAACTGGGACAGGGCAATAACCGGACACACAAATTCCTTGGCCATCGCTTTAATGGAACGGGATATTTCAGAGATTTCGTTAGTCCGGCCTTCGCTATAGCCGGGTATCTGCATCAGCTGCAGATAGTCAATCATCACCATGGCAATCTTGCCATGTTCCCGGTGAATACGACGCAGACGGGTACGCATTTCCTGGGGACTGATACCGGCGGTATCGTCTATAAACAGCTTCTTCTCTTTCAGACTTTTTACCGCGTTGGAAAGCTTGGGCCAGTCTTCATCATCCAGCTGGCCGGTCCGCACCTTGCCCTGGTCAATACGACCGAGGGATGAAAGGCTTCTCATCATCAGCTGATCGGCGGGCATTTCCAGACTGAACACCACTACGCACTCATCGGAAGCCATAAGCGCGTTTTCCACCAGGTTCATAGAAAAGGTTGTTTTTCCCATTGAGGGACGAGCCGCCACAACAATCATATCCGATGACTGAAAACCGGAGGTCATTTTATCCAGGTCTTTAAAACCGCTGGTAATGCCTGTAATAGCACCACTGGTTTTGAACAGCTCATCAATCTTTTCAACGGCTTTCTTCAGCAGCTCACGGGCACCGATGGGACCGCCTTCCTTATCCCTGGCTTCTGCAATTTTGAAGACTTCACGCTCGGCCAGCTCAACAATATCGTCCGCCTTGCGCCCTTCGGGAACATAGGCGGCGTCAGCAATTTTCTGGGAAGCACTAATCAGACGACGGAGAACCGCCCGCTCATAAACAATCTCGGCATAGGCCCGCAGGTTGGCGACACTGGGTATACTTTCCACCAGCTCGGTAAGGTAAGTGATGCCACCAGATTCTTCCAGATGACCTTTCCGGTCCAGCTCTTCCGAAACAGTGATAGGATCAAAAGGCTTGGAATCCTGGGCCAGTACCTGGATGCATTCGAACAACTGACGATGGGCCGGGTTATAAAAATCCTCGGCGGTTATCTTGTCACCCACCCTATCCCAGGATTCATTATCCAACATCAGGCCACCCAGTACAGACTGTTCCGCCTCAATGGAATGAGGCGGTTTTTTCAATAAGGCAAGTGCCTCATCAACGGGCAGTTCTGTGGTGATCTCTGTGTCCAGCATAATTATTCTGGCTGAATATCCGGTTGGGTCGAGGGGAAAGGGCTATCTGAAGAAAGTTATCACACTGTGAGCCTTTCCGAACAGAGTCAGTCTGGCCTGTGAAGATTTTCACAAAAATTTCAGGCATTAAAAAACCACTGTTCTCCGGCTTTACAGCCTGGAGCAACAGTGGTTCTCTTTCTCGTTTCGCGGAAGCTTATTCTTCAGCTTCAACGAATACCTTAACAGTTGCAGACACGTCAGTGTGCAGCTGCAGGGCGATATCGAATTCGCCAACGGTACGGATAGGGCCGGCCGGCAGGCGGATTTCGCTCTTGGCAACTTCAACGCCTACAGCGGAGATGGACTCAGCCAGGTCGCGAGTACCGATAGAACCGAACAGCTTGCCTTCGTCGCCAGCTTTGGCAGTGATGGTCAGTTCGATTTCGTCCAGCTGCTCAGCACGCTGTTGAGCGGCTGCCAGCTTCTCGTTGGCAGCTTTTTCCAGATCGACACGACGGGCTTCGAACTGTTCAACATTGGACTTGGTGGCAGGCACAGCCTTACCAAAGGGGATCAGGAAGTTACGGCCGTAACCAGCTTTCACTTTAACCTTGTCACCCAGTGCGCCGAGGTTGGCGACTTTTTCCAGAAGAATAACTTCCATTTGTTTCTACCTTTCACCAGAGTTTGGATTAGTCCGACATTCTGCTTTCGAGCCGGGCCCGAAAGTCAAGCAGACTGTCAAGACAGGCAAGCAATATAACCAGGGGATAGACAGCAAACAGTACTATGTAAAAAAGTATCAGCCAGCTTCTGCCCAATCCTCTTTTCCACACAAGAGAGTGCACCAGTACAGCTCCCGCCAGCAGCATAGGCATCATCAGCACTGGCTGCATGGCAGCTGCGACCAGACTGTGGCTGAGCGAAGTCAGCAGTATCAGGCTGATCAGCAGGGCACAGATCACCGGGGACAGCCGGAACTTGTACAACTCTTCCCTCAGCCCGCCAGGGTTGTAGAGCAGAGCCTGCCACCAGCGACCGAGAACCAGAGCGGCAATAGCTCCGATTCCCACGATGAAGCTGACGCTTTTTACAAAGCTTGCCTCAATCAACGTGCGAATGCTGTTTTCATCTACCGGTGCCCCTTTGGTCATCAGTGAGTCCAGCTTCGTGCCGTAAAGCTGCTGGAAAAGACTGACGATCTGGTTCATCAGCGGGGTATAGAATTCCACTATGCCCCACGCAACCATCAGACCAATCGGCAGCATAACTACCAGCGTGGTGGGCCAGGCAGAGGTTGATCTGAGACACAGTGCCATGGCAAATGTCCAGATTACGCAGAATATCCCTGCGGGTTGTCCTGCCCATGCCCAGGCTAGAGCCGGCAACATTGCCCAGAGAACAGCCACCAGCCCGTCTGCAAAGCCACGCCGGAGTGTAACCAGCGCGACAGCTGCAGCACTGAGCCAGAACATCAACGGAATACTTCCCGCCGCAACCGTAACGACCGCAGCCTGCAAGCGCCCGCGCATGATAGTGTCTGCCAGTGCACGCATTATTTATTCCCCGGCCTATCGCCGATTGCTATTGCCTGTTCTGATCAGTGACGATCAGTGTAGGGCAGCAGCGCGATGTAACGTGCACGTTTGATGGCAGTTGCCAGCTGACGCTGATAACGGGCCTTGGTGCCTGTGATACGGCTGGGTACGATCTTACCGGTTTCGGTGATGTACGCCTTCAGTGTATTCAGATCTTTGTAATCGATCTCCTGAACGCCTTCAGCAGTGAAACGGCAGAACTTACGACGACGGAAAAAACGTGCCATAGCAACGTCTCCTTTTCTGGGTTCTGAAGGGTTGAACTTCAGAACCGTCGGTTAACCTGAAACAGGATTATTCAGCAGCTTCCTCGGAAGCTGTTTCGTCAGCGGCAGGAGCTTCAGCGCGCTCTTCGCGGTGATCTTCAGCACGCTCTTCACGGCGCTCTTCGCGGCGATCTTCACGACGATCTTCACGGCGATCTTCGCGACGCTCTTCAGCTTGCATCATGATGGAAGGCTCAGTGATCGCTTCATTGCGACGAATAACCATGTTACGGATAACAGCGTCGTTGAAACGGAAATTGCTGGTCAGCTCGGCCAGAGCTGCGTCGCCGCACTCAATGTTCATCAGAACATAGTGAGCCTTGTGGATTTTCTGGATCGGGAAAGCCAGCTGGCGGCGCCCCCAGTCTTCCAGGCGATGTACAGAACCGTTGTCTTCTTCGATGAATTTCTTGTAACGCTCAACCATAGCGGGAACCTGTTCGCTCTGGTCAGGGTGTACAAGGAACACAATTTCGTAATGACGCATGACTGCTCCTTACGGGTTTAATAGCCTCCCACGGGATTACAGGCTGCAGAAATCCGGCAACCCTATCCGGGTAAGGCAAGGAGTAAATGGAGGCGACTATTTTTATCTAACCGATCTCCGGACAAGCCCGTGGCATGAGCCATGGGAACCGGGCATTTTAGAGAAGGCCGAAGGCAGGTGCAAGTGAGGCGTCGACCACAGAAATGCCAATCACCCCATCTTTATGGGGTCTGGAACAGGTAAAAGCGAAAGAAATCAAGCTGTAAACGAAGGGAGAAGCTGAAGTTTAACCCTCAAAATCATTGTGATAACGCCGCAACCAGTCCTGCTCCCACTGACTCAACTGCTCTGCCGGCATGGCTTTAGCGATAAGAAAGCCCTGGGCAAGATCGCAGTTCAGTGCTTTCAGCTCTGCCCAGTCTTCGGGTGTTTCCACGCCTTCAGCAACAGTCTGCAGGTTCAGGCGCTTGGCCATTTCGATATTAGACTGGACGATGGCTCTGCTGGAGGCTTTGCGGCTGATATCCTGCACAAAGGACTGGTCAATCTTCAATTCCGTAAAAGGTATTCGATTTAGCTGCTGTTGATTGGAGAATCCGGTGCCGAAATCATCTATGGACAAATCGAAACCCTTTATCCGCAGTCTTGCCAGGGTTTCCAGGCTTCTGGCCATATTTCGCATAATCACATTCTCAGTCAGTTCCAGAGTCACCCGGCTGGGGGACACTCTATAGTGTCCGAGAATTTCTTCCAGTCGCCGGGGCATATCAGTATCTTCGAGCAATGTGGGGGAAAGATTTACGGCTACCGTCAGGTCACGGCCCTGCTGCTGCCAATTGTGGAGGGTTTCAATAATGCTGTGAATCTGGTTCCAGGTGAGTCGGTCGATAATGCCCTGCTTTTCCATTTCCGGAACAAAACGGATCGGCATAATCAGCCCCCGCTCCGGATGCACCCAGCGGGCCAGGGCTTCAGAAGAGACCCACTTGCCATCCTGAATGCGGACTTTGGGCTGATACCAGGTGACAAACTGGTTACTGTCCAGCCCGGCTTCTATCTCTTCTTTTGTGAAAGTATCAGGCGTTTTTGAAGGGTTACGTGCCCTTTCGGCTTTACGGTATTCGGTGAACAGCTGGCACAGCTTGCTGCGGGTCACCGGCTTCTCGATATTACTTAACACCAGCAATCCGTGCTCCTGGGCCATATCTTCAACGGTATGGATAAGGGCCGCATCCAGGGCACTGGCTACCACCATGGCATCCGCCAGTTTCTGCTCTCCAAGATGACGCAGAAACTCCACACCATCCATGCCGGGCATATCCAGATCACTGATAACAATATGTATTCGGTCCGGGTGAGCAACGAGGGTTTCCAGGGCCATCTGGCCATCACAGGCTTCCAGCACGCAATCGCAGCCAAGATCTTCCAGAACCTTGACCGCAACTGCCCGCTGGAAGTCGTTATCTTCGACAACCAGCAGGCTTAACCCCTTTCCCTCTTCAGTCATACGCTTATTCCCGGCCTCAACATATTTTTCTTCGGCAACACATATATCGACCGGGGGAATACCGGCTACAGCCGCTATCCTGGCAGGAAGAAGTTTTAGTGACCGCTGGTGATGCAGGTCCATTTCCGGGAAACAACCCGGCGCAGTTTGCTGTCCAGAGGCTGGAACATATACAGGTTTTTTTCCACCTTATCGGTGAGATATAGATCCCAGCAGGTAAAAAGCGGATCTGCGAAACATCAGCCCCCCCCTCACAGCAAAAAATAAAAAAAACAGAACAAAAAGAGAGGGCTTCCATGATGGAAGCCCTCTCCAGTGCCAGCTAACCGGTTTTATCTGCAGGGTACAAGTTCTCAGTTCAAGGTTTCAGGCCACTCATAAACTCAATGGCACTTGCGAGTTCTTCTTTGCTGCAGTCTGCACATGTACCCTTGGGCGGCATGGCCTTGATACCGTTAATGGCGTTGGTCAGCATTTTATCGAAAGATCCGGCAGCCGCCATCTTGCTCTTCCATGCCGCAGTATCACCCTTCTTCGGTGCCCCAAGCACACCCACGGTATGACATGCCGTACAGTAAGAGCCGAACACCTGCTCACCAGATCTTGGTCCACTGCTTGCGGCCGCTACCGGCGCGGCTTTCGCGCAGGGTTCACCTTCCAGGCATACCTTACCCACCGGAGCGATACGCTCGGCAATTTCCGCACGGGTTACCTTATCGACTTCCGCAGGTGCCGCCGTTACCAGACCGGCCACCATACCCCCCAGAAAAACTGCAACTTTAACAGCACGCATCCTGTTGACGTTTGCCACTCGCCTTTCCTCATCATTGCCACGGACTTGCTTTTGAATCCGCCTCAATCCCCTGACATGATTTCTGTTATTCAGATTATGCCTGCCCAGGTAGAGGAGAACCGGCCCGTTTGTTATAGCCAGCGGCGATTATAGACAATCGCCACTCCGCCAACAATGACAGTGCTCAGCCGTCAAGCTGAACATTCCACATTTTGACCCATAGCGACCACAAAAGGCCGCCCAGCACTGTCCTGACAGGGAAGCAATCCTTTGAGAATCCATAAAAAAGCCGTAGACTTGCTGGGGTGTCCTGAGTATTATTGGCGCCGCCCCAAGGGCGTCACAATCTTTTGCACCCGTAGCTCAGCTGGATAGAGTACAGGCCTCCGAAGCCTGGGGTCACAGGTTCAAATCCTGTCGGGTGCGCCATATTTAAAAAGGCCCGGTGTCATACGACAGCGGGCCTTTTTCATATCCGGCATTTATTTATTAAATATTGAAAGCAGCTCACCATCATTCATTAACTCACTTCGCCTTTATCACGCGCTGCTATACTCATCTCCCTAATGCTCTCATTCACCAGAGAATGTTCTGCATACCCATGACCCCGTCGAACCACCCAGATGTGGCGAAACCTGAGCGACGTTATGGAGCTAATTCAGCAGACCAGTGCCCTTGGCGCAGAAATTACCGGGTGTGACCTCAGTGACCTGTCTGAACAGCAATGGCATTTCATTCATCAGGCATTTCTTGATTATGGAGTCCTCTTCTTCAGACAACAGAATCTGACAGAAACCCAGCATATTGCCTTTGCCCAACGCTTTGGCCCCATTTACATCAATCGTTTTTTTCCATGCCTGGAAGGACATCCAGAAATATCGATTATCCAGAAAACACCTGGCCAGGACACAAATATTGGCGGCAACTGGCATAGCGATATGTCCTATGAGCAGGCTCCCGCACTGGGTTCAGTCCTGTATGCCCTTAATGTTCCTGCCTATGGCGGAGACACCTTATTCGCCAGTCTTTACTCTGCGTATACAGCATTACCCGATACCCTGAAAAAAATTGTTGAAGGTATGAGGGCGATACATTCTCCAGCCCTTGCCTTTGGAGCAGGTGGCCATTACAGCAATACAGACCAGGAATCCTCCATGCAGGCCGGAGGAAAACAAAGTGAAGTCAGCCATTCCGTTGTTGTCACTCATCCGGATACCGGCAGAAAAACCCTGTTTGTAAACGAAGCGTTTATTGACAGATTTGAAGGGCTTTCCAGGGAGGAGAGCCTTCCCCTGTTGCGTCAACTCTGTCAGCACGCAACCCGCCCGGAATTCTGCTACCGACACCACTGGCAAAAAGGTGATATCGCCATATGGGACAACCGCGCGACTCTGCACTACGCCTGCAATGATTATCAGGGGCATTACCGCCTGATGCATCGGGTATCCATTCAGGGCTGCCCTATCAACTGACACTCTACATCCGCTTTAAGCAATCAAGCTTCACTCTCCCTTTAAACGCAGGTTTTAATATGATTCAGGAGAACAGTCGCTACGACCTCCTTAACGTAACCGGCAAGCCCCTTACAGTTCTTGTTTTCCCCAGCAATTATCATGTTGGTGAAGAGATTTACCTTTTCCTGAGAGGCTATCCCGATGTTGAATTAATCGGCGTTTCCCTCACAGAGCAAGAATCCAGCTACGACAACGCGCAATGGCGCTATCCGCGTTACACGACTCTGCCCAGTGGATTAAGCGACGACGATAAAATACTCTGGTTTCAGGCATTCATTGAAAAACACAAGGTCGATGCGATTTTTCCAGCCCGGGATCATAGTGCAATGCTGCTATCCCGCAACGCCAGTCGTTTATCTGCTAAAATTATTGGTTCTTCGGCACACGCCTCCGAAATCTGTTATTCCAAAAGAAGTACCTATAGTGAACTCGCAGGTAAAGTTCCTCTCCCAATACTTTACCCGTCCCCGGACAGTATTCCGGAGTACCCTATCTGGGCCAAGCCCGCTGTTGATGTCTGCGGTGCCCATGGCTATCTTATTGAAGATAAAGCAGCTCTCCTCCAGCTCCTGCACTCATCAGAAGCTATCGACAGAGACTATCTGTTATGCGAGTACCTTCCCGGCAAGGAGTACACCGTAGACTGCATCAGTAATATGACATCCCAGCTGATTTTCTGTGGTCCAAGGCTTCGCCGTCACATACTGGGTGGAACATCTATTGACTCACAGAGTGTTTCTGTCACACAGCTACCAAGTGTTGCAGAGATGGCCAACACCATTTCCAACACCCTGAAACTGAAAGGCTCCTGGTTTTTTCAGATAAAAGAAAATTCCGAAGGTGTTTTAACCTTGATAGAGGTGGCTGCACGCATCGCCGGATCAATGAATCTCCACCTTTCCAGAGGGGTCAATCTGGTTCGGGCAAGCCTGGTTATATCCATGGGTTATGAATACCCGGTTATCGAGAACACATTCAATGTCAGAATGTTCCGCTCTCTCTCCACCAAACACTGTATCGAATATCAGGCAGATCATATTTACATCGATAGTCTGGACTGCCTGATTCCTGCTTCAGATGAAATTAACTGGGGGCTGTTTCAACTACTGTATAAGTCTCTGAGGAAGCAGATAAAAAATACACTCATTACCTCTATGAGTCCTCAGGAAATAGAAGAGATTCTGGCTCAACACCGTATAGGCCCCATCTTTGATGAAATTGTTTCTACTGATTTTCCTGATATCCCCGTATCCAATGCCCGTTTGATCTTTATCAGCCCGGATGCTGAGCGCAGAACCCTGGTGAAGAAGAAACTGAAAGTTCCTGTCTACAGTGCAGAGGAGGCCGGCATTCTGGACATAAAATTTGTGGACAATATTGAATTTTCTTAAGCAAAAACCTGAATGATATAGGCTATTCCGAAGACAACGAAAACACCGTTAATGACCTTCTCATATCCATCAACATTAAACCATGAACGTAAATATCGTCCCAATGCGACACCACCCAAAATACACGGCACGGAGAGTATCGCAGCCAGCAAAGTCAACTCACTCAATATTCCAGAAAACCCATACAACACTATATTCAAAGCATTACCTACCATAAGATAGAGCTGAAGTACTGCAAATTTCTCCTCTTCTTCCCAGCTCTGTATGGCGCAGTAAGCTATAAGCATTGGGCCGTTTATATTAATTGATCCGCCCAGAATGCCCGCACAGAGTGGCAGAACACTGCCCAATAACGGCCTGCCTGTCACTGTCTTTATAAGAACAGACCGAAGAAAGGGAAATGCCACCATGAAGCACCCCAGCAGTAACTTAAGAATCTCCTCCGAAACATTCTCAAGGACATAAACACCCAACACTGTTCCAGCGCAGGATATCAGAAGACATGGAAGAATTTCCCTGAACCGGCCAGTAATTGTATTCAGTCCCAAACCACTGAGATACAAACCCAGGCCCGCACCAAATACAGTTGCAACGGAGTCAGCCTGGGGAAGGGTTAACAACAGAGTCAAAAGCGGGATAGCCACAATGCTATCGCCAAATCCCAGAAAAGAGCGGGTGACAGAAGCCAGACAGATAGCAGTGACCATTATGATAATAATCTGCGTATCTGGTATCAGTTTTAACAACTGCACATCAATTCCAGAAAATAAACTCAAGGAAACTGAAGGTAGCACTCTCTTCCGAAGACATTTCCGGCAGATTTTTCAGGCAAAAGAAAACGGAGCCAAAGGCTCCGTTTCAGTGTGCTCGTTATGAGCGGATTGCTTTATAGAATGTGCGGTCAATCATCTTCAGGCATCCTTGCTCCCGTATCTGCCGAATCACTTAAGTGATCTTCTATCCAAATACCGGACTCCCACTGACAGCCACAAAAAAGCATCCTGCAAAACAATCCGTTCATATGCCCTTATTGTTTTTATTATCAGGCGAAGCGGTCATTTTATTTTTATTATTGTTTTTTTGGTTTTTATTATTATTGTGTCCATAACTTAGCAGGCAGCGGGCCAACTTTTACAAAATACAAATAAATCATAGGGTTAGGTAGTTTCTCATAAAATCACTCCCACGATAGTTACCCTGTTTGTTACGCCACACACCCGATATCGGGTAACACTTCCCAGACCAGGTAACACCCGGTAACAGCCTTACGACATATCCTTTATAATTATTGAAAGCAGTGCCGCCATGCGAACTGTCACAGGCTCTTAGGCGGTATTAAGATTTGTTGACCGTTGTATTGGAAATCTGAATATGAACCTCAGCGCACTGCGTGAAGAGTACACACGGGACGGACTTCGCAGGGAAACCCTGAATCCTGACCCTACGCAACAATTTACCTCATGGTTTGAACAAGCGCAGACCATGGAGATTCCTGAGCCGAATGCCATGAGTCTGGCCACCGCATCTGGAGATGGCTACCCGGATTTACGTACGGTGCTGCTGAAATATTACGATGAGAACGGCTTTGTCTTCTTCACCAACTACGCCAGCAAGAAAGCTCAGGATATTGACCAGAATCCTAATGTTGCCTTGATGTTTTTCTGGCTGCCCCTGGAGCGCCAGGTCATTATCCGCGGCCATGCCGAAAAAATCAGCAAGGCAGAAACGGTGAAATATTTCCTCAGCCGCCCCCACGGCAGCCAGCTTGGGGCATGGTGTTCAACCCAGAGCAGCGTGATCACCAATCGTAAAATCCTGGAACTCAAACTTGATGAAATGAAACGCAAATTCAAAAAGGGCGAAGTTCCGGTACCGAATTTCTGGGGTGGATTCCGGGTTTGTCCCCGCAGTATTGAGTTCTGGCAGGGGCGGCCAAGCAGACTCCATGATCGTTTCTGCTACAAACGGCAGGACGATGGTTCCTGGGATATTGATCGCCTGGCTCCCTGACTTTTCACTCTCTGCAGAGGACAATTACGCGCCTGGTAGTAATGATTCTTTTTTATCCACAGGCATCCACAATCCCTACTGCCCCGATTCCGGGGCTTTTTATCCACAAAAGCCTTAATTTTTACACATTTTTCTATCCACAGTCTGTTCACCTGTTTCCCACAATAAATACACAGTTCTCTGTGGATAACATAGTTATGCACAGAAACTGTGGATAACCCTTTGGATAGGCTGTGATTTCCTGTTGATAACCTGTTTGTATCCTTTGAAATCCCTGTAAATGGTTTGCTTCAAAAGAACTGTACAAATTTTATACAGGCAAACCCCTTATAAATGGGGTATTCATTCAACTTTATTGGAATAAGAAATAACGAAGAAGTGCAAGAGCTTATACCAAGATAAACGCTCAGAAAAACAAAGGGAATCTCTACCCCTTGGTGCACAAGGGATACAGCATGTTATCAACAGGAATATGTGGATAGAAGCCGAAGAAATGACAGTTATACAAATTTTACCCACAGGTTATTCGTGGATAAACCGAAGATATCCACTGGCAGCAGGTCAAAAGCATCAAGAGACAAAAGCAGAAGAGGAAGAAAAACCGCAACTCTGGAGCTGCGGTTTTGAAGTTTGCACAGATGGATTACTTTACTGGCTGTTGTAATCTGATTGCTGCCTGTCCGTGCCGCCGGTTCATCCCTGTTATTCTTTTATCACTGCCTTTCAATCCTGAAAGAACAACCATCAAACTGATCCACTTGTTGCCCGTTATTATTCTTGTTAGGGGCTATGGAACCATAGGACTTTATTATTTTTATTATGTCCCAACTTAAAGCCAAGGTTGTGCCATAAAAATAAATTTCCTTATAAAACAAAAAGATATATATCAATTCAGGCTAAAGCCAGGCACACAATCAAGACCAGTGTTACTACGTACTACAGCTCGGGTAACACCCATCCGCGAAGGGTAACATCTCAATCCGGACAAAGGCCCGGTAGTTTCTGAAACTGCGCCAGATTCCCCGGAAAGGCAATGGCTGGCGGCTCTAGCCGCCCACCAGATCAACTTTCAGCTGAACACTGCCAGAACCTGAGCTGACATCGGAACTTTTTACCACCAGCCCGCTTCTGGAAGCACCGGATACACGACCGGTTCCACCAACAGTGATCCAGTTTCCAAGACGACCGGTCAGACTTGTCTCCAGCCTTCTGGTTTCAATGGTTTTGTTACGATGCTTATCATCCTTCTGACGAATATTAAGCAGTACCTGATCACCATTAAGACGTACGGTCACATAAAAACCACGGTCAACAGCAACATACTCCGTAGCCGTTTCCCTGTTACCAGACCGGTCGGTCGTAACAGTTGTGACCGGTACGGATTCCCCCACAGTGATATAAGCCGGTAAACCTTCCGTCGCTCTTACACTTTGCCTGCCTTGACTATTGGAACTGACGCTGTCACTGCGAATCACCACCTTGCCCGGAGTGCTGTTGTCTCCTAGCTGGATTCTCCCGTTCGCAAAAGTGCCTGAAGCGGAAATCTCACTGTTCTGAGTGCCCAGTGATTGGGGCATGCGAACTGTGATTAAAAATTGTTTAGGGGATCTGTCGAGCTGACCCAGCAAAGAGTCCACCATCTTCTTTTCATCAGGGGTCACTTTCAGGATCAGCTGGTTATTAAACGAAGTGACAGACGCCCCTTCCGGCAAAATAGATTGAACAGTGGGGACAATCTGCTCCGGTACCACGCTTTTTAGTGGCACAACAATAATTTCCCGTCCAGCACTTTGGGCTGGAGACACAAACAGCACAGCCATTACCAAAGCCAGTAGGGTCAGCAGCCTTTTCAGTTGATCCATAGTCCCTCCTCTATATGATATGCGGCATGTTTCCGTCTCTCCGGGTATTATTATTCCCATTCATACCCTGTCTGTTAACAATAATATCCGGTTTATAACCCATAATGATTCTGGCCATTCCCCTTCTCCTGATTCTGCTTCTGGCATTCGGTCCACAGCTCTGGATTCGTTTTACCTTGAAACGCTACGGTTCTGACCATGCCGATATGCCCGGCACAGGAGGTGAACTGGCAGAACATCTTACCGAACGTTTTCAACTGGACGGCGTCACGGTAGTAAGAGGCGGCACGGGGGAGGATTTTTATAATCCGGAAAACAAGCAGGTTTGCCTGTCACCGGAACATTATGATGGCCGCTCGGTTGCAGCCGTGGCTGTTGCCGCCCATGAAGTAGGCCATGCCATTCAACATAAAGAACAGCATCCCGGTTTTATGGTTCGCCAGCGCAGAATCAAAACCGCCATTACCATAGAAAGATTCAGCGCCTTTGCCCTGATGATTTCCCCCATAGTGTTTCTGCTCACCCGGGTCCCCCAGAGCACGCTGATTACCGTGGCCATTGGTGCCACCGGTATGCTGGCAGCGGTCTGGGTGCAGATTATGAACCTGCCCATCGAGCATGATGCCAGCTTTAATAAAGCCATGCCGGTACTTGAGGAAGGTTACCTGCCCCCGGATGATCTGCCGGGAGCACGCAAGGTGCTCAAAGCCGCAGCATTTACTTATGTTGCTGCGGCTCTGGCCAGTTTGTTGAATCTTGGCCGCTGGATAGCTGTACTTCGTCGTTAAAACAAGAGATAACCCGCAAGAAACGCATTGGGCGTCCCCACCCCAGCATGAACAACTTCCGCCTGCAAGTAGTATCAGCCCAGTGTCAGGAAACACCAGAAAATTTCTGCGACAGTTTTCAACATTAACTCACCATCCCCGATGAAAATACATCAGTTTTTATTGCTTGAAATCGTTAGAATTGCGACTTTGGCCGGATACATAGTACCAGCTATAGTTTGCCGTTTTCCTGCTGGAGCCTGAATAATGCCCCTTTCTCCTTCTTATGACCTCGTAATTATTGGCGCGGGTGCGGCCGGGCTAATGTGTGCCCTGACCGCCGGCCAGAGAGGGCGAAAGGTTGCTGTACTGGACCATGGCAAGCGCCCGGGCCGAAAGATTCTACTGTCCGGAGGCGGTCGGTGTAATTACACCAATATGTATACGGAACCGGCCAACTATCTCTCCCAGAATGAACATTTCTGTAAATCAGCCCTGAGCCGCTTCAACCAGTGGGACTTTCAGGCCCTTGTGGATAAACACGGCATCCCCTGGCATGAAAAAACCCTCGGGCAGCAGTTCTGCGACAACAGTTCCAAAGATATTCTGGATATGCTGCTGAAAGAGTGTGATATGCCCAATATCACCTTCTCCAACAAAACCGATGTGATCGAAATCACCAGGCAGGAAGACAACCAGTTCCATATATTCACTCGCCAGGGCAATATCAGCGCAGAGTCTTTGGTTATTGCCACAGGTGGACTCTCATTCCCAACCATGGGTGCCACAAACTTTGGTTACCGTATCGCCAAACAGTTCGGTCATTCTATTGTCCCGGTCCAACCGGCTCTGGTGCCCTTTACTCTTGAGCCAAAAGACCTGAAAACCTTTGAGGGGCTGTCAGGCATCAGCGCAAATGTTGTCATCACCTGCAACAACGCCAGTTTCCGGGAAGCCCTGTTGTTCACCCATAAGGGTTTAAGCGGTCCGGCTATTCTGCAGGTGTCCAGCTACTGGAAGCCGGGGGATGAAATCACTATAAACTGGCTGCCGGATATTGATGTGGAAACATGGCTGGAAGAGCAACGACTGGCCCGTCCGAAAGCTTCCGTCACCACAATATTGTGTGAACATCTTTCTAAACGTCTGGCTTCTGCTCTGGCCGCTCTGATTGGCGAACAAAACGAGGCCAGCCAGTGGCGTCGGGAAAGCATAAACAGAATGGTTAAAGTATTAACGGAATGTCGTCTAAAACCCAGTGGTACAGAGGGCTATAAAAAAGCCGAGGTTACCATTGGCGGTGTGAATACCGATGAACTTTCGTCCAAAACCATGGCCAGCCGCAAACAGGGCAATCTATACTTTATTGGTGAAGTTGTAGACGTCACCGGTCATCTGGGGGGCTTTAACTTCCAATGGGCCTGGGCATCAGGTCATTGTGCCGGGTTGTATGCTTAAATGTGCATTGCTCTAAGGTGTTTGGCGAAAAAGCACCGTACCGGGGTGTACGGTCGACTGAGTCAAATCTCCTTAGAGCGGCAGGGAACAAGCGAGATCGGGAGCATGTTTATGAAATATCCGGGCTAAGTACCTGGCAGATCTGCGGTTTCTGAGTATTCTACCGAGAAATAGACGCTCTGAATGTCCGGAATGCTCTGGCCACCTGTTCGGGAGTTTCAATCATGGGCACATGGCCAATACCGGGGAAAATCTCGAAAGTGAAGTCAGGAATATACTGCTCCATCACATTGATGCTGGACACATCCAGCACCCGGTCCTCTTCCCCCCAAATGGCCAGGGTCGGCACCTGAATCCCCCGGAGCATAATCTCCACCTGTTCAGCGGAACCGCTCAGTTCCCGGGACTTCATCATATCGGCAAATATCCGGTCATTAAGCGCCTGCCGTTTAATGGAACGACGCTCAAAGGCGGATGTTAAAGGCCAGGGTATAAAGGGCGGTTTAGACATCACAAACTCAGTCAAAATCTTAAGATCACCGGGCTTGCGCACGATCAGCGGGTTTTCTCCTTTCTCCAACAGGCTAAAAAATTCACTGGGAGTGGGAGAATCAATGCCAGCATTATCAAGCAATACCAGGGACTTCAGTCTTTCCGGGTACAGATAAGCAAACTGCAAACCAACTGCGCCCCCCATGGAATTCCCCATAAAGTGCACCCGGTCAAGGTTAAGGGTATCTATTAATGTTTTTAATCGACTGGCCTGGGACGTAATCAGGAAATCCAGTTCTTCTCCGGAGCTGCTGTCACCGTGGCCTGGGAGGTCTACGGCAACAATACGATATGTGTCGCTCAACTCCCGAGCCAGAGGCATCCAGTTATCTTTGCTGGCACCAAAGCCGTGTACCATAAATAGGGTTTCGCCATCCTCCACACCACCGGTAAGCAGGGTGAAATCAATATTGCCAGCCTGAACCTGTTGCACTTCCAGCCCGGAGCGGGTGCGCTCAAAGTCAATGGCTGCTTCAAGAAGACTGTCTTGAACACCCTGACAACCCGTTAGAAAAGTTCCCAACATGCCCATGAAAATTAGCAATCCGCTACGTAACGAGGCATTTAAAGTAGTCTGAAACACGGTGATATTATTCCCCTGAAAACATTCACAAGTTTTTCTTGTTCTGAGCTTTTCCCATTCTGAGCTTTTCCCATTCTATAGTAGATACTCATGTAATCCGTGAGGCATTCCATGAACACCCACTGCTTTGTGAGTACCCCTCTGCAGAATTCCAGAACCGCACTGAACATCAGGTGTATTTTAAAGAAAAGCATTCCTGTATTTATTGGCCTCAATGTGTTGGCTGGTGGTGTTTTGGCCGAATATGTTGAGTGCAGCGGCGGCAATAGCCATCAACTTTGCTTTCGGGTCTGCGAAAAGTCCGGCTGGGTACTAAAGGAAGATAACATCGACGTAAAATCTGGTCGTCTTATCACCCATAACCCCCATTCTCTGCTGGCAGAGGATCATCTTCTGTTTGGCCCTGAGCTTACCCTGACTCTGGTTAACCCCCTGCTCGGTAAAACCTGTCAGATGACCATACAGAAACATTCCCATCTATGGCCTGAACTTACCAAAAAGGTCAGCATCACCAATAACACCTGCTACCAGTACAGCGCAAAGAACGCTGTTCTTCTGGATGTCTGTCTGATGGGAAATATAAGGGTACTTATGAATGACATTATGCAGTTCCCCTACAGAACAGACCGGGGTTTCTGCCTGCAGGACGTTTTCCTGG
Organism: Parendozoicomonas sp. 209JJ7-1; assembly: GCF_058147085.1. Lineage (NCBI taxonomy): Bacteria > Pseudomonadati > Pseudomonadota > Gammaproteobacteria > Oceanospirillales > Endozoicomonadaceae > Parendozoicomonas > Parendozoicomonas sp. 209JJ7-1. The sequence goes on along the minus strand of NZ_JBYVJU010000002.1, from coordinate 332,536 downwards.
TTCCCGGATTTGAAAGCGATGACGGCAACGGTTCAGGAGTGATTACTTTCAACCCATCCGATGGTCACTGCCCTGAAGACAATTAGAGTCCTTCGGGCACCTGCTATCACGCTGCTCTTCAACCTGTGTATTCAACCTGTATATTCAACAACTGCGGCTTTCACTGTAGCCTGAATGGTCGTGGAAACAGGTATAATAGCCGCCTTGATTTTTTTGATGGCAGGCACAATCGTCCATGACTCCACTGGATTCTCTGCAGCGGGACTCCGCGCAACGCTTTTTGTTTGAACAAACCGATATCCGCGGAGAGCGCGTACTTCTGGATAAAAGCCTGCGGCTGGCTATTGAATCCCACGCCTACCCGGAGCCGGTTCGCGTACTGATCGGCGAAATGGCTGCGGCGGCTATTCTCCTCAGCACCACCCTTAAGTTCGAGGGCACCATGACCCTGCAGGCCCGTTCCAACGGCCCGGTCAGCCTGCTAATGGTAGAATGCACCGAGAAGAGAACCTTCCGCACCATTGCCCGCTGGGATGATGAACAACTGACGCCCTCTCACACTGACCTCCATGCGTTGCTGCCCGACGGCCAGCTGGTGATCACCATCGACCCGGTAAACGGTAAACGTTACCAGGGTCTTGTTTCCCTGAGCGGTGGTACTCTGGCGGATTGTTTCGCCACCTATTTCCAACAGTCCGAGCAGCTGCCCACACGCCTGTGGCTGACTTCCACCGGTGACCGTGCAGCTGGCTTCCTGCTGCAATCCCTTCCGGCACAGGAAGAGAAAGATGCCGCTGCCCGTGAGGAGCGCTGGGAACACCTGACTGTACTGGCGGAAACCCTGAAAGACGAAGAGCAACTGGAACTTTCCACTGAAGAACTGCTGCACCGCCTCTACCATGAAGAAAATATCCGTCTGTTTGACCTGGAAACAGTAAGCTTTTATTGCAATTGCTCCCGCGAACGTACGGGTAACGCACTGGCAACTCTCAAGCCGGAAGATGTCGCTGATATTCTGGAAGAACAGGGTCAGATTGATATGGACTGCCAGTTTTGCAACACCCGCTACAGCTTTACTGAAGAAGATATCAACCGCCTGAAGGGTTCTGACGCAACCCGTCATTAAAAAGCTTCTTCACTCCGGGCGCTGGTTTAACACCAGCGCCGGAATTTTCCCCCAACAGTTTTTCAGCAGTATTTTCTGTCTTTCCGCCCGCGCAGTCTGGAAGTCCAGGAACAGACCGGCATTCCGACTAACCCTCATGTTATCAGAAGCGTGAACTCTGTCTTTAACCGACGTTCAAAAGAAGGCAAACCATTAACATGAAGCAGAGGTCATTCATTATGGAAACTCGCCCACAAGTCCAGAGGCGGCATGCAGAGGTGACCCCGTTAACGGAAACAGCTTCACTGGGAGATTCTTGTAAACCCAACAATGAAACAAACAATGAAATTCAGTTCGCTGGCTATGGTGTAAGAACTGCAGCTGGTAACAGAAGGACACCTCGTCAAGTTAATCCACCCCCAGCTGGTTCTCGTCCCTCGCTGGATCAACTGGCTACCAGAGAAGTCGCATTCCCAGTCGTAGTCTCAGGTATCTTTCTCCTATTTATGTCACCAATCCTTTCATTCGCCTGCTTTTTCATTGCGCGTGACACAGGACTTATAGGGCCAGAACTGGCAAAAACCCTCGCGTCAGGGCCTGCTTTCGCGGCAGTGTTACTCGGACCAGCCATCGCTGCCCCCATAATGATAAGTCTGTGCATTGGCTGCGCAGCGATATGCCTGAAGACGTACGATTATTATTATCAACAACCAGTACATAATCCACAGCGAAGAGGGACGTTGTAACATTCTTTCCATTCTTTCAGAGCCTGTTCACAACAGGCTCAGGTGCGTGGCCGGGAACAGACCGGCATTCCAGCTGACCCTCTTGTTACCAGAAGCGTGAACTCTGGCTTTAACCGACTTTCAAAAGGAGGCAAACCATTAACATGAAACAGAGGTCATTCAGTATGGAAACTCGCTCACAAGTCCAGAGGCGGCATGTAAAGGCAGCCCCGTTAACGGGAACCGCCTCACGGAGAGGTTCTTGTAAACCCAAAAATAAAAGGCCGTTCACGAGCCATAATGTAAGAACTGCAACTGGCAACAGAAGGACACCCCGTCAAGTTAATCCACCTCCAGCTGATTCTCATTCCCTTCTGGCAAAAATATTGACTGATAGAGACATCACACTCACAGTTGGAATCGGATTTATCGTTGGCGTATTCCTGTCACCATTGGTTGGAGTCACCGCCTTTGCCTTAGGGCGTGAAACAGGACTTATAGGGCTGGAACTGTCAAAAACCCTCACGAATGGGGCTAATTTTTTGCCAGTACTACTCGCACCAGTCTTGTTTTTCCCCCCATTATTGGCCCTATTCCTTGGCTGCGTAGTGAACAATATTCGTCCAGAAGTACATAATCCGCAACGAAAAGGGGCGTTCTAACATTCTTTTCATTCTTTCAGAGCCTGTTCACAACAGGCTCTTTTTTTTCTGAATCGCTGTTTCCAGACAAAGGTTTTTGTTCCCAGAGTAGGAACTCGGCGCTGCATGGGTATAAACCCTGTCTTTCCGTCCGCGCAGTCTGGAAGTCCGGGAACAGACCGCATTCCAGCTGACCCTCTTGTTACCAGAAGCGTGAACTCTGGCTTTAACCGACTTTCAAAAGGAGGCAAACCATGAACATGAAACAGAGGTCATTCAGTATGGAAACTCGCTCACAAGTCCAGAAGCCGCATACGGGGGTAGCCCCGTTAACGGGAACCGCTTCACGGGAAGATTCTTGTAAATCCAGCAATCGAATAAACAATGAAAGTCAGTTCGCCGGCCATGGTGTAAGAACTGCAGCAGGCAACAGAATGACACCCCGTCAAGTTAATCCACCTCCAGATGATTCTGCCCCCAGGCAAATAGAACTCACAGAGTGTGAAAGCCTCGTAGGCGTAGCTGCAATCGCAGGTTTCTTTGTCCTATTAATGTCACCACTGCTTTCAATAGGCTGCTTTGCCATAGGGCGTGAAACAGGACTTATAGGGCCGGAACTGACAAAAACCCTCACGGAGGGGTCTGCTTTCGCAGCAGTGATAATGGGACCACCCTTCGCTATCATGATACTTATAGCCTTGGGCATGAGTTGCACAGCGATATACCTGGGGTGCGATTATCATCATCAACAAGTACAAAATTATTATCGAAAAAGAAAGACGTTGTAAGATTCTTTCAGAGCCTGTTCACAACAGGCTCTTTTTTTTCTGAATCGCTGTTTCCGGGCAAAGGTTTTTGTTCTCTGGGCAGGAACTCGGCGCTGCATGGGTATAACCCCTGTCTTTCCGCCCGCGCAGTCTGGAAGTCCGGGAACAGACCGGCATTCCGACTAACCCTCTTGTTACCAGAAGCGTGAACTCTGGCCTTATCCGTCTCTCAAAAGGAGGCAAACCATTAACATGAAACAGAGGTCATTCAATATGGAAGCTCGCTCACAAGTCCAGAGGCGGCATACCTGGGGAGCCCCGTTAACGGGAACAGCTGCACGGGGAAATTCCTTTAAACCCAGCAATGAAAGTCAGTTCATTGGCCATGGTGTAAGAACTGCAGCAGGCAACAGAATGACACCCCGTCAAGTTAATCCACCTCCAGCTGATTCTGCCCCCAGGCAGGTAGAACCCACAGAGGGTGAAATCATTGTAATCGGATCTGCAATCGCAGGTCTCTGTCTCATATTCATGTCACCACTGCTTTCAATAGGCTGCTTTACCGTAGGGTGTGGAACAGGACTGATAGGGCCGGAACTGGCAAAAACCCTCACGGAGGGGTCTGCTTTCGCAGTAGTGATAATCGGACCAGCCTTCGCGATCGCCCTACTTATGATGTTGGGCATGAGTTGCGCAGCGATATACCTGTGGTGCGATTATCATCATCAACAATTACAAGATTATTATCGAGAAAGAGAGGCGTTGTAAGATTCTTTTCATTCTTTCAGAGCCTGTTCACAACAGGCTCTTTTTTTTCTGAATCGCTGTTTCCGGGAAAAGGTTTTTGTTCTCAGGGTAGGAACTCGGCGCTGCATGGGTATAATCCCTGTCTTTGCCTTAAAAGACGCACAGAGATCACCTGATGGAGAGTATCTTTCAGCGCATCGCTTCGGAGCTGAGCATCAGGGAACAACAAGTTTCCGCGACCGTTCAGCTGTTGGACGAAGGTGCAACTGTTCCCTTTATTGCCCGTTACCGAAAAGAGGTGACCAACGGTCTGGATGATACCCAGCTCCGTAACCTTGAAGAGCGCCTGCGTTACATTCGGGAAATGGAAGAACGCCGTGGCGCCATTCTGAAAAGCATTACCGAGCAGGAGAAGCTGACTCCCGAACTGGAGAAAGCCATCAAAGAAGCGGATACCAAAACCCGCCTTGAAGACCTCTACCTGCCCTACAAACCCAAGCGTCGCACCAAAGGCCAGATCGCGATCGAAGCGGGTCTGGAACCTCTGGCTGAGTCCCTGTTTGCGGACCCGTCCCTGGAGCCGGAAGCAGAAGCCGCCAAATTTATTAATGCCGAAAACGGTATTGAAGACACAAAGGCTGCCCTCGACGGTGCCAAATACATCCTGATGGAGAAGTTCAGCGAAGACGCCGACTTGCTGGGTCGCCTTCGGGACTACCTCTGGGAAGATGGCCGCATGTCCAGCCGGGTTATGGCGGGCAAAGAGAAGGAAGCGGCCAAGTTCCAGGATTACTTTGAACACGACGAGCCCCTGAAAAATGTGCCTTCCCACCGGGCTCTGGCTATTTTCCGTGGCCGTAACTCCGGTCTGCTGCAAGCATCCGTGGTTATTGAAGGCGCGGAAGATCGTACTGTTACCCATCCCTGCGAACTGATGGTTTCCGAGCACTGGAAACTGGAAGACCAGGGCCGTGCAGCGGACAAATGGCTGCGGGAAGTCGTGCGCTGGACCTGGCGTGTGAAGCTACTGCCTCACCTCGAAACCGAACTGATGAATCGTGTGCGGGAAGCCGCTGAAGAAGAAGCCATCAAGGTCTTCTCCAAGAACCTCAGCGACCTGCTGCTGGCCGCTCCCGCCGGCCCCCGTGCCACCCTCGGCCTCGACCCCGGCCTGCGTACCGGCGTAAAGGTTGCGGTAACCGACAGCACCGGCAAGCTGGTTGATCACACCACCATCTTCCCCCACGTTCCCCACAACAAGTGGACGGAATCCCTGGGAGCCATCGCCAAGCTGGTGCTAAAGCACAATGTTGAGCTGATCGCGATTGGCAACGGTACAGCCTCCCGGGAAACCGACCGCTTTGCCGCAGAGCTGATCAAACAGTTCCCAAAGCTGAACCTGTCCAAGGTTGTAGTCAGTGAAGCGGGCGCATCTGTTTATTCCGCATCCGAACTGGCGGCTCGGGAATTCCCTGATCTGGATGTTTCCTTCCGGGGCGCTGTATCCATCGCCCGTCGTCTACAGGACCCTCTGGCGGAACTGGTGAAGATCGAACCCAAGGCCATTGGCGTTGGCCAGTACCAGCACGACGTAAGCCAGACTCATCTGGCCCGCAGCCTGGAATCCGTGGTGGAAGATTGTGTAAACGTCGTAGGCGTGGATGTGAACACTGCTTCCAGCGCGCTGCTGACCCGTGTTTCCGGCCTGAACACCACCATCGCCCAGAACATCGTTAACTTCCGGGATGAGAACGGTGCTTTCACCAACCGTAGCACCCTGAAGAAAGTTTCCCGTCTGGGTGAAAAAACCTTTGAGCAGTGCGCCGGTTTCCTGCGGGTAATGAACGGTGACAACCCCCTGGATCGTTCCACGGTTCACCCGGAAGCCTATCCGGTGGTGGAAAAAATCGCCTCACGCTTTGAGCGTGATGTTCGCGGCCTGATTGGCGACTCCCAGTTTCTCCGTGGCGTAAAAGCCTCTGAGTTTACCGATGAAAAGTTCGGTGTCCCCACTGTAACCGACATCATCAAGGAACTGGACAAGCCCGGCCACGACCCTCGCCCTGAGTTCAAGACCGCCAGGTTCCAGGAAGGCGTTGAGGATATCAAAGACCTTAAGCCCAACATGGAGCTGGAAGGTGTTATCAGCAACGTCACAAACTTCGGAGCTTTTGTGGATATTGGCGTACACCAGGATGGTCTGGTGCATATCTCAGCCCTGTCCAGCAAATTTGTTAAAGACCCACGGGAAGTGGTAAAAGCAGGCGATGTTGTGCGCGTGAAGGTTCTGGAAGTGGATGTTGAACGCCGCAGAATCGCGCTGACCATGCGTATGTCTGACGATGCCAGCGCCATGGCCGGTGACCAGAAGCCCGCTGGCCGCAGCCAGAAACAGGCTGACCGCCCCCGTGGCAGCAATCACCATAACAGCAATCGCAGCGACAACCGCCGCTCCGGTCATAACAAACCCCGTGGTGGCCAACAAAGCAAACCGGTGGAAAAGAACGGCTCTTTCGCAGATCTGTTCGCCAATGCCAAAAAACTGCGTAAGTAACTGACGGCATTCCCCGTTAACGGGAGCACAACTCCGTGCTCCCGTTAACTGTTTTTTCTTGCATCCTTTTGCCCTTTGTTGCGTCCAAGGTATAGTGAGCCCGTCTACTGCGGTTTAAAATTACGATCCTGTCCGGCGTGGCATAAATGACTCTGCGGGCAGTACCTGAATTCACACTGAAAGGTTTGACCTTGCCAGCCAGATTTTCACAGCGTCTCCAGACCCTGTCCCAGGGAGACAATAATGCCTGTCTCAGACAGATTCATCACGGGATTGAGAAAGAAGGTCTAAGGGTTACCCCGGATCTGCGCCTTTCCCAGGAGCCTCACCCGTATTCCCTTGGCTCCACGCTGACACACCCCTATATCACTACGGACTATTCAGAAGCGCTGCTGGAATTTATTACCCCTGTTTACCAGAGCCCTGAAGATGCCCTGGCGTTTCTGGCTGAACTGCACACGGAAACCCTGCGGGGTATGCCGGACAATGAAGTGATCTGGAGTTCCAGCATGCCACCGCTGCTGGAAGGGGACGACAAAATCCCCGTCGCCCAATATGGCCCCTCCAATATCGGGAAAATGAAGTACGTTTACCGTCTTGGGCTGGCCCACCGCTACGGAAAAGCGATGCAGACCATTGCCGGCATTCATTACAACTTCTCTTTGAGTGAAGAATTCTGGTCACTCCTGCAGACCATTGATGGGGAAAACACTTCCCGGCAGGATTACCAGTCTGCAGGCTATTTTGCCCTGATCCGTAACTTCCGCCGCTATGCCTGGTTATTATCTTATCTGTTTGGCGCATCACCAGCCCTGGACAGCAGTTTCCTTACAGGCAAAGACCAGCACAACCTTGAACGGCTGGACGCAGACACTCTCTACCTGCCCTGGGCCACCTCCCTGAGAATGAGCGACCTTGGATACACCAGCGATGCCCAGGCCGATCTTTCTGTCTGTTACAACACCCTGGACAACTACGTAAACAGCCTCTGGGCTGCCATTCACACCCCTTATCCTCCTTACGACAAGATTGGCAAAGGGCCGAATGGGGAATATCGCCAGCTCAACAGCAACCTGCTGCAGATTGAGAATGAGTACTACAGCACCATCCGCCCCAAACGGGTTATACGCTCCGGCGAAAAGCCGGTTCTGGCCCTGAAAGAACGGGGCGTTGAATATATCGAAGTACGCAGCCTGGATATCAATCCTCTCCTGCCTTTGGGTATTGATGCTGCTCAGTCACGGTTCATGGATATTTTCCTGCTATATTGCACTCTGGCTGAAAGTCCTGATATCTCTGATGAAGAGTGCGCGGTTATCAATGACAATTTTTCCCTGTCTGTACATGAAGGCCGCAAACCAGGATTACTGCTGCAGAATCAGGACAAGAAGATTGCGCTTACAGGCTGGGGCAAAGAGTTGTTTCAGGAACTGGCTCCGGTGGCAGAATTGCTGGATAAAGCCAACAATTCCAGTCAATACAGTGAAAGCCTGGTCGCTGAACACAAGAAGCTGAATGATGTATCCCTGACCCCCTCAGCTATGATTCTTGCTGAGCTGAACAAGGGAAAGAGCTTCCGGGAATACGCAGATATCCTTTCCCGGAAGAATGCCAGCTATTTCCGGGATCTGAATCAACATCCGGAAAGGCAGATGTATTTTGAAGAACTGGCCACCCGCTCCCTGGAAAATCAGGCCATCCGGGAGGCTGCTGACAATGTGGACTTTGACACATTCCTGGAGGAATATTTTTCCGGTGGAATTGAAATAACCTGAAAGCCGTTTCAAATCATGGTAGAAAACCCTGCCAGGTAAAAAAAAATCATGCGTTGGAAATACCATTGCACCCCACAACGGTATTTCTTAAAAAAATTAATAATACCGGTCGTTCATTATTCGGCCACTTTCGTGTAAGGATTCCGAAGAATATGGTTATCCCAGGCTCGAGAACTCTCTACTTTTTTGCATTTTCGGGCAGCGTTGCCCTGATGGGAGCTGCGCTTTTCTTTGAACATATTATGGGGCTGGAACCCTGCCCGTTATGTATGTCTCAAAGAATTGTTGTGATTACCCTTGGCGTAGCGTCCCTGATAGCGGCACTCCATAACCCGGGCAGCACTGGCAAACGACGTTATGGTATTTTAATTTTTATTATTGGCCTTGCCGGATCTGGACTGGCCATTCGCCAGCTCTACCTGCAAAGCCTTCCTGCGGGTCAGGCTCCTGCATGCATGCCTCCTCTGGAGTTCCTCGTTGACGCCCTGCCAATTATGGAACTACTGTCGGTTATGCTGAATGGTACCGGCGATTGCGCGGAGGTTCAGTGGCAATTCCTTGGCTTAACTATTCCCGGTTGGACACTGATATGCTTTATTATTTATACCTGTCTCGGATTTTTTGAGATTGTCCGTAAACACAATATTTACCGGTAACACCCAACCAGGCAGCAGCCCTTATGCGTGGTTTTTCTATTCTTCTCCTGTTCCAGGCTCTTGGGGAGGCGGGTAACCATCTCCTCGGTATCCCTCTACCCGGAGCAGTACTGGGCATGCTGCTATTGCTTCTGACCCTCTGTTTGAAAGGTTCCACTCCCGATACTCTTGTACGCAGCAGCAATATCCTGATTCCAAATATGGGAATGCTTCTGGTACCCGCTGCCACCGGATTTGTTTATTACCTTGTAGCAATACAGGGGCAGATTCTCCCTATAGCCATAGCCATCTCTCTGGGTACAGCCGCAGCTATTATTTTTACAGCACTTTTTATGAGCTGGCTGATGAAAAGGGCTGAAGAAAGTGATGGTGACCAGGATGAATGACATTTTCTCTGTGATTACCAGCTATTTGTTTACCGACTCAGTGTTTACCAATCCCCTGTTCGGACTACTTCTTACTGTTGGGAGCTTTGTTTTCGGACAGAAAGTTTATAACCTTTGTGGTCGTTTCCCCCTCTTCCATCCTGTTCTGATTGCTGTGGCTCCTGTTGTTATTGTTCTGGAGGCTCTGGATATCGACTATCAGCAGTATCGGGATACCACCGAACTGTTTTCCATTCTGCTTGGTACAGCGACCGTTGCTTTAGCGGTGCCCCTGTATAACCAGCTGCACCTTGTCCGTCGGCATGCCAAAGTCTTGTTGCTGACGCTGGTCGCTGGCTCGGCATTTGCCCCCGCCATAGCTTTATTGCTGGCATGGCTTTGTGGTGCCAATAGTGAAACTCTGCTTTCCCTGGTACCTAAATCGGTGACAACACCTATCGCCATAGCAGTGTCTGAAAGTATTGGTGGGATACCTGCTATTTCTGCCGGAACAGTTATTGTTGTTGGTATTTTCGGAGCAGTTTTCGGGCCACCTATTCTGGATCGGTTGAAAATAAACAACCAGATTGTTCGGGGATTTACTCTGGGGTTAACATCCCATGCAGTCGGCACAGCCAGGGCTTTTGAGCTGAACCCTGTCGCGGGAGTCTTCTCCAGCCTGGGGCTGGCGCTGACGGGAGCACTGACCGCTTTCATAATGCCTTTACTCGGGCAGGCTCTTTAATCAGCTTCTGCCCCTGTCGAGGGCATATTCACTAAGCGCAAGAATATGACTGAGGAAAGTACTTTCCACCTGCGGGGAGGCAAAGTGGATATGCCTTGAGGACAGATATTCAGCCACGCTTTCTCCAGCAAGCAACGACAGGCAAAACGCCCGTATTGCCTCATCAGCAACATCGCTGTGGGAAACAATACGTCCTGCCACATAAGATGCAGACTTCATTTCTTAACCCCTGTACGAACCAGAGAAAAAGAACCTGCCTTGCCAGATCAGGGCATCGTTTCCAGTATAGGCATAATCGGTTGTTGATATTGGATTCTGTTGACGATTTGTCTTCATCTGTCGCATACATAGTCAAAGCAAAACGACTGTTTTCTTTTATTTGCTCAGTCCCCCGATTACTCATACTATGGGTAGCCACAGATACCCCTTCGAGATGCTAGAAATATGTCTATAGAATCCCTGAATCAGCTGGAGTCCAGAATTCAGAACGCCATTGAAACCATTGGCATTTATCGGCTGGAAGTAGAAGAACTGCGCGAAGCTAAAACCAAGCTGGAACAGGAAAACACCGCTCTGCGTAAAGAGCTTGAGTCCTGGTCTGAAAAAGTCGGCTCTCTTCTAGGTCGGCTGGACACCATGCAGGAAGAATCTGCATAAGATTAATTGCAAAACAGCTTTGGGAGATTTTCCAAAAGCTGCGGAAATAACAAGAGCCACACTCAGTGGCCCTTGTTATGCCTGATAGCTGACCTCTGTTATCAGGAGTTATCAATGGCTCTGGCGGGCAACGGCCAGACTATGGACAGGAAGCCGCCCACAAGCCCCGGAACCAGCCACCCCAGGCTTTCGCTGTGCAAAGGCAGCACCGACAGCACCTCAGATGAAAAGTTGCCCGCCCAGGACACGCCGCTGGCCGCAAGGCCATCCACCATACTGATAATAAATACGGGTGTCAGGGTCATGACATAGGTGTGATAAGGCGATTTGAACATGTTCCGTGCCAACGCCAGAAAAATCAGGCTGATAGCAACCGGGTAGATAATCAACAACGCCGGAATGGTTAAAGCCAGCAGCTCATTCAATCCGACATTAGCAATCAGGCCGCTGATAAGCGTACACAGAATCACATAGGCCCTGTATCCCATTACCGGCAAAGTTTCATTAAAGTACTCAGCGCAGGCGGTCATCAAACCAACCGAAGTGGTCAGGCAGGCCAGAGTGATGGAAATACCAAGAAGAACCGTACCCCAGCCACCAAAGAGTTCGAATATATAGGTCGTCAGGATATCCGCGCCATTTTCTGCATCTGGAATAACCGCATGGCTGGTAGCACCAAGAATCGCCAAAGTGATATATACTGCGACCAGTCCGACAACGGCGATAAAACCAGCTGTGATAGTATGGCGGGTCAGTTCCTGCTTGTCAGTCACACCACGCTCCCTCAGTGCTGTGATGATCACAATGCCGAACGCCAGGGAAGCCAGGGTATCCATTGTCTGATAACCCTGCTGGAAGCCCCAGGAGAACGCGCTCTCAGTCAGGCTTGATATCGGATGTCCGACTGGACCAAGGGGAGCGAAAAACACTCCAGCGCCAATCGCCAGCAACACCAGAACCAGCATAGGGGTAATAATTTTGCCAATGTTATCAATCAACCGACCTGGGAACAGTGAAAGCGACAGGGTCACACCAAAGAACAGGGCACTGTAAATCATCTGCCCGTATTCACTTTCGGGGAAAACACTGGCAAAGCTCATTTCCCAGGCGACGATGCCAGTACGGGGAGCAGCAAAAAGCGGCCCGATAGCCAGGTAAAGAACCAGACCAACAATCATAGACACCCAGGTTGGCAAATCACGGGTGAAACTGCTTAGCCCGCCACCCAACTTTGCAGCGGCAATCACCCCAAGAAATGGAAGCCCAACGCCGGTTAAAAGAAATCCGGCTACAGCCACAAGAAGGTCTGGCCCTGAAACCTGGCCAAGATAGGGGGGAAAGATCATATTACCCGCGCCAAGGAACAGCGCAAATGTCATCAAGCCAATGGCAAAAACATCTATTGATTTGATTGATGAAGACAAAATAGCTCCTTACGACTTAAAACACCCAAATTCAATCCCTGAACAACTGCACATGATGTTTATGAAATATTAGCTGCATACGAGTCATTTGCAGGACTGAGCCAGTCGACTCTTGAACCCGGACTGCCTGTGGGGACAGCAACCCGATAACTCCGGCAGACTCTGCGATTGAATCATCCTCTGCCACTCCGTGGCAGAGGATGATTCAATCCAAGCAAATACAACATTATACTGGTGTCATATATGGCATAGAGTTCCTGAGCCGGCAACAAACATCCATACCTGCAAAGAGATATATTTTTGTTTATTTTTTCGGCAGCACCAGACCAAAACAAGATTTTCTTCTTGTTTCGCTCCAAATATAATTACCCCTGATCCAATCGGGCCAGCTCCTCTTCAGATTTCTCAAGATCTTCAGAAGCCTGCAGCCAGCTCTTTTCCAGAGCTGCGTACTGCTGCCGTAAAGCAGTCTGGCGCTCCAGAAGTTTCTTCAGGTCAGCATTGCTGGATTCCTCATAAAGTTCTGGATTCGCCAGCTCCCCCTCAAGAGCGGACAGCTCTGCCTGGACTTTGTTAATCTCCTGTTCACACTTCTCCACAGACTGCAGGAAAGGTCTCAGTTTCTTCCTCAGCTCTGCCTCCAGTCGTTTGCGGGCTTTGCGATCCTGGGCAGAAGCTCCTCCCTTCGAGTCTCCGGAATTATTCTGCTCGGCTTTTGAGACTTCTTCCCGTTTCTGTCTGGTCAGCCAGGCCGCATATTCATCCAAATCCCCTTCGTAGGGCTCTACTGCGCCGTCATGGATCAGATAGAGGTTGTTTACGGTATAACGAAGCAGATGCCTGTCGTGGGATACCAGCACCATTGCTCCGTCAAACTCCTGCAGAGCCATAGTCAGGGCATGACGCATTTCCAGGTCGAGATGGTTAGTTGGTTCATCCAGAAGAAGAAGGTTGGGCTTTTGCCAGGCAATAATAGCGAGGGCCAGACGGGCCTGCTCACCGCCGGAAAACGAGCCCACCTGTTCATCAACCTTATCACCATGAAAACCAAATGATCCGAGGAAATCGCGAATCTGCTGCTCTCTCACTTCAGGGGAAAGACGCTGGATATGGATGGCCGGCGTGGATACCTGATCCAGTGACTCAAGCTGATGCTGGGCAAAATAACCAATACGAAGGTGCTCTCCCCGTTGTTCTTCCCCCGCCATTTTCTCCAGAGCGCCGGCCAGAGCTTTCACCAGAGTGGATTTACCCGCGCCGTTCGGTCCCAGCAACCCGATACTGTCCCCTGGCTGCAGATTGATTGTGACATCCTTAAGCAAAGGCTCATTATACCCAAGGGCAGCCTTACGCATGGAGATAAGCGGACTCGACATTTTTGGCGAGACAGGAAAGCGGAATGTGAAGGGAGAGTCCACATGGGCCGGAGCCACCAGCTCCATACGAGCCAAAGCTTTCACCCTGCTCTGAGCCTGTTTGGCTTTGGTCGCCTTGGCCTTGAACCGTTCGATAAAGCGGGTCAGGCGCTCCTGCTCCCTCTGCTGTCTTTCGTGGATAACCTGCTGCTGGGCAAGGCGCTCCCCTCTGACCCGTTCAAAGGCCGAATAATTCCCCCGATACAGAGTGACGGCCTGCCGTTCTATGTGGGCGATATGATCAACCACGTTATCGAGGAAATCCCGGTCGTGGGAAATCAGCAACAGAGTCCCCGGGTAACGCTTCAACCACACTTCCAGCCAGAGGATAGCATCCATATCCAGGTGGTTGGTTGGTTCATCCAGGAGCATAAGGTCAGAAGGGCACATCAGCGTACGGGCAAGATTCAGACGCATCCTCCAGCCACCGGAAAATTCCTTTACGCAGGTGCCGGTCTGCTCCTGCCTGAAACCAAGGCCGTGCATAAGCTGTTCGGCGCGGGAACGAGCCGTATAACCATGGTGCCCATCAAATTCAGCATGAAGCCTGGCCAGAGCATGGTTATCCCCTTCCTTTTCTGCCTGGGTCAGATCGCTTTCTATTCTTCGTAATTCACTGTCACCATCAAGAACATATTCCACAGCAGGACGGTCGAGGGTTTCCACCTCCTGGGCCATGTGAGCAACGCGCCACCCCGAAGGTATAAATACATCTCCGGAATCCGCATGGACCTTTCCCTGAATTAATGCGAAGAGAGAAGACTTACCCGACCCGTTAACACCGGTGAGGCCAACCTTTTGCCCAGGGTGAATAACAAGATTACTGTCACCCAGTAGTTTCTTGCCACCACGTAATAAACTAACTTGATTTAATTTGATCATGGGGGCGAATTCTAGGCTTTGTTGTTCTGTATTCCTATGTGTTTAAAGAGTGATAAATCACACAATAAAAAACGGGGCCAATGACCCCGTTTACTCAGCCGGAATGTCAGTTAGATTTACCGACTCTTGGCAGTCTTTTTAACAGCCTTTTTCGCAGTCTTGCGAGCTGCTGGTTTACGCTTCACCGCAGGCTTACGGGCTGCGCTCTTACGAACAGCTGGCTTCCGCTTGACAGCAGTTTTCTTCGCAGTCGATTTACGGACAGTAGACTTACGAGTGGCCTTGCGGACAGTTGTCTTACGCTTTGCAGTCGTTTTGCGGGCTGTCGACTTGCGAGTAGCCTTACGGGCAGCTGTCTTACGCTTCGCAGTCGTTTTGCGGGCTGTCGACTTGCGAGTAGCCTTACGGGCAGTTGTCTTACGCTTCGCAGTCGTTTTGCGGGCTGTCGACTTGCGAGTCGTCTTACGGACAGTTGTCTTGCGAGCGGTTGACTTGCGGGCAGTCGACTTGCGAGTCGTCTTACGGGCAGTTGTCTTGCGAGCAGCTGACTTGCGGGCTGTCGACTTGCGAGCCGTCTTACGGGCAGTTGTCTTGCGAGCAGTTGACTTGCGGGCTGTCGACTTGCGAGTCGTCTTACGGGCAGTTGTCTTGCGAGCTGTCGACTTGCGAGTCGTCTTACGGGCAGTTGTTTTACGCTTGGCTACAGTCTTCCTGGTTGCAGATTTGCGTGTGGTTTTACGGACAGTCGTCTTTCTAGCAGTACTCTTGCGAGCTGTAGATTTCCTGGCTGTTTTACGAACCGTCATCTTTCGAGACGTCTTTTTCTTGGCTGCGGCACCGGCTTCCCGGCTAGCGGCCTCGGACTTGTCGAAGTCCATTTCAACATTACTCATTGTTTTCTCCATCATTAGCACTTGCAAGCGCGATACCTCCAGACAGTGCCTTGTCTTTCGGTATCCAGGTTTTATCACTTCAGGCAATACTGCAGTTCTGCTTTCTGCGATAAAACTCTGGTCGGTCTGGCTGACAGACATCCTGTAAATCAGCCATTCTCAATTTTTTATGCTTGCTGCTTTATGTGGTCCTTGAGCCTGATGGAAAAGTGAATATGTTTAGGCTGCAGTCCACTTATTTAAGGCCGATGAATTTGCCTTATCTCAACTTTTTTCATTATCTCATTTCTTTCTTAATCCAAGGCTGAACATATTTGAAAACCACTTTCATTCAACCTTTCCAAATGCGTTTATCTCCCTTACTACATTTTCAAACTTCAAGGGTTAAACCACTTTCAATTTCCGCAGAAATCTTTTGATAGCTTAAAGAATACAATGACTCAAACTATTTTTTATGACATTAGACTAATCATTCATATAATTGCAAAATTTTTTTGACTAACAAGAAGTTTATGCACTCTCTGAGAACAGCCATAACTTTAAAACAACTGTGTATTCCAGCCAACAAATATAAAACACTCTTATATAAAGACATAAAATCCCCTTACTTATCTCACCCTTTATATACGCCGGGCTTTGTATACTGTGTCAAAAAATTATACCCCCGCTTTACCCCCGTCCGGGTTTAACTTGCCTTTGGCACCTTTTTGAACAAATATGTGCCCTTAATGCGGTTTCGAGCCGTAACTTGTCACAAAAAGTGTCATTTAAAGAAGAGAACGCAATGAAGCTGAAAACAATGGCTGCAGTTCTGGCGCTGTCAGCACTAACAACCCAGCCCACAATAGCAGCAGAAAAGACGCCCACTACTGATGCCGAAAAGCTCAGTTACAGCCTGGGTGCCCTTCTCGGTATGAGAATCAAAGCAGATTTCTCAGACCTTAATGTGGAAATGGTAAAAGCTGGCATATCCGATATTCTGACCGATAAAAAGCCAGCTCTGGACCAAAACCAGATGATGGCCATCATCCAGAAAGCCCAGCAGGAAGCCGCTCAAAAGGCCCAGGCAAAACTGCTTGAGCAACAACAGAAAAACCTGGAAAAAGGCGCTGCTTTCCTGAAGGAGAATGGTAAAAAGCCCGGTGTTATCACCACTGAATCCGGGCTGCAGTACAAAATCATCAAGGAAGGCAAAGGCGTTAAGCCTACTGCCACAAGTGAAGTGACCGTTCATTACGAAGGAAAATTATTGGACGGAAAAGTGTTTGACAGCTCTTATGAGCGCGGGCAACCCACCTCTTTCCGCGTAAATCAGGTGATTGCCGGCTGGACAGAAGCACTGCAGCTGATGCCTGAAGGCTCTACCTGGGAGCTGTATATTCCTGGCAATCTGGCTTATGGCCCCGGTGGCGCGCCCCAGGCTGGCATCGGCCCCAATGAGTTACTGATCTTCAAGGTAGAACTGATTAAAGTCACCAAGCCGGAACAGTAACCACAACACCAATATCTACATCTACATATCTGCTGCCTCAGAACTTAAACTCTACACGGGACGGGGCCACGGGGCAGCAGCGTTTCAGATAAATTCTCAACCCGTCGCACTCTGCCCAACTTCATCCCTGTGAGCGTTATGAAGAACCTCGATGAGCCTGTCCTCAAGCTCAAAGCGTTCTTCAAGCGTCTCTCCCATCTTTGAGAGCGCAGAGTGCAATTCAGCCACACTGGCGCTTTTTTCACAACCATCATTAAAGTCGAGACAAAACTCTGTATTTTTCTGAATAGCCTTAAAAAGTTGGCCTGAGTGGCTCAGTGCTTCTTTATCACCAAAGTCCAGAGCTTCTCTTTCCAGTTGTTCATAAATTTCAAAATGTCCTGCCGACACATAATCAACCAAAAGCTGGCAGAAATTTCGAAGTTTATCCTGCAAGGGGCGGTTATCATCATTACTCTGACAATCAACTCCAGTCATGGAGCAATACAAAACAATCATCTCCTGACGCTCATTCAACCAGTTGTCGATAAGCTCGGAAACTCCTCCCCACCTTTCTTTGGCCGACTTGCAACCCTCCAGCATACCTTTCCCCTTTACTGTTAGCATCCAGATTTTACAGCCAGATCAGGAAAGACCGGTCGAAGGCTGATTCTGTTCGACCGGTTTTGCCTAGAGTACGGCAGCCAATATGCCGACGGCAAGAGTTAAAAGTGAAAAAAAAGCACATCACGCAGAATTCATTTCATTCAACAAGAAATAGGTGTTTGGTGATACTTATTTGAAATAATAAATTTACTATTAATAAGAACATATTATTTGATATTCCCACAGCTCATTCTAAGTAAGTACCAAACCGTTCTTGATTTAATTAAACGATACCCATCGTTTAATTAAATCAAACGTTAAAAACCACACCAAAAAAAGGGGCATCCGCCCCTTTTCATTATTAACACCCGACAAAAATCACAGCAATAATTTGCGAATATCAGAAAGCAACGCCGCAAGCAGAACTGTAAAGTGGGCGGCCTCAGCGCCATTAATTGCCCGGTGATCATAAGACAGTGACAAGG
Source organism: Parendozoicomonas sp. 209JJ7-1 (assembly GCF_058147085.1). Lineage (NCBI taxonomy): Bacteria > Pseudomonadati > Pseudomonadota > Gammaproteobacteria > Oceanospirillales > Endozoicomonadaceae > Parendozoicomonas > Parendozoicomonas sp. 209JJ7-1. Next base: position 314,623 of record NZ_JBYVJU010000002.1, on the reverse strand, counting down.
GCAGCATCAGCCGGGGATCAAAGCCACTGCCATTCCACTGAGGCTTCATTGCTGCTTTGGATACTCCAAGAATGGCCACTTCCGGTGAGTTCACCACAGGTGTGAAAGCTGTTCCGCCAATGGAGCCCAGGCTGGATATAGTAAAGCATCCACCTTTCATCTCATCAGGCTTCAGCTGTTTCTTGCGGGCCTTGTCTGCCAGCTCTGCGCACTCTGCTGCCAGCTCCCATAGCCCTTTTCTGTTTACATCCTTGATAACCGGCACCAGAAGTCCATCCGGAGTATCAACGGCAATCCCGATATGAATATACTTTTTCAGAATCCGGGTCTTGCCATCAGGAGAAAGGGACGCACAGAACTGCGGCATTTCCTGCAGAGCGTAAGCTGCGGCCTTGAGCAGGAAGGGTAATGGCGTCAGTCGTGTACCACGAGCCTCAGCAACCGCTTTCTGAGCTTTACGGAAAGCTTCCAGCTCCGTGATATCCGCTTCATCGTGCTGGGTGACATGGGGAATGTTTAGCCAGCTGCGCTGGAAATTCCGGGCTGCGACCTGACGCAGACGATTCAACGGTTCAACAGTGACCTCACCCCACTGGCTGAAATCGACTTCCGGTATTTCAGGAAGCCCTGCACCCGTCGGGGTGTCTGCAGATGCAGGTCTGGCTAGCTGATGCTTAACATACGCCTGCACATCTTCTTTGATGATACGACCTTTGGGACCTGTTCCCTTCACCTTGGTCAGGTCAACGCCAAACTCCCTAGCGATCTTGCGCACAGCGGGCCCGGCATGCACAAGTGCAGGAAGCGGAGACTTCACCTCATCCATGCTGAGCGCTTGTTTCGTTTCTCCGCTTGGCATAAGAGCAGCGGGGATCGGTGTTTCTTTTTTTGGTTCAGCTGCTGGTGTTACAGTCTGTTGAGCGGGTGCTTCTCCGGCAACTTCCATGGACAGGATAATATCCCCCTGCCCAAGCTCATCCCCGATCTTCACGCAAATATCTGTCACCCGTCCGGCATGGGTAGCCGGAATTTCCATGGTCGCCTTATCAGACTCAAGGGTGATGAGCGCATCATCCACCTGAATGTCATCACCAACTGCGACAGCAATTTCAATAACCGGCGCGCTTTCGCCACCAATATCGGGAACAGGAATATCAATAATCTGTGAAGCGGACGTTTGAACAGGCGCAGGTGCGGATTCCGGTTCAGGTTCCGGTGCTTTTTCCTGAGCGGGAGCGGGTTCTTCTGCCGTTGTTTCCTCAGCGGCTTCCGCACTCAGCTTCAGCATATCGTCACCTTCGCTGAGGGTGTCACCCACTTTCACCAGCACTTCAACGACAGTTCCTGTCCGGGATGCCGGAACTTCCATAGTCGCCTTGTCTGATTCAAGGGTAATAACTGTATCTTCAGAATCGACCGTATCGCCCGGCGCCACATTTATCTCAATGACTTCTGCGCCTTCGCCACCGATGTCTGGAACTTTTATCAATGTTTCTGCCATTCTTGTAGCCTTCGAGTCTGGCCGGGTGAAGCCTTGTGGACATCACCCGGCGTCAGAGGAGGTTGTTCAGCTGTTCAGGGGAGAGACCTTGTCCGGGTCTATGCCAAGTGTCTTGATGGCTTCCGCCAGAACACTCTCTTCCAGCTCCCCGTCTTTCACCAGGCCATGAAGCGCGGCAAAAGCGATTGATTTACGATCCACTTCAAAGAAACGACGCAGATTCTCTCTGGTGTCTGAACGGCCAAAACCATCGGTTCCGAGAGTGACATAAGTACCCGGAACAAAATCCCGAATCTGGTCTGCATACAGCTTCACATAATCTGTTGCGACAATCACCGGTCCTTGGGTTTCACCCAGTTTCTGCTCAACCCAGGAGGTTTTCTGTTCCTTCTCAGGGTTCAGCATATTCCAGCGAGCGGTTTCCAAACCATCCCGACGCAGTTCATTAAAGCTGGTTGCGCTCCAGATATCGGAGGCCACGCCAAACTGCTCCTGAAGAATAGCTGCAGCAGCACGCACTTCCTCAAGTATGGTGCCACTCCCCATCAACTGCACCTTCGGACCGGACTTCTGTTCGCCCTTGTCGAGCAGATACAGCCCTTTAAGAATACCTTCCGCCACATCATCGCCTTCAGGCATGGCGGGCTGAACATAGTTCTCATTCATGGTGGTGATGTAGTAGAAGACGTTTTCCTGCTCGCCATACATACGACGCAGGCCATCTTGAATAATCACCGCCAGTTCATAACCGTAAGTCGGGTCATAGCTGACACAGTTAGGAATCGTACCCGCCATAATATGGCTGTGGCCATCCTGGTGCTGCAGTCCTTCACCATTCAGGGTGGTACGGCCAGATGTCGCGCCAATCATAAAGCCACGGGCCTGAATATCCCCTGATGCCCAGGCCAGGTCACCGGTACGCTGAAATCCGAACATAGAATAGAACGCATAGAACGGAATCATTGGGATATCGTTGTTGCTATAAGACGTTGCAGCAGCAATCCAGGCAGCATGGGCACCGGCTTCATTGATACCCTCTTCCAGAATCTGACCGGTTTTGGATTCCTTGTAGAACATCACCTGGTCAGCATCCTGGGGTTCATACTTCTGACCAACGGCAGAGTAAATACCCAGCTGACGGAACATACCTTCCATACCAAAGGTACGGGCTTCATCAGGAATGATGGGGACAATATGTTTAGCCAGTTTTTTGTCTTTAACCAGCACGCCCAAAATCCGGTTAAACGCCATAGTGGTGGAAATCTTACGCTCACCACTGCCTTTCAATACCGCATCAAAAGCTGAAAGTTCAGGAATCGGAAGCTCTACACTGGTCTTCGGGCGGCGCTGGGGAATAAAGCCACCCAGTTTTTCCCGGCGACGACGCATGTAAATCATTTCCGGGCTGTCGGCATCGGGCTTGTAGTAGGGCAGGTTTTCCAGCTCATCATCTTTGATAGGCAGGTCGAAACGGTCACGGAAGTGCCTGAGGTCTTCAATAGGCAGCTTCTTCACACTGTGGGTGATGTTCGCCGCTTCAGCAGTTGCTCCGGTTCCATAACCTTTCACGGTTTTCGCCAGAATAACCGTAGGCTGGCCTTTATGATGAACAGCCTCATGGTAAGCGGCATAAACCTTGTAAGGATCGTGACCACCCCGGTTAAGACGCCAGATATCATCATCTGACATATTCTCAACCATCTTCAGGGTTTCCGGATAACGTCCGAAGAAGTTTTCGCGAGTCCAGGCTCCGCCCTTGTTCTTGCAGTTCTGGTAATCACCATCAACAGCTTCATCCATCAGCTGCTGGAGAATACCATCTTTGTCCTGGGCAAACAGAAGGTCCCAGTGACGGCCCCAGGTGACTTTAATAACGTTCCAGCCAGCCCCACGGAAAACACCTTCCAGTTCCTGCATGATCTTGCCGTTACCACGGACAGGACCATCCAGACGCTGCAGGTTACAGTTCACCACAAACACCAGATTATCGAGATGCTCCCGACCCGCCAGGGAGATAGCTCCCAGGGACTCGGGCTCATCCATCTCACCGTCACCCAGAAAGGCCCAGACCTTACGGCCCTGCTCAGGCATCATGTCCCGATTAATCAGGTATTTCATAAAGTGGGCCTGGTAAATCGCCTGCAGCGGTCCCAATCCCATGGAAACCGTGGGGAACTGCCAGAAGTCAGGCATCAGCCAGGGATGGGGATAAGAAGAAAGCCCTTTACCATCTACTTCAGACCGGAAGTTATCCATCTGATCTTCATTCAGGCGGCCTTCCAGAAATGCCCGGGAATAAATACCGGGGGCCACATGGCCCTGGTAATAAACCAGATCACCATCCCGGTCATTGTCAGGGCCGTGGAAGAAATAGTTGTAGCCAATATCGTAAAGGGTGGCACTGGAAGCAAAGGAAGAAATATGGCCTCCCAGATCACCACCGCGCTTGCTGGCTCGCATAACCATGGCCAGAGCGTTCCACCGCACCAGCGAACGGATGCGACGCTCCATAAACAGGTCACCCGGCATACGGGCTTCTTTGGAGGACGGAATGGTATTTCTATAGGGTGTGGTAATGGCATAGGGCAGTTGGGTGCCCTTGCGGCTGGCTCTGCGGGCAAGCCGGGTCAGAAGATAATGAACCCGCTCCTCCCCTTCTTTTTCCAGTACGGATTCAAGAGCGTCTAGCCACTCCTGGGTTTCACCTGGATCGGAATCGTGCTGCTGCATGTTTAGCCCCCGGAACTGAACGAGATCAGTATAGGTAGAGGTTTAGTACGCGAGTACCGAAAAACTGCAAAATCAGAAACCGGATAACCCGCCTTAATATCTGTAATTTTGCTACACAAAATATCGTTTTTTCAACAAGAAACTCAACTTATTTCGTAGTTTTTCTACAAAAAGGTGAATTAATCGTTCTTTATTGATAGCAATAACACAAAATTTCCCAAGTGCGAGAACCGCGCCCTCCCTTTCCGGTACACTGGCCACAATCACAACACCCAGGCTGAGGGCATGATGACGGTCGCAACACCAGACACCATTCTGCAACTCCAACAGCAACGCCTGCAGGCATTTCAGGAACAGCTGACGTCCGACCAGATCGAGGACTTCCAGAAAGTAGATCCACAAATCCACGCCCACCTTCAGCACTGCTGGACAGGCAGCGAATATGTCTGGGATATCTGCCAGAAATCCCCCGATATCATCCTCTCCCTAATAAATAGCGGCTCCCTGTATAAATGCCTTGAGCCAAATGCCATGCATAAAGAGCTGTCCGGGTTGATGAAAGACTGCGAATCAGAAGAGCGGCTTATGAGCCTTCTGCGCAGATTCCGTCAGCGCCATCAGGCGCGTATTATTTTCCGTGACCTCAACCGCCTGACTGCCATGGATGAAACAACTGATGACGTTTCCTCCATGGCAGACTGCTGTATAGACCTTGCCTGCGGCTGGCTTTACCTGGAAACCTGCCAGCAACTCGGCACCCCCTGGGGAGCCGAAACCGGCGAAGAACCTACTCCACAGCATATGACGATTCTGGGTATGGGCAAGCTCGGCGCACGGGAACTCAACCTCTCTTCCGATATTGACTTGATCTTCTGTTACCCGAGCAAAGGGGAAACTCAAGGCCACCGTCGTGTGCTGACCAATCAGGAGTTTTTCACCCGTCTCGGACAGAAACTGATTAGGGCTCTCGATACTAATACAGCAGAAGGTTTTGTCTTCCGGGTTGATATGCGTCTGCGCCCTTATGGCCAGAGTGGTGCGCTGGCTCTCAGTTATGCGGCCATGGAACAGTACTACCAGGACCAGGGCCGGGACTGGGAACGCTACGCCATGATCAAGGCCCGCTGTATAAGCGGCGACAAAGCCGCTGGCCAGCAGTTAATGGAAATGCTTCGGCCCTTTGTTTATCGGCGTTATATCGATTTTGGTGCAATCACCGCACTGCGGGATATGAAGCGAATGATTCAAAGGGAAGTGACCCGTCGCAGTTTGCATAACAACATCAAACTCGGACCCGGTGGTATTCGGGAGATCGAATTTATTATCCAGAGTTTCCAGCTTATTCATGGAGGTCGCGACAGAAGCCTGCAGGAACGTCCGTTACTTCAGGTTCTTAACAGCCTTGAAGGTCTTGGATACCTGCCCCCTGCCGTTTGCAAAGATCTTCGTGAAGCTAATGAATTCCTCCGCAATGTTGAGCATGGCCTGCAGGCCTGGGCAGACAAACAGACCCAGACCCTGCCTGCCAGCACAGACGAACAGAGCCGCCTTGCATGGATCATGGACTTTGCTGACTGGGACAGCTTCTATAGCCAGCTCGAGTTCCACCGTAACCGTGTCTCCAACCACTTCGCAGCCATAGTTGCGGAGACTGAAGAACCCGGCGTAGAGGAACATAATCCTACCGATGACTGGCATGAATTCTGGTCGGCCCAGCTGGATAAAGAAGAAGAAATAAACCTGCTGGATCGCCTGGGCTTTGAGTCTCCCAAAGATATCCATCATCGCCTGGTCACGTTGCGGGATGGTAAAGTTCTGAAAACTGTTCGTCGCCAGAGTGCTGAACGTATCGAACAGTTCATGCCCCGACTGATCAAAGTCGTTCTTCGGCAGATTAATCCGGATCAGGCCCTGTTCCGGCTTCTCACTATTGTCGAGTCTGTAATGAGAAGAACGGCTTACCTTGTTCTGCTTTTGGAGAATCCCGGTGCTCTTGAGCATCTCGTATCCCTGTGTGCCGCCAGCCCCTGGATTACGGAACAAATTGCCAGACACCCGGCACTGCTGGATGAGTTCCTCAACCTTGCCAACCTTTACGCACCGCCGGAAAAACACCAACTGGAGGATGAACTGCGGCAACAACTTGCCCATATTCCCGAGGAAGATCTGGAAACCCAGATGGAGTCCCTGCGTTATTTCCGCATGGCCCATATGCTGCGTGTGGCCGCCGCCTCTGTGACGGACAAGATGCCCCTGATGAAAGAGAGCGATTACCTGACCTGGACAGCGGAAACTATTCTGCATGCGGTACTGGATCTTGCCCGCCATCAACTGGTTATCCGCCATGGGGAACCCGGCACCGGTGAAGATGACCCGGCACCCGGATTCCTGATTGTCGGCTATGGCAAACTGGGCGGCATAGAAATGGGTCCGGGTTCTGACCTTGATCTTGTGTTTATCCACAACGGTAAGGCCAACAAGATGACCGCTGGGGAGCGGGCGCTGGAAAACAGCATGTTCTTTACCCGCATGGGCCAGCGCATTGTCCATATGCTCAGCACCAGCACAGTGTCCGGGCAACTTTACGAAGTGGATATGAGACTGCGGCCATCCGGGAACTCCGGATTGCTGGTATCGTCCCTGAAAGCCTTTGAAAAATACCAGAATAAAGAAGCCTGGACCTGGGAACATCAGGCACTGGTGCGGGCCAGATGTGTAGCGGGTGATCCTGAACTGGCCAAAAAGTTTGACACCATGCGCACCAGTATTTTGGCCCAGCCCCGGAATATTCCCAAGCTTCGGGAAGAAGTCAGAAACATGCGCTATAAAATGGCAGCAAGTCTGGGTACCAGGAAGACCAAGAGCGGGACGCTTCCCTCAGCCTGGAAGAGAAACAGCGCCTATAACATTAAACACGACCACGGCGGCATAGTCTGCATTGAGTTTATGGTACAGTTTGCGGTTCTGGCCTGGTCCTGCAAACATCCGGCCCTGACCCGCTGGACAGATAACATTCGCATACTCGCGGAACTTGAGCATGTCGGGCTGCTGTCTGCCGACACAGTCCAGGTGTTAAACCAGGCCTATCAGGCCTATCGGAAAACACTGCATCGTCATGCTCTGCAAAAAATGTCTTCCCAGGTAAGTGGAGATAAACTCCATCACCACCGCCAGGGTGTTATTCAGATATGGAACGAGCTAATGGGAGACAACATAGCCTGTTAAGAACCGCAATTTTATGGTGCAATAGGCATGCGTCTCGGTCACAAACCGCGGAGCTCTGCCGGTGTTTTTCCTAAAAGGCAGTATTTGCCCGTCCAATTCACGGCACAGGCAACCGGCAGACTACCTGCAATGCTATTGCAGTTAACAACGAAAATAGGCAACGCGGAGAAGGCCATCACCCCAAGTGTCGAAAAATAACGGCAGCAGGAACGGCTTTCAAACAACAGGCTAACGGGATTTATCCGTTTCAGAACAAAGGCTACAAAGAAAGAACTGACAGGAGCACCTATGTCCTTCGCCGATCGCGATGGCGTTATCTGGTTTGATGGCGAACTGATTCCCTGGCGCGAAGCCAAAACCCACGTCCTGACCCATACCCTTCACTATGGCATGGGTGTCTTTGAAGGTGTGCGTGCCTATAACACCGACCGTGGGCCCTGCATTTTCCGCTTGCAGGAACATACTGACCGTCTGTTCCACAGTGCCCATATTCTGGGCATGGATATTCCTTTTACAAAAGAACAGATTATTAAAGCCCAGCAACAGGTGGTAAGAGAAAACAACCTGTCTGAAGCCTATCTTCGCCCTATGTGCTTTTATGGTTCCGAGGGCATGGGCCTGCGGGCAGAAAACCTGAAAGTCCACTGCATCGTTGCGGCCTGGGAGTGGCCTTCCTATATGTCCCCGGAAGCCAAAGAGCAGGGCATTAAAATCCGTACGTCCTCTTACACACGTCACCACGTTAATATAACCATGTGTAAGGCCAAGGCAAACGGCAACTACATGAACTCCATGCTGGCTCTGAAAGAAGCGCTGGACAGCGGTTGTGAAGAAGCTCTTCTGCTGGACGACGAAGGTTATGTTGCAGAAGGCAGTGGCGAGAACATCTTTATCGTCAAGAAAGACGGCATTATCTATACCCCGGAACTGACCTCCTGCCTGGAAGGCATTACCCGGGATACAATTATCCGTTTTGCCCGGAGTCTGGGTTTGGAGGTTCGGGAGAAACGCATCACCCGTGATGAAGTGTATGTTGCCGAAGAAGCTTTCTTCACCGGCACAGCGGCGGAGGTTCTGCCTATCCGCATCCATGACGGACGGGTTATTGGCTCAGGCAAACGCGGTCCCATCACTGAGAAATTGCAGACAATGTATTTCGACCAGGTTACGGGAAAGCGGGAAGAATACCCCGAATGGCTGGCCCAGGTAGGGCCATAACGTAAAAAAATAACGGTTTTTACCAAAACAGGCTCGGGATATAACCTGTATCAGCAGTACAACAGGGCCGCCCTAATCCGGAAAAGAGGCGTATAATGATCGCCTCTTTTTTACCTCCGGCTTTAGCCTGACAGCGTGTAAATTGCACTCATGCTGCGGCAAAGCCTTCTCCCGTGAGCCGGGGCGAGCTATTGATGCCCGCTTCCCTGGCGGGCGGTAGCGTACCTGAACATATAAAAGAAGCGACTGTAACCAGCCAGGCAACCTGCCCGGGCTGTTAAGGAGATATGTGAAGTACCTGATTGTCGGCCCGTCCTGGGTTGGGGATATGGTGATGGCCCAGACGTTGTTCACCACATTGAAACAGTTTGACTCTGAAGCCATTATTGATGTTCTGGCACCGGCTTGGAGCGCTCCTCTGCTTGAGCGCATGCCAGAAGTACGAAAGGGCATTGCTATGCCCTTAGGGCACGGCAAGCTGGAACTGGGTCTGCGCAGGAAACTTGGCAAATCCCTGATCCCGGAAAAATACGATCAGGCTATAGTGCTGCCCAACTCTCTTAAATCCGCTCTGGTTCCATTCTGGGCCGATATTCCCAAACGTACCGGCTGGAAAGGGGAGATGCGCTATGGGCTGCTGAACGATATCCGTAACCTGGATAAAGAACGCTACCCGCTGATGATTGAACGTTTTATCGCGCTCGCGTACCCCAAAGGACAAAACCTGCCGGAAACATTGCCCAGCCCGGATCTTGAGGCTGATGCTGAAAACAGGAACGCTGCCCGAAACAAATTCCAACAGCACAACCAGAAACCTGTTTTGGCTCTCTGCCCTGGTGCCGAATTTGGTCCAGCCAAACGTTGGCCAGAAGAACACTATGCCGCTGTCGCCGAACAGAAATTATCAGAAGGCTGGCAGGTATGGCTGTTTGGCTCGGAAAAAGACAAACCGGGTAATGCTGATATTATTTCCCGGCTGTCCAAACAGCACTCCGATGACGTTTATAACCTGGCAGGCTCTACCAGTCTGGCAGAAGCTATTGACCTGCTGTCCTGTGCAGAGGCTGTAGTCAGCAATGATTCCGGGTTAATGCATATTGCTGCGGCCCTGAATCGCAATCTGGTGGTGGTTTACGGTTCTACCTCTCCAGGGTTTACACCACCTTTAAGCAAGAACCACAGGATTCTCCGGCTCGGCCTGGATTGCAGCCCCTGCTTTAAACGGGAGTGTCCCCTTGGGCACCTGAACTGCTTGAAGCAGTTGGAGCCTGAACTTGCACTTAAAGCACTTTCCGAATTATCCGGTCAACCTGTAACACTTCATCAACCCAGAGAAGGAGAACAGGTTGGTGAGTGAACAAACTGAAAACAGCATGCGAGTTCTGGTGGTAAAAACCAGCTCCCTTGGGGATGTGATTCATACCCTGCCGGCCATCACAGATGCTGCCGAAGCCATCCCCGGTATTCGCTTTGACTGGGTTGTGGAAGAAGGTTTTGCAGAAATACCCACCTGGCATCCTGCAGTTGACCGGGTTATTCCGGTGGCCATCCGCCGCTGGCGTAAAAACCTTCTGCAAACCTGGAAATATAGTGAATGGAAGGTGTTCCGCAGGCTGGTAAAGTCCAGACAATATGATCTTGTTATTGATGCGCAGGGTCTTTTGAAGAGCGCACTCTTAACCCGCGGGCTGAATGCTCCGGTTTACGGCCTGGACAAAGATTCCGCAAAAGAGCCGCTGGCAGCAAAGTTCTATTCTCATCCACAAGCTGTTGCCAAAGGGCAGCACGCTGTCGAAAGAGTACGACAACTGTTTGCCAAGGCCCTTGGATATCCCTGCCCACAAGAAAAAGGCCGCTTCCAGTTAAAAGCAGATTCTTTCAGGGATATTTCAAAGCAACGCCCCGAAAAGCCCTATGTAATGTTTATTCACGGCACAACCCGTGAAGACAAACACTGGCCGGACTCTTACTGGTGCGAGTTGGCGAAAAAAGCGTCAGCTGCCGACTACATCGTTTGCCTGCCCTGGCATGGAGAGCAGGAGAAAAAGCGCGCTGAGCTGATTGCTTCCCACAACCCGGAAACCGTTATTCTGCCCAGGATGTCCCTGAAAGGGGTCGCCACAATTATTGCCGGAGCAGACAAAGTTATCTCCGTGGATACCGGCCTTGGCCACCTGACCGCTGCCCTGGAAATTCCGGCGGTCTCACTTTACGGTCCCACAAGTCCGCTTCTGATCGGAGCCTATGGTGCCGAACAGAAACACCTGACCCTGAATGATTGCGCTTCAGCCGAAAAAACCGAAAACCCAGACACACATATTCAACCGGCAATTTTTGCACCTATGACACCGGATTGTGTCTGGCAGGCAGTAGAGGGACTCAAGCCGGCAAATATTGCTGAAACACCAGCAAATAATTAAAAAACAAGCACCGATTGATGCACCTTGCTTTTATCCTTTATAAGTATTTTCCCTTTGGAGGGCTGCAGCGCGATTTCCTGCGCATAGCACAGGCCTGCCAGCAGCGGGGCCACCAAATCACTGTTTACACCATGGACTGGGAAGGGGAGTGCCCGGATTCATTCACAGTTCATACCTGTAAGCCCCGTACCCTGACAGCGCCAAGCCGTAATATTAAGTTCCACAACTGGGTACAGCAGCAACTCACCCAGTCGCCTGTTGATAAAGTTATTGGCTTTAACAAAATGCCCGGGCTGGATATTTACTACGCGGCCGATACCTGCTTTGAGCACAAAGCCCGAAACCTGCGGGGAGGGTGGTATAAATTTTCACGTCGTTACCGTCATTTCTCAGCTAATGAACAGGCTGTGTTTGGTTCGGATTCAAAAACCGTTTCTCTGTTAATTTCCGCCAACGAAGGAAAGTCTTTCCAAAGGTACTACGGCACTCCGGATAACAGGCTTCATCTTCTGCCACCGGGCATATCCAGAGACCGTCGGCGTGCAAACAACGCTGACTCTATTCGGAAAGAGTTTCGCAAAGAGTTTTCACTGAGCGACGATGACAACCTGATTCTTATGGTCGGTTCCGGCTTTAAAACCAAAGGTGTTGACCGTGCTTTACAAGGGCTGAAAGGACTCCCCAAAGAGCTTCACAATAAAACCAGACTGTTTATTATCGGACAGGATGACCCCAGGCTGTTTCAGACCCAGGCCAAAACATTGGGCATTTTCGATAGGGTGACCTTCTTTGCGGGACGGGACGATATTCCCCGTTTTCTGGTTGGCGCAGACCTTCTGCTGCACCCTGCCTATAACGAAAACACAGGGACAGTTCTTCTGGAGGCTCTGGTGGCAGGCTTACCTGTGTTATGTACGGATGTTTGTGGTTATGCCCACTATGTCACCGATGCCCGGGCCGGAGATATTATAGCTTCACCCTTCAGCCAGAATGACATGAACCGCCAGTTGGCTGATATGTTAAATGCCGACTCACAACAGAAGAGCCAGTGGCAGGCTAATGCCCTCGCCTTTGCTGACAGCGCAGATATATACAGCATGCCTGAGCGTGCGGCTGACATCATAGAAGCAAGACCATAAACAGCCATAAACAGGGAGCTCTGATACACGTGCTGTATCTCCGAGAGGACTTTCAGACTGCCTGGAAAGGCACAGATCCTTTTATAAAAGTCGAGCAGCTGCAGGGGGAAATCTTCCGGCAGCTGGAAGCTCGCAAAACCCTGCGCTTCAAACAGGAAGGGAAAAGCTACTTCATCAAGATTCACCGGGGCGTTGGCTGGTTTGAGATTATCGAAAACCTTGTTCGCTTTCGTTTACCGGTACTCGGCGCAGAAAACGAATGGAAGGCAATAAAAAAACTGGAAAGCATCGGCGTGGAAACCATGAGCACCGTCGCCTATGGCCAGAAAGGCTGCAACCCTGCCAAACAGCAGTCCTTTATTGTGACTGAAGACCTGGTAAACACCATCAGCCTCGAAGACTTATGTGCTGAATGGCCCAAAAATCCGCCCTCTTTCCGACTGAAGAAGAATCTTATTGAGGAACTGGGCAACGTCAGTCGTCTGCTGCATACCAACGGCGTAAACCACCGGGATTACTACATCTGCCACTTCCTTCTGGCAATTCCCAACGGTGTTGAAAATATAGACCCGGATAACCTTAAGGTTTCCCTGATCGATCTGCACCGCTCCCAGATTCGCGATAAAACTCCAAAGCGCTGGATTCGTAAAGATATTGCCGGCCTTTATTTCTCCGCACTGAATATCGGGTTAACCCAAAGGGACAAGCTTCGGTTTATCAAAGCCTATACCGGACAACCGTTAAGGCAGGCCCTGAAAGACCACAAAAAAATGTGGAAAAGGCTGGAAGCTAAAGCCGCCAAACTCTACAGCCGTTTTGTGCGCAAAGGAGAGGCCATTTCATGAGCTTGCTCCGAAAAGTGCGCTGGACCATCAACGTAAAGTACCGGAACTCAGCGGTTGAAGAGGCTTTCTCCAACCTGGATAAAGTTCTGGCTATTCCGGTCCCGGAACGCCCGGTGACCTGCGACTCGGAAAGTGTTGTTTTTCGGCATGTAATTGATGACACGACCTATTACGTTAAACGTTTCGGTTCTACCAAAGGTCTGAGAAGCTGGCTCGGGTTCAGCCGCCTGCGGGGGGAATGGAACAACTTGAAAATGTTTGCCAAACTTGATCTTCCCACGGCTCAACTGGTTGCTTACGGCGAAGAACGCTTTCTTACCCGGGCAGGACAGGGTGCTCTTATTACCAAGGAACTGCCAAATACCCGGGACCTTGCGGATCTGGCTGATAAAAAGCACGAATGCTTCAAGAACCCTGAATGGGTCCGGCAGGTTTCTGATCAGGTTGCAAATGCCGCACGTCGCATGCATGACCACCGTTTCGCCCACAACGATTTCAAATGGCGTAATGTTCTGGTGAACAATGACCAGGAGAATCCTCAGATTTACCTGATCGACTGCCCGGCCGGACAACGGTGGTTTGGCCCTTTCCTTCGATATCGAATTATCAAAGATCTGGCCTGTCTGGATAAAATGGGTAAATACCACCTGAGCCGAACCCAAAGGCTGCGCTTTTTCAAACGCTATAAAAATATCAGCCGTTTGACGGACAATGATAAAGAGATGATCCGTCGTATTGTTGTTTTCTTTAAGGGCCGCGAATGACTGCAGGTCAGCTTTTCTTCATTAATATTGATGACCTTCCCGGCCTGACAACAGCGCCCGTAGCACCCTGCCAGCTGGATTTTCCCGCCGGGCAGCTTATATGCACCGAGGTTCTTCGGTTTTTGCCCGGAAAGCGCCTTGTATTTAAGGCCAGCTATAACGATAAAACGGTTATAGCCAAGTGTTTCTTCGGCCCGCAGGCCCAGAGGGACCAGCAAAGGGAACTGAATGGCATTTATGGTTTCCAAAAAGCGAATGTTCAAACGCCAGTACTGATTGAGCATTTTTCCAGCCCATCTTTCAGCCTGGTGCTAACGGAATACCTGGAAGATTCAGAAAGTTTTGAAAACATCTGGAGTGGAGAGCTAACAGATGAAAAACGCAGACACTGGCTGAAAAATATTGCTGGAATCATCGCCTCCATGCACAAAGAGGGTGTTTATCAGAAGGATATCCATCTTGATAATTTCCTCGTGAAAGATGGCCAGTTATATTTGATTGATGGTGGAGCCTGCGAGCAAAAATTGACTCTCAATGCCCAGACGGCCATAAAGAATCTGGCGCTGTTTCAGGCAGTGCTGTTCCCAATTTACGATCGCTTTACTCCTGATCTTTGGCAAACATATACGGCCTGTGCCCCACAGTTTACCCAGGAAACAAATAAAGCCACATTCTCCCGGGAAGTACAGAAGCAACGGAAATGGCGGGAACGTTTTATTCAAAAGTCCCTGCGTAACTGTACACGCTTCAGGGTAGAAAAAAGCTGGCGTCGGTTTGCGGCTTTTGACAAGCAAACGGATTCCCCCGCTTTGCGACATTTTCTGGATAATCCGGAGCCTTTAATAGAAGCGGGCACAATCCTGAAACGGGGGCGCACCAATACAGTTGCCATTGTCACTTTAAGTGATGGGAAACAGGTATTTATCAAGCGCTACAAAAGCAGGAAAGGCATCCTGCACAAATACCTTCGCTGCCTGATGCCATCCCGGGCCAGAATCAGCTGGCTGAACGGCCATTTGCTGGAGATGCTGGGTATTAATACTCCCCGTCCTCTGGCTATGATGGAAAAACGTTTCGGTCCGATTACAACCTGCAGCTACCTTGTAAACAGCTATGAACCAGCGCCCCATGCCCTGGAATGGTTTTCCCAAACTCCTCTGCCGAACAACAGCCAGCAGGTTGCCGAGTCCATAGGGGATATGCTGTACAAGCTGAAGCGCGCGCTTGTTTGCCATGGAGATATGAAAGCCACTAATATTCTGCTGGTTGATGGTGTTCCCACATTAATTGATCTGGATGCAATGATATCCTATAAGAGCCCATCCAGATTTGAACAGGCACATCAGACAGACCTGAAGCGGTTTGCTAAAAACTGGCTGGATATTACTCCAGCCAAAAAAATTTTTTCTCCAATTATTACCCAATTAAATACCGATCGGGATTCAGAGTAAGGAACCATCCATGATCATTCTTGGTGTATCTGGCGCTATTGGCCATGACCCATCCGCAGCCCTGTATATTGATGGAAAGCTGGTTGCCGCAGTTGAAGAAGAACGACTGATTCGCGATAAACACGCTAAAGGCAAAATGCCGGTAGAGTCCACACGGTTTGTAATGCAGCAGGCCGGGATTAAACCTGCCGATGTTGATATTGTTGCCGTTCCCATGGCGCCCATCAGCCTCTCTTCCGGTGCCCGCTGGCACTACGCCAAGCGTTACTGGTATGCCCCCGATCGCTCCCTGGATGCCCTGTTTAACGGCAACCGCCGTTACAAGCGTTATGTCGGCCAGATCCGTAATATGCTGGAAGGATTGGGCTTCACCTGGGGTGATTTTGAATTTGAACCCGTTGAGCACCACTTGGCCCACGCATCCAGTACCTATCATCTGAGCGGTTTTAAAGAGAAAACCGCCATTATGGGTGTTGATGGCAAGGGCGAATACGCTACCACCTTCTTTGGTTATGGCGAAAACGGCAAGATTCACAAAATCAAAGAGTTCTACGATCCCGATTCACTTGGTGGGCTTTACGGCGCCATCACCGAATACCTCGGCTTCGATATGCTGGACGGTGAATACAAGGTTATGGGCATGGCACCCTATGGTGACCCCAATAAATACGACCTTAGCCGCCTGATCGACTTTGATGGTAAAGACTTCAAGGTAAACACCAAGCTGACAAACGTTGTCGGCCTGCGCCGTTACAAGGAAAAGGGTAAAGGTTTCTACTTTACCCCTGAGCTAGTGAAGTGGCTTGGCCCCCGTCGCAAAGGCGATATGGCTGACGACCCGTACATTCACTACGCAGCCTCTATTCAGGCGCTGTATGAGAAAGTCACTCTCGGCCTGATGGATCACTACCTGGGCGATATCATCAAAGAAACTGGAAAAATTGCCTTCTCTGGTGGTGGCGCTCTGAACGTAAAACTGAACCAGAAGATTGTTGCCCGCCCCGAAGTGAAGGAGCTGTTCGTGCAGCCCGCTTCCGGCGATGCCGGTACAGCTATCGGCGCAGCCTCCTATGTTTCAGTGATGCGAGGCAAAAAAGTTGAAAAGATGGAGCATGTTTATCTCGGCCCCTCTTTCACCAACGAGCAGGTTATTGAAGCCTGTGAGAAGCACGCTGACAAACCCAAGTTCAGGAAAATCAGTGATGTTCCTCAGAACATTGCCAGGATTCTCCACGAAGGAAACCCTGTGGCCTGGTTCCAGGGCCGTATGGAATTTGGTCCCCGCGCCCTGGGAGGACGAAGCATCGTAGGCTGCCCCAACCACCCGGGCATTGCTGATCGTATCAACGAACAGATCAAGTTCCGCGAGCGCTGGCGTCCTTTTTGCCCCAGCATGCTGGAGCGTACCGCCAAAGAAATGTTCAAGGTTGATCACCCCGCTCCCTACATGACCTTCACTTTTGAAGTGAATGAAGAGTGGAAAACACGGGTACCGGAAGTTGTTCACGAAGACGGCACTTCCCGTGCTCAGGCCCTCAAGCCCGGCATGAACGACCGCTACTACGCCCTTATGGAAGAGATGGAGAAACTCACTGGCAATGGTGTAGTGCTGAATACATCCCTGAACCGTCGTGGCGAGCCTGTTGTGTGCACGCCTACTGATGCCCTGAATATGTTCTTTGGTTCTGATCTTCAGTACTTGATTATGGAAGATATTCTGGTTGTGAAGGGGGATTTTCCGGAGTATGTCTGAACCTTTGCTTTTTAGTATAGTCATTCCGGCTTACAACTATGCGAGCACCCTACCCAGGGCGCTCGCTTCAGCCATTAATCAGCCTGGAGATGATTATGAAGTTCTAGTGATTAATGATGGGTCTACGGATAATACTGAAGAACTTCTGATACAGCTAAATCAACGTTTCCCCGAACGTTTCAGGTACATTAATCAGAAAAATCGAGGACTTGCTGCCACACGAAATAAAGGCATTGATGAAACAAGTGGGGATTTCCTAATCTTTCTGGACTCAGATGATGAATTCATGCCATCTGCCTTAGATCACTTTCGCTACGCTATTAGAGAGACTCCAGATACAAGGATGATAATCGGAGGTCATATTTCGGTTGATAGCAACCTGAAAGAGAAACACCGGGCACCTGGATTTCTACCTGACACGGCCGAGAAAAGGTTTTGTGCCTACCTTTTAGATAAAACTTTAACCATCTCTAATGGTGCGACTGCCATCCACAGGGAAGCGTTTAAGAGATACCGGTATCCAAAAAACTTTAGAAACTCGGAAGATATCTCTGTATTTACTCATATACTTGCAAGATATAAAACATCTATCACAGAGCAAGCCATCAACAAGATCCATAAGCATGATGATAGTCTCAGGCACAATACACAATACGCAAAAAACGTCGAAACCAGAATAGTTGATGAAATATTTAGCCATTCAGCTCTACCGAAAACCCTGAAAAAATATAAAAAAGACTATATGTCACTGAGATTACTATCCCTGTCGCGTTCACACTATTTATCAGGCGAGTATATCGAGACAAGAAAATACTATAAGCAGGCAGTCAATATAAAGCCGAGAAACATATTAAAGTGGTCTTACACAAGAAAATTCATATTAACTTTTCTTAAACACTGCGAGAAAAAATGAACTTCAAGAGAAGAAAAATACTTGTTCTCTGCTCCAAGGAAAGGCTCCCTAACATTGACTTAGTGTATAAAGAGCTCTCAAAGCAGCATGATGTAACCCTGATAAAAGTAACATCAAAAGAACAGAAAAACCTAAGGAAAATTTTTGCAAAGCAAAACCACTCTACATTTGACATTATATTAATAGACCTTTTTTTCAAGAGAATACACAACCAAACAAGACATCTTGGTTGTTACAAGAATCTGGCAATGCTTGAAATAGACGCTTGTCAGGATCGAATAAAAGAGTCTAAATGGCATGGAAAATTTACAGATTTCTATCAGAAACTGAAAAAACCACACCTAATTCTATCCGGCATAATAACAACGAAAAATTTCTCCGGCGATGGTTATAATGCCGTATATTTACAGAAAGGATATGATGAAAAATCAATATACCCTGTCAAAGAAGATAGGAGTATTGAGCTTGGCTTTATCGGGCGTTACAAAAGTAACACCTACTCTAAGAGAAAGGATCTCTTAGAATACTTGATAGAAAACGAAGGCTTGAAGGCTCTTAGAACCAGTTCTATTAAAGAGTATAGAGAAACCCTAAGTAAAATAAAATACTTCATCAGTGCAGACGTCGGACTAAATGAGTACATGGCCAAGAACTATGAAGCTATGGCTTGCGGCTGCGTCCTAATTGCATATAGACAAGGAAGGGGAGAGGAAGAGGGACAAGGGTTATGCGACATGGAAAATGTTGTACTGTATAGCAATAAAGAAGAACTCATCAAGAAAATAAACATTCTCCGTTCCAATCCCACTTTGACTGGAAACATTGCAAAAGAGGGACAAAAGCTTGCAAACAAAAACCACAAATTCAAGTCAATAGGGGATAAACTTTGCAATATAATCAATTCTATTCCAGAGACAGAGTACCGAGCCTCGCCTTTTGAAAAAATAGCTGTTCGAATTAGAACATATATTTAAATCTACGCATTTTCAGTAATTGCTCAGAATCCGTAGGCAAGTCAACCCACAGACATCAATGTTTTGGGTATTCAAATCGAGTATAATCGTAGCCCATGAAACCGCCCAAAACCTCAGCGCTTGAGACAGAAGCGTTACATCTAAAGCGTATAAATTAGAATTTATTATATATTAAAAAATGCCTCAAGAAAATCAGTTAACTTTATTAGACCATGTCTTATTCTTTGGACTTCTCTATGCTTTATCTGGCGTATTTTTTATGCCAAGCATAAATTCATACAAGACATTCTTCTATATTCTGGTTCTGCTGCCATCGCTCGTACATATACTCTTATACCGAGAAAAGCTCCTACACTTCATCACCCAGCCAGCAGTATTATTGTTATCAACCTACTTTATCATACAGGTCATATCGCTCTCATGGTCAGACTCAGACATGTCCACAGGGCATCTATTAAAACGCGCCATATTCATAATCATTTACATCTACCTTAATATAATTCTGTTTCAAAAATCCAAAACCCTCACCATCAAATTCTACAAACTTGCAACATTACTCTGTTCAATCTCAGCACTTTATCACTTAACATCAATGTACATTGATGGAACTTTGTTCTCCAGTTATCGATTTGGGTATGAGCCATACAATAACGACATACTTTACAATCCTCTACCTGTCAGTTTCACTTACGGATTTTTCTTTACCTTCATTATCAGCCGCACGATAACTGAAAAACACATTTCCCTCTTAGATGTGACTCAGGCTACATTAATACTCATTCTTATTTTGCAAACGCAGTCACGAACCCCTCTATTGGCAATCGCAATTTCACTATTAACAGTAGGATTATATAACTGGAATAAATACACAAAAATAGCTTACGGAGCATTTGCAGCGACCATATTAGGTATTTTTATCATTCATCCGAGCACCATTTTGGAGAGGGGAACTTCTTTTCGCTTAGATATTTGGAAAGAAAGCTTCCTCAAAGTATTAGAAAATCCATTGTTAGGCTACGGATTCGATAGCACCATAATCATTAGCGTACCCCCACTTGAGCTCTATGATACTCATAATCTATTTTTGCAGGTAGCATATTTTTCTGGAGCCTTAGGGCTATCTGCATTTCTATTATTCTGCTCATATATATACTATAAATCTTTTAGATTAAGACATATAAAAGAGATAACAATTGCGATAGCCTTGGTTACATTTAGCCTCTCATGCAGTCTGACGGAGGGCTCATCAATGCTATCAAGACCTGGTCTTTCATGGTTTAAGTTCTGGTTTCCTCTCGCATTACTAATCGCTTGCATAGCTCCCCCTCTTTCCAAAGATAAACATGAATAAAGAACCCCTTGTCACCGTTGCAGTATCTTCTTACAACCATGGTCCTTACATTGGTGACTGCATAAACAGCATTCTAAATCAGACCTACAAGAATATTGAACTCTTAGTTATTGACGACGGATCAAGTGATAATTCTCCCTCATTGCTAAGACCTCTTGCAGATAAATTCTCCTTTTCTTTCCAAGAAAAAGAGAACGGAGGACTTCCTAGCAACCTCAATCACATGTTGGAAAAGAGTCAAGGGAAGTATTTCATCCCCTTTGGCTCTGATGACATAATGTTTGATGATAGGGTGCAAAAACAAGTAACCACCATGGAGGCAGATCCATCTATTGCATTGCTAGGTGGTAACATAATAACAATAGATGAGAAGAATACGCCATCAAAAAAGAACAAGGTTAGAGAGGCAGGCTTTATATCTTTTGAAGATATATTCCTGGGCAAAAGGAGCGGAATACCTGCACCCACAATGATATTCCGGAGTGATATCTTACGCAAGCACGATGGATTTAATACAACCATCAAGCTCGAAGATTTATATATAGCATTACTGCTAACATCTAAAGGAGAGAGAGCTTTTATAAGTGATGACACAGTTGCATACTATCGTGTTCATTCTCAAAATACATATAAGAACCTTAGCTTCATGTCTAAGGCGATATTGGATACCATCGACCAGTTCAAATCACACCCTCTACATAAAGAGTCTCGTGCTCTCAATGTAAGATCCCTGCTATATAAATCAGCCACATCAGACAAAGCCACATTCAAAAAACTTCTAACAGAACTACCTTTTGAGTATTACAACTTAAAAGTCATTAAGAGTATCTTAAAATCGCTTATGTGAAAACATAAGTATCAAGACTTCAAAAAAGCAAGCTCACAAAATGAAGATTCTTATTACAGGTGGATATGGATTCGTTGGCAGCGCTGTCGTCCGCCACATACTGACTCACACCTCACATACTGTTATCAATGTTGATGCTTTAACATATGCAGGCAACCCCAACTCTGTATCTCAAAGTTTGAAAGAAAAAAACTATTTCTTTGAGAAAGAAAACATCAACAACTTTGAGACAATGCACTCCATCTTCAGGAAACATTATCCTGATTTAGTTATGCATTTGGCTGCCGAGTCACATGTCGATAGATCTATTGATAGCCCCGCTAAATTTATTGAAACCAATTTAATTGGTACTTTTAATCTACTTGAGGCTAGTAAACAGCATTACCAAAGTCTTTCACCTGAAGGGAAAGAGAAGTTCAAGTTTCACCACATCTCAACCGATGAAGTTTTTGGTGATCTTCACGGTACAGATGATTTATTTAAAGAAGAGACTCCATATAATCCCAGCAGCCCTTACTCTGCCTCAAAAGCAGGGTCAGACCATTTAGTCAGAGCGTGGAATAGGACATACGGTCTTCCAACAGTCGTTACCAACTGCTCGAATAATTATGGGCCTTATCATTTTCCAGAGAAGCTAATCCCACATATCATAATTAGTGCATTAAAGGGCCAACCTCTTCCTGTATATGGTGATGGCAGCCAGATTCGGGACTGGCTCTATGTCGATGATCATGCACAAGCTTTGTATACGGTTCTCACGACCGGTGTTGAAGGGAACACTTACAACATAGGTGGACATAACGAGAAGAAGAACATTGATGTTGTACTCAATATTTGCGCTCTTCTTGAAGAGTTAGCTCCCAATAAGCCTGCCGGTATAACCAACTATCGAGACCTGATCCATTTTGTACCGGATAGGCCCGGCCATGACGTACGATACGCTATTGATTCCTCGAAGATCTCTCGAGAACTCGACTGGCGTCCAAAAGAAACTTTTGAGACTGGGCTGAGAAAAACAGTTCTATGGTTTTTGAACAATAAAAACTGGTGGGAAGGTATTCTATCAGGCGATTACAAATTAGATCGCTTGGGGGAGAACAGCTAATGTCAAACCCCGAAAGAACAACCAAAGGCATCATTTTAGCTGGGGGATCGGGATCCCGCCTACACCCAATTACATTAGGTGTATCGAAGCAGTTACTGCCCGTCTATGACAAGCCCATGATTTACTACCCTCTCTCGGTTCTGATGCTGGCCGAGATTAGGGATATACTTATTATTTCCACCCCCAGAGACTTACCTTTTTTTAAAGCACTGCTTGGAGATGGTAGCCAGTTTGGTATGTCCCTATCTTATGCTGAGCAACCGCAACCAGAAGGTCTAGCCCAGGCATTTCTAATTGGCGAAAAATTCATTGGCCAAGACAATGTATGTTTAATACTGGGAGACAATATTTTCTACGGTCAGCATTTCTCCTCTCAGTTACTTGAGGCTAAGAATCGTTCTCAAGGTGCCACTATTTTTGGCTATCACGTGAGTGATCCAGAGCGATTTGGAGTCGTTTCATTTGACGAAAGCGGTAAAGCCACTGGCATTGAGGAAAAGCCCGTTCAGCCTAAATCAAGCTACGCTGTAACTGGTCTGTATTTCTATGACAATAAGGTTATTGATATTGCCAAGAGAATTACACCATCTCCACGTGGCGAACTGGAAATTACAGATGTCAATCAGCAGTACCTAAAGTCAGACAACCTTCACGTCACACTTTTGGGTAGGGGGTTCGCCTGGCTTGATACTGGAACTCATGACAGTCTGCTAGAAGCAGGCCAGTTTGTTCAAACCGTTGAAAAACGCCAGAGCTTTAAAGTTGCAGCCCTAGAAGAAATAGCCTTTAACCAAAACTGGATTACTCCTTCTGAGCTCGAAAAGTCCGCCACAAGCATGAACAAAACTGATTACGGACAATACTTGCTCAGACTACTGAAGGAAACTCACTAATGAAGGTTGTTACAACAAGTATTCCTGACCTGCTAATAATTGAGCCCAGTGTTTTTGGTGATGATCGCGGCTTCTTTCTCGAAACATTTCAGGCTAAGCGTTATGAGGAAATCGGTATTCCCTCGACTTTTGTTCAAGATAATCACTCACGATCCACCAAAGATGTCCTAAGAGGACTGCATTTTCAAACTAAACATCCACAAGGCAAGCTTGTAAGAGTTGTCCGAGGAGAGGTCTTTGATGTCGCTGTCGATGTAAGGCCTTCATCGCCAACTCTTGGCAAATGGGATTCCGTCATTCTCTCTGAAAACAATAAGAGGCAATTCTGGGTTCCCCCGGGGTTTGCTCATGGTTTTGTTGTATTGTCAGAGTCTGCAGACTTTGAGTACAAATGCACTGACTACTACCATCCTGAGTACGAGGCTTCAATAATGTGGAATGATCCGGACATCTCAATAGACTGGCCAGTTCAAGAACCAATCCTCTCAGATAAAGACGCCAAAGCACTCCCATTTAAAGAGCTATTTTGATGAACGTACTTCTTACTGGTTCTAGTGGTCAGCTTGGCTCCTGTATCATGGAGAGAGCCAACGGAAGTTCTTTCTCAATAATCGCAACGGATCGAAATAGCCTGGATATTTCTGATCAGAAAGCCATCTCTAATTTTTTCACCTTACATAAGCCCACACTTGTTATTAACACAGCAGCATATACTGCTGTGGACAAAGCTGAAGATGATCAAACTAACGCTGACAGGGTAAATCGGCTTGGCCCCAAGTATTTAGCGCAAGCCTGTCACTCTTCTGGTATCCCCTTAATACACATTTCTACCGATTACGTTTTTGATGGTACAGCCACAGTCCCTTATGGCGTAAGGGATAAGTGCAGCCCCAAAAGCGTTTATGGCAGAACAAAATATGAAGGCGAGCGTGAAGTTCTAGGGCAATCTCAAAAGCACTATATAATTAGAACATCCTGGGTTTTCAGCGAGCATGGCACAAATTTCGTGAAGAGTATTCTGCACCTCGCTTCAGAACGAGATTCCCTTGCAATTGTTGCTGATCAGTATGGCTGCCCAACTTATGCTGGAGACTTGGCTGATGCTATATTATCTTTGGCTGATGCAATAACCTCAGAAGAGGCTGTACCAGACTTCGGTATTTACCACTTCTCTGGCTCTGACATTACCAGCTGGCATGGATTTTCTAGAGCCATTATTGACCAAGCACATAAAATTAACATGCTAGAGAAAAAGCCCCGGCTGAAAGCGATATCTACTGCAGAGTACCCTACTAAGGCCCCTCGTCCGGAGTACTCTGTTTTGGATTGCGAAAGCTATCCGCCAGGAAACTATCAACGAAACTGGCAGACGAGCTTGGGTTTTGTGCTCAAGAAACTAGCTGCCCGCCAAAAC
Organism: Parendozoicomonas sp. 209JJ7-1; assembly: GCF_058147085.1. NCBI lineage: Bacteria > Pseudomonadati > Pseudomonadota > Gammaproteobacteria > Oceanospirillales > Endozoicomonadaceae > Parendozoicomonas > Parendozoicomonas sp. 209JJ7-1. The sequence goes on along the minus strand of NZ_JBYVJU010000002.1, from coordinate 290,080 downwards.
TGAGCAGACAGCCCGGCATCAATCAAGTTTCCCCAGCCCCCCCAACATGCCCTCGCGCCTGAATACACCCCTCAAGTGAAAGCGCATCCTGAACCCCATTCTCAATAACTCCGGAGAACTGCTGCAGTTCTTCCAGTGACATTTCAGAGAGGTCTTTCCCGGTGTTCAGGCCATAAGCCACGGCCTTACCCACAATCTCATGGGCTTCCCGGAAGGGAACGCCCTTTTTCACCAGGTAGTCGGCAAGGTCAGTGGCGGTGGCGAAGCCTTTCTTTGTCGCAGCTCTCATATTTTCCGGCTTGGATTTGATATGGGGTACCATATCAGCAAAAGCACGGAGGCAGTCTTTCACTGTATCAACAGCATCAAACAGCGGCTCTTTGTCTTCCTGGTTATCCTTGTTGTAGGCGAGGGGCTGTCCTTTCATTAGGGTAAGCAGGCTCATTAAATGGCCATTTACCCGACCTGTCTTTCCTCTTACCAGCTCAGGCACATCCGGGTTTTTCTTCTGGGGCATAATGGATGACCCCGTGCAGAAACGATCCGGCATTTCGATAAAATCAAACTGCTGGGATGTCCACAGCACCAGCTCTTCAGACATTCTGGAAAGGTGGGTCAGAATCAATGCGCTGGCCGAACAGAACTCAATGGCGAAATCACGGTCACTCACAGAGTCCAGTGAATTCGCTGTCGGGCCATCAAAGCCGAGTTCTTGAGCGGTAAAGTGTCTGTCGATAGGGAAGGTGGTTCCCGCCAGGGCTGCAGAGCCTAACGGACACAGGTTCATACGTTTCTTACAGTCTTCCATGCGACTGTAATCCCTTACCAGCATTTCTCTCCAGGCTCTCAGATGATGGCCGAAGGTAATTGGCTGTGCCACCTGCAGGTGAGTAAAACCAGGCATAATGGTTTTATTCTCTTTCCCGGAGAGTTCAGTCAGGCCGTCCTGAAGTCTCTGCAACTCCCCCAGAATGTTATCAATTTCATCCCTCAGCCAGAGACGAATATCCGTTGCCACCTGATCATTTCTTGAACGTCCGGTGTGCAGTTTTTTGCCGGCAATACCAATCTTGTCGGTGAGCCTTGCTTCGATATTCATATGAATATCTTCCAGGGCTACGCTCCATTCAAACTCTCCCTGCTCAATCTCCTCCCTGATTTCCTGCAGGCCAGTCAAAATACTGGTCAGCTCTTCTTCAGTCAGAATTCCAGCCTTGTTCAGCATCTTTGCATGGGCTTCCGAACCCATAATGTCGTGATGATACAGACGCTTGTCGAAATCAATTGATGCGGTAAACCGTGCGACAAACTCATCAACCGGTTCGCTGAAACGTCCACCCCATTGCTGATTGGATTTCTTCTGGTCTGTCATCGTAAATACTGGCTCTGTTATTCTGCTTGGATTACGAAATTTGCCGCATTATACCTTGCCCGGCATTCCTTCGCCTGCCGATAAACGGTATAACAGGTATATAAATCCTAATAATCATGAGTTGCTCTTTTGCCCATGAATCTGACAGGCAACGAAGCAGATCGTTTTTTTCTTCCAAATTTCTGCTCATCCCGGGCGGTTTTTCTGCTAGTTCTTGTCGCTGAACTTTTTGTTCTTGTACTTGTACTCGCCTGGACCGGTTCCGGCACTCTTGACTGGAACAAGCTCGCCCTTACATCCCTGTTTGTACAGTGGATTGTGCTCTCTTCCGCCGGCCTTATCTGTGCCTTACGCCCCTTTCTTGCTCAAGCCGGAACGCCCGTTATCGCAATTGTTGGGTTCTCAGTGTGTTTGCTTATCACCACACTCTTCACCCTGATTGCCGGCTACCTGCTGGATACACTATCGCCAGTTAGTCAGTCATTATTTCAGCCTGTGAATTTCTGGCAGGAACAGAGCGGACAGCTGCTGCGGAACAATGTTATTGCCCTGATTATCTGCACCATTATGTTCCGTTACTTCTACCTGCAAAAAGAGCTATCACGGCAGCAGCAGGCGGAACTCAATGCCCGTATCCAGTCCCTGCAATCCCGTATTCAGCCGCATTTTCTTTTTAACAGCATGAATACCATTGCCAGCCTCATTTCCACACGTCCGGTTCTGGCGGAACAGGTGGTGGAGGATTTGTCCGACCTGTTTCGGGCCAGTCTTGATAAAGCCAGCATTCTTGTATCCGTTGAAGAAGAGATTGCGCTTGCACGGCAATATCTCAATATTGAATCACTGCGGTTTGGCTCTCGGCTTTCAGTGAACTGGTCTGCAACAGAGTCCCCCGATGATGCACTCCTGCCTCGACTTTGCCTGCAACCTGTTCTTGAAAACGCCATAACCCATGGCATACAGCCCGACCCTGACGGCGGTATTATTGATATCCGGGTACATCATGACCAAGCGTCTCTGTATTTGATTGTGCGCAACACACTTCCCGAGGAAAATATCAGCAAGAAAAAACCTGGAAACGAGCTGGCACTAAGAAATATCGCAGACCGTTTACAGGCCATTTATGGCGAAAAAGGCCATCTGCAAACCGGAGTTATTCGAGCGGAAGATCGCGACTGGTTTGAAACCCGGATTATCTGCCCCTTGAACAATAAGAAAACGTAACGCTATGAAGGTACTGATCTGCGATGATGAACCGCTGGCCCGGGAACGTTTGCGGGTTATGCTTGAACGTATTGAAGGGGTGCAGCCTGTCGCGGAAGAAGCCTCCAGCGGCCCCCAGGCTCTGGAACAGATAGAACGTTTCTCTCCAGATATTGTTTTGCTGGACATCCATATGCCCGGTATGAACGGCCTGACCTGTGCCCGGAAAATTGCAGAGATGGAAACACCACCAGCCGTTATCTTCTGCACTGCTTACGATCAACACGCTCTTGATGCCTTCAAAGCCCGGGCCGCAGATTACCTTCTCAAACCTGTTCGCCAGGAACAGCTGGCCAGCACTCTGATAAAGGCCCAACGCTTAACCCGTTCACAGTTAACAGCCCTCGATAATCGCCAGAAAAATACGGCAAAAGAGAGCCATATCACAGCAAAAACCCGCAAGGGTATTGAACTGATTCCTGTGGATGACATCACCCTTTTCCATGCGGATCATAAGTACGTCACGGTGATGTACAGTAAGGGAGAAGTGTTAATTGATGAATCCCTGAAAAGCCTGCAGGACAGACTGGGCGAAAGCTTTGTTCGCATTCACAGGAACGCTCTTGTTGCCCACAAATCTATAGAAAGTCTTTCAAAAAATGCACAGGGATTCTACGAACTGCATATCCGGGGCAAAGAAGCGCCGATGACCGTCAGCAGACGTCATGTTTCTTCCGTTAAACGCCTGCTTAACTCTTTACACCAATAACTGAACACCAATAACTGGTTGCATCAATGATAAAAATTCTGAATCCCCTATTCCTCCATGTAAGTCAACGCTGTTGCTTACATGGAGGAGGAGAAACACGAAACAGTGAAGTGAAACTAAAGCTATTATTTGACCTTTAAAGTCTGTATCTGCTGAATCAGGGCCTGAATATATTGCTCATCAGTAAATTCTGCATTCTCACCCTGAGCAATATCAATCATAAAGTCTGTTGTCTGCTCTTTCAGTTTACGTCGTTGCAGTTTCTGTAAGGGGGTTTCAGGAAACCGGATTTTCTTCCCATCAAGCAGCCATACCATGGAAGCCAGTGGAACTTCATACTGGGACAAGCTTCCCAGTGCCTTCGCTTCTGTCAGTAATCCATCAACAGTTGTTGAACGTCTGAATTCTTTCTTCAGCCTTATAAACGCAACCAAACGCTCATCACCAGCTTTCACAGCAGGATTTTTCGGTACGCTGTAAACCGCTATTCGTTTGATTTTTCCCGTTTTAACAAATGCCTCTTGAACTCTTTCTGGATTTACATTGCGACCACTGATCTTCGCAATATCTTTTGCCCGTCCATAAATCAGCATTTTGTCTTCATTGTCTATCTCGGCAATATCCCCGGTATTTATCCATTTTCGACCAAAGGCATCGGTAATAAATGTCTGTTTATTCTCCCCCCTGATACGGCTTGCTTCCTCTTCTGAGGTATGTGGGCTGATATAATATCCATCAATAACATTAGGTCCGGAAACCAGCAATATACCTCTTCTTACCTCTTTGCCATTACTATCGAGATATAGTTTCGGTTCAGCCTGATATTGTTCAAGTTCAACATTCTGTAAATCCTGCAGGACTCTGATTTTTTCTTCATCCAGAACCAGACGATCCTGCCAGGGCAGAGGAACCATCCCTCCTCCGGGAACCCCTATACCGGTAGCATGTCCAACGGTGGTTTCAGACATTCCATAACCTTCTGACAGCTCAGTTCCTGAAGCTCCTTTTATCTTACTCCGGGCGTTTTGATCTATAGCTGTGGCACCGGCAAGAACAATTCGCGGATTACCCCCCCTCAAAGTACTGCGTATATCAGGATAATTCCTCTCATTGAACAGGCTAAGAAGCATTTTGCCTGTTCCAAGCACTATATCCGGCGCCCCTTCTTTAAAGGCCGCCATCATTATTTTATTATCAGATGGCCTGGATACCAGATTGGCCCGGCCCTTAAGCAGTGGAAGTAAACCCATGGTAAACATAAAGCCCATCGCATGGGTCATAGGGGCAGGTTGAAATATCACTGGCTTATTGATGCCTTGTAGCTGAGATTCCAACAGTGCCTCAACTTGCATAATCATGCTGGCCAGGTTTCTGTTGGTTAGCTCCATACCTTTAGGTAAACCTGTTGTGCCGCTGGTAAATTGCATCATGGCAACATCGTCAAGAGCCGGTGAAACGTCCTGATACTCCTGCTTCCCACCATTCAGAATTGATTCCAGGGTAACTGCTCCATGAGGCATCCCCTGTGTTCCACCAACAGCTCTTGCTGCGCCTGATAAGAGCTGATGAGCTTTTTCAGTTACGAAACTGACGTTTTCCTCTGTATCAAACAAACTGCTGAAAACCATATGCATATCAGCCACTCCATGAAGCCCGGAATGTCTCAGTTTCTCCTGGGCTATTTTTACGGCCTTGCTATGGGTGTTCATGCCAATCAAACAGCCTGGCCTGGCAATACTCAGCTGATCTGCCAGCTTTCCACCCAGAATTTCAGGCTGTTCACCGGATGCCAGCAGGCTCACAGGTACAAGGCCAGCCCGGAAGATCCCAAGAAAAACAACCGCAGCCTGAGGTGATGTTGGCATCAGCACACCTACACGGTTATTTTCACCTATACGACCCTCTCTTTTAGCCTGTTGAAGATAGCCGGCAATCTGTTTACTCATATCGTCCATCTGTTTCCATGTAAGCCTGTGTTTTACACCGAACAGTGCAATATCATGGGGGTCTGTTTTTTTGAAAGCCTCCTCCCATATATCTTTCATTCCTTTATAAGAACGTAATGCCAGATAATCTTCCGGGTTTGGGGTTCCTTTAAGAGCCGCCTGAACATCCTGAGTAAAATACCTGAACCATGGCTTTTTCTCCCAATCGACAGGATCAGCAAAAACAGTTGAACTGCATAGTGCCGCCCACACCCAGGTTGAAACCCATACTCTTCGCAATAAACGACGTGCGGCATTTATAAAGGTAACATTTAAAAAACGTACACTGTTCATAACTTTTCCCCCGCATTGCTTTCAGGAATAGTTGCTTTCAAAAACTTGTGGGAAAGAGAAAGTAGCTCAGCTCATAAGAAAAAGCCGGGCAAAAATCCCGGCAGACACAAAAGAGAAAAGAAACAGCTGTCAGGCAGCTTTATTGGCTCCTCTCTTCTTTTGTGGTGGATAGGCTGTAATAACATTGTCACCATCAACAGACTCCAGAGTCACATCAAAACCCCAGAGGTTTTGAATATGGCCGAGAATGTCGTTGGTGCTGGCATCATCCAGTGGGCAGTGGTCATGGCAATAATGCCTCAGGATCATAGATCGGTCACCTTTAGTATCCACACTGTACACCTGAATATTCGGCTCCAGATTGCCCAGGTTATACTGCGCGGCCAGGTTCTGCCGCAGTTCACGGAAACCTTCATCATTATGAATAGCACCCACTTCCAGGTAGGGATTCTGCTCATCGGTACAGATGGTGAAAAAGTGCATATCCCGCATAATCTTCGGTGACAGGTACTGCAGGATAAAACTCTCATCCTTGAAGTTACGCATAGAGTAATCAAGCACTTCTACCCAGTTTGTATTACCGGCAAACTCGGGGAACCAGCGTTTGTCTTCATCGGTTGGCTCAAGACATATACGCTTGATATCCATAAAAATGCTGGAACCCAGAGTATATGGGTTCAGGCCACTGTAACGCGGATCATCAAAGTCTGGCTGCATCACCACATTAGTGTGGGACTGGAGAAACTCCAGCATACTGCCATCGGTGATCTTGCCCCTGTTATGGAGTTCCCTCATCAAGGTGTAATGCCAGAATGTCGCCCAACCTTCATTCATGACCTTGGTCTGCTTCTGGGGATAGAAGTACTGGGCCATTTTGCGGACAATGCGAAGCAATTCCCGCTGCCAGGTGGCCAGAAGAGGGGCATGCTTCTCTATAAAGTAAAGAATGTTCTCTTCCGGTTCCCTGGGGAACCGTTCTTCCAACACTTCTTCCCTACGGAATTTCTGTGGAATCGTTGTCCAGATATCATTCAGCGTGCGCTGGATGTACTCCTGACGCTCTTTCTGCCGGTGTTTCTCTTCATCTGCGGAAATAGGTACGGGCCGCTTGTAACGGTTTACTCCCTGGCTTTGCAGGGAGTGGGCCGCGTCCAGCACCTCCTCAACAGCATCGATGCCGTATTTTTCCTCGCACTCGACAATGTAGTTCTTGGCAAACAGCAGATAATCAATAATAGAATCTGCATCCGTCCAGGTTTTGAACAGGTAATTCCCTTTAAAGAACGAGTTATGGCCATAGCAGGCATGGGCGACAACCAGTGTCTGCATGGTCATGGAGTTCTCTTCCATCAGGTAAGAGATACAGGGATTGGAGTTAATCACTATCTCGTAGGCCAACCCCATCTGCCCGCGCTGGTATCTGCTCTGGTTGGACAGAAAATGTTTGCCGAATGACCAGTGATTGTACATCAGCGGCATGCCGACAGATGCGTAAGCATCCAGCATCTGCTCCGATGTAATTACTTCAATCTGGTTCGGGTAGGTATCCAGGCCATACTCTGCGGCTATGGCAGATATTTCCCGGTCTACCTTTTCAACCAGTTCAAAGCTCCACTCGGATCCGGTAAACATCGGTTCAGACTTTGTCATGCCATCGCCTCTTTCTTCACAAACAGCTCCCTGAACACCGGGAAGATATCCGCCGGAGAACGTATATGAGCCATCGAAAAGTATTTCGGATGTGCGCTCTCCAGCCTCTTGTACTCATGCCAGAGGTTCTGATGGTGCCGGTCAGTAATCTCCACATAAGCGAAGTAAGCCAGCTGGGATATCAGATTCTCGGAGATAAGTTTTGAGCACTTGGGCGAATCCGCTTCCCAGTTATCGCCGTCAGATGCCTGGGCTACATAGATGTTGTAGTCCTTGGCATCATACCGCTCTTCAATAATGTTCCTGGTCAGCTGCAGAGCCGATGACACAACGGTACCGCCGGTTTCCCGGGCATAGAAAAAATCATGCTCATCACACTCTTTGGCTTCAGCGTGGTGGCGAATAAAGACCACTTCCACCTTTTCGTAATTGCGCTGCAGGAACATATAAAGGAGGAAGAAAAAGCGCTTGGCCATATCCTTAATGTCCCGGGTCATGGAACCGGAAACATCCATCACGCAGAACATAACCGCGCTGCTGGATGGCATGGGTACTTTGATCAGGTTGTTGAACTTCAGGTCAAAGTCATCAATAAACGGCAGACGTTTGATTTTCTCGTTCAACTCTTTAATGAGCAGCCGCAGTTCTTCAACCCGCTTGCGATCTGTCTCTTCCGGGCTGACTTCCATTTCCCTCAGTTCACGCTTAAGGACTCGGATTTCCTTACGGTCTTTGCCTCCGAGAGCTATGCGACGGGCATGGGCTCCCCGCAGGGAACGGATAATATTCAACCTGTCCGGCGCACCAGCACTGGTGAAACCACCACGGCGGAAAGAGAACTCACTAGTCTCTTTCAGCTCCTTGCGCACCATATTTGGCAGCTCAAGGTCGTCAAAAAGATATTCCAGAAACTCATCCCGGTTTATCTGGAAGACAAAATCATCAACACCTTCACCACTGTCAGAAGCGTCGCTACCGCCTGATCCCTGGCCGCCCCCTTTGGTGGGTTTTGGAAAACGGTCTCCGGTAACAAACTCTTTGTTACCTGGGTGAGTCTGGTTGCGTCTGCCGCCTTCGCCATGGTGAAAAAACGGTTCAGACAGATTCTTTTTTGAAATTTTTATCTGCTCACCGCTGTCCGTATCGGTAATGCTTCGGCTGTTGACCGCATCGTTCACAGCTTTACGGATATGATTACGGTAGCGACGCATAAAACGCTCGCGATTGACCGTGCTCTTCCCTTTACTGTTACGACGACGGTCTATGATTACGCTGCTCATACACGCCTCCAGCTTTGTGTTTCTTTAAGTGATGCTCCCAGGCCCTCCAGGAGGCCAATCCAAGAGAAAAGGGGCCGGGAGCATCGGTCACACATCACTGGCTCTTATTGAGACTTGCGAACCCGGATGTACCATTCACACAGGAGTCTCACCTGCTTCTCTGTGTAGCCATGATTCATCATCCGCTCCACAAAGTCGTGGTGCTTCTTCTGCTCGTCCTGGCTGGACTTGGTGTTGAAGCTGATGACCGGCAACAGGTCTTCAGTGTTAGAGAACATCTTCTTTTCAATCACCGCCCTCATCTTTTCGTAACTCAGCCAGCTGGGATTCCTGCCTTCGTTGCTGGCACGGGTCCGCAGCACAAAATTCACCACTTCGTTACGGAAGTCTTTCGGGTTGGCGATACCCGCCGGTTTCTCTATCTTCTCCAGTTCATTATTGAGGGTCGCACGGTCAAGGATATGGCCAGTATCGGGATCGCGGAATTCCTGATCCTGAATCCAGAAATCGGCATAGGTGATGTACCGGTCAAAGATATTCTGGCCGTATTCGGAGTATGACTCCAGGTATGCCGTCTGAATCTCCTTGCCCAGGAACTCTACATACTTGGGGGCCAGGTATTCCTTGATGTAACGCATGTAGCGATCATGGGTTTCCTGCGGGAACTGCTGCTGCTCAATCTCACGCTCCAGTACGTACAGCAGGTGTACAGGATTGGCCGCCACTTCTGACGGGTCAAAATTGAACACTTTGGACAGTGTCTTGAAGGAGAAACGGGTGGAGAGACCTTCCATGCCTTCATTAACACCGGCAGCGTCTTTGTACTCCTGCAGGGACTTGGCATGTGGATCGGTATCTTTCAGGTTTTCACCGTCGTATACACGCATCTTGGAGTAAGAATTGGAGTTTTCCGGTTCTTTGATACGGGAAAGAGTGCTGAACTGCGCCAGCATCTTCAGGGTGTCAGGTGCGCAGGGTGCCTGCTTCAGTGAACTGTGCTCAAGCAGCTTTTCGTAGATTTTCACCTCTTCGCTGACACGTGTGCAGTAAGGCACCTTGACGATGTTCACACGATCGATAAAGGCTTCGTTGGTCTTGTTGTTACGGAAAACCTGCCACTCCGATTCGTTGGAATGGGCCAGCAATACCCCCTCAAAGGGAATTGCGCCCAAACCTTCGGTACTGTTGTAGTTACCTTCCTGGGTAGCAGTTAATAACGGGTGGAGTACCTTGATGGGTGCCTTGAACATTTCGACAAATTCCATAAGGCCCTGATTGGCACGACACAGGGCTCCGGAGAAACTGTAGGCGTCCGGATCATCCTGAGAAAACTCTTCCAGTTGTCTGATATCAACCTTACCAACGAGGCTGGAAATATCCTGATTGTTTTCATCCCCTGGCTCCGTTTTGGATACGGCTACCTGATTGAGAATACTCGGATAAAGTTTCACAACCCTGAACCTGGAAATATCACCATCATACTCATTCAGCCGCTTCACTGCCCACGGGGACATGATGTGGCGCAGGTAACGGCGGGGAATTCCATAGTCTTCGGAAAGAATCGCACCGTCTTCACTGTCATCGAAAAGACCAAGGGGCGATTCAAATATCGGGGAACCTTTAATGGCATAGAAAGGCACTTTCTGAATCAGAGCCTTCAGACGCTCTGCCAGGGAAGACTTTCCCCCCCCCACAGGTCCCAAAAGATAGAGAATCTGCTTCTTCTCTTCCAGCCCCTGGGCAGCATGGCGGAAGTAAGAAACAATCTGCTCAATCGCTTCTTCCATTCCGTAAAATTCATCAAAATTGGGATAACGCTTGATAATTTTGTTGGAGAAAATACGACTCAGGCGAGGGTCACGTGATGTGTCCACCATATCCGGCTCGCCGATGGCCATTAGCATCCGCTCCGCCCCATTGGCATAGGCACCCGGGTCTTCCTTACACAGATCCAGGTATTCCTGCAGGCTCATCTCTTCCTGCTGCGTGGAGTCGTAACGGCTCTGGTAATGCTGAAATAAGGACATACTACTACCCGTTTTATCGTGTCTCTTATCGCAGGCTCTGTCCGGTATCCCTGTAACTTGAACTCTCTCCCTGATGACTGACCTTACATCCGGCAGGCTCACTCTTGTACGCTGACATTATCTTCATGGAACTTAAGGCCTGACATAGCAAGGCCACTTTATTTTCTAGCTTTACGACGCTCTATTTTGGCAGCACACAAACAAACTACCAACAAGACCTAACAGGTGAAAGACTATTCCGGTCGGGTATTTTGTGCGATATTGGTAAAATTATCCTTACAGGGTGAGAATGGAAACAAGTCAATGACTGTGAAGAAACAGAGAGTTCATGAACAGCTCTAACACTCACATATCTCACACTCAATTGCTTGTGTTCACCGATCTCGACGGCAGTCTTCTTGAACACGATACTTATAGTACAGAACCTGCAAAAGACGCGCTTAATCTCCTCAAAAAGCACAACATTCCCCTGATCTTCAATACCAGCAAAACCCGCTCTGAAACACTGCACCTCCGTCTGCAACTGAACAACACTGATCCTTTCGCTACAGAAAACGGCAGTTGCCTTTCAATTCCCGACAATTACTTCCAGGGCACCCTACAGAACACGGTTCATACAACAGTATTTGGCAGCCTGTATTCACAGATACGCCAGACACTTTCCAGTATCCGTACAGAATATGGCCTTAAGCTCACGGGTTTTGGGGATATGACTGTGGAAGATATTTCTGACTGCACAGGTCTCACAACTGAAGAAGCCGCAAGAGCAGCTGACAGGGATTGCAGCGAGCCTTTGATATGGAATGATTCAGATGAAAACCTTGAGTTATTCATACGCCTGCTGAACGCCCGCAAACTGCAGATCACCAAAGGCGGAAGGTTTTACCATGTCTCCAGCGCGGGAGATAAGGGGCTGGCTGTTCGCTGGCTGACAGAACATTTTCAGGCGGAAAATCCAAATACCCGCTTTATTACTATTGGCCTGGGTGACGGCACCAATGATATTCCCATGCTTGAAGCGGTGGATTACCCGGTGCTGATCAGCTCAACCCACGGGAACGCACCACAAGCGGGTTATATCCCTAACCTGATAATCACCAGTAAACCCGGTCCTTCTGGCTGGAATGACGAGGTCATCACACTGGTCAATACCTTTACGGGGAGCATCTGACGCAAGAGCTTCCTCCCCGTATCGCTGAGTCATCAGACCACTGCATTTTTATCAGTTGTAATGGATTTTTCTTTTGTGCCGACCTGCTGAGTCGAAGCAGGAGCAGAAGAGACAACATATTTCTCAGCGGAGTTTGCGCTCCTCGATTTTTTCTTTGCCTTCTCAATATTCTCGGCAATATCGGGGTGTCCGTACTTCCTTGCTATGGACGCAGGTGATGGCGGGTTATAAAAGCCAGGTATTCTGGCCCCAAATATCCGGACGGCCTTCCTGTAGGTGGGATCTGCGCCATGCTCAAGGAGAATGTTGACTATGTCACCTCTCCCACTCCCTGCACTCAGACCCAACAGCGTCACATCCCCTCTGCCATGCTCATAAGGTGCATCGATGGTGTTTCGAATGGCTGATACTTGTAAAAGCCGTCTTAAGACCTCGAGATCTCCTTCTCTCACAGCAGTCTGCAGCGGTGTATATGCCCACACCCATTCACCGGGCACCTCTGATTTAAGCCTTTCGATGTTTCCATTACACTTAACGTCAGAACTTGCCCGGCTCCAATCACGGGAAAAAAAACTGTCCGGATCTATCTGACGATGGCCGCTAAAAGCTTCTGTCTTTAACAACAAATCGACAATCTCCTCATTTTTCTTTTTAATGGCGAGAGTGAGAAGATGGCACTCGGCATCATGAAGTGTGACTTCCCGACGCACTTCTCTGCCGTCAGAGTATTGCCCCCAAAACCGTTCGCTCGTTTGAAAGGGTACATAAGCGGAAGCATCTGCGCCCTTTTGTAAAAGCAGGGCAAACATTTCCGGAGAATTTTTACGTAAAGCCAGCTCCAGCATGCTCTGCTTCTTATCGAGAGTTCTAAAGTTGGGATCTGCTCCTTCCTTGATCAACAGTGCAGCCATTTCTGTATTACCAGATGAGACTGCGAGTTCCAGTATACTCTGCCCCTTACTATTACTCCCATTAGCAAAAGCACCCTGTGAGAGCAGTATACTGGCGATCTGCAGGTCGCCTTTTGTAACCGCTTCACCCAAAGCATCGGGGTCGGTTGCTGAGGCTCCCATCTCCAGCAGTTTGATGACATTTTCCCGGCAGCCTTGTTCAACAGCCAGCAAAAGCCCCTTTTGTAACAATGCCCGAGGACAATCTGGTTTCATACTTGGTAGCAGCTTACTGACGTCATCCTGGGTACACAGGTTAAGGAACTCTCCATCACAGACACAGACACCCTGCTGAGTGAGAAAATTGCATACATTCCAATGCCTGTTTTGGGCTGCGATATAGAGTCCGGTTACATCCTCATGTGTTTGTCCGCTTGTAAAACGGGTACCGGGCGGGACGGTAAACACCTTAACGCTGCGTCCCAACGCTTCCATGTTGCCTTCACGGCACGCCTGCAAAAAAGGATGCTCTTTATATTGGGTGGTGAATCCCGGGGGAGTAGCTTGTGTTGCCAGCATGGGGACATCTCCTGGTTATAACGTTAAGGTGTTGTCGTCGGTGATTCAGACACCTGTCCCGGTTCGGAGTTCGCCATAATGTCTTACAGGGTGGTTAGGGGAATTTTGCATCTTTAATATCCCCGATAATGTAGCGTCCCTTACTTTCTCATTTATCAAAACGCCCCATAACGGAGCACAACAAGCCTGGTTTCCTTACAGAACATCTAAAAAAGCTGTTTTCAACCCGCATTGGGACGATTCTTTTCTGCTGAATATTTGTATAAAAAAATAACGGCACAGTTATTGCCCCGTCTTTGTATGTGAAGGATTTACTCCAAGCTTGTAACACTAACTATGATGTTCATAAATCTGCCATAACCAGGCACAACAATAACTCTACAGAGTCATTGTATGAACGTTACTGTGAGACAGTGGCAAAACACACTCAGGGGCAAACATCCATGGGCGATTTTTACCAGAACGGTGTCATCACTAACCTGCATAACCTGCGCACCCGATCATTACAGGAACTGGAACAGGATCTGCTCACCTTCTCCCGCCTTCGTCCCATGTCCCTGGTTTTGCCTTCGCTTTATTCCGAACTCCAGGGGCCGGCACTGGATAATATTGTTTCCGAGCTGTGTGAAGTCCCGTACCTGACCGAAATCGTTATTGGCCTGGACCGGGCTGACAAAAGTGAATTTGAGCATGCCCGGGAGTTCTTTGGCCGGCTACCGCAGAACCATAGAATTCTCTGGAACGATGGCCCGAATCTGCGGGAACTGGACAAACAATTGCAGCAGGAAGGTCTTGCTCCAGCTGAGCCGGGCAAAGGACGGAATGTCTGGTACTGCTACGGTTATATCCTGGCCTCTGCCCGGGCCGAGGCTGTTGCCCTGCACGACTGCGATATCACCACCTACAACCGGGAAATGCTGGCCCGGCTGTTCTATCCGGTAGCCAACCCGAGCTTTAACTACACCTTCTGCAAAGGTTATTACTCCCGTATTTCAGGGCAGAAATTTAATGGCCGGGTCAGCCGACTGCTGGTTACGCCACTGATTCGCGCCCTGAAACAGATATTCGGTCACCACGATTATCTCGAATATCTGGATGGCTTCCGCTACCCACTGGCGGGCGAATTCTCCATGCGTGCTCATGTCTTTAACGATATTCGTATTCCCAGTGACTGGGGACTGGAGATCGGCGTATTAACAGAAGTTATGCGCAACTACTCCACCCGCAGACTCTGCCAGGTGGATATAGCAGATAATTACGACCACAAACACCAACCACTTTCAGAAGACAATCCGGCAGCCGGATTATCCAAGATGAGTAACGATATTATCAAGGCTGTGTTTCGCAAACTGGCGACAACCGGCGTTCAGTTTAACCAGGAAACATTCCGTACTATCAAGGCCACTTACTATCGTCTGGCTCTCGATTTTATCGAAACCTATTACAACGACGGTGTGATGAACGGTCTGCGGGTAGATCGCCACAGCGAAGAGCAGGCCGTTGAACTGTTTGCCAGGAATATCATTGAGGCCGGCTCCCAGTTCCTTGAACGCCCAATGGAAAAGCCATTTATCCCCAGCTGGAACCGGGTTGTTTCCGCCATTCCCGACTTCCTGGAACGCTTCTACGATGCTGTAGAGCTGGATAATAGCTGAGAACAAGTATTTTTCTGCTTCAACCAGAAAAACAGTATGATAGGGACTGGTGATTATCAACGTAGTGTCCATCAGCATGACCGAACAGTCCCGGAAATCCTTGCGAATAGCCACTCGAAAAAGCGCCCTGGCGCTGTGGCAGGCAGAACATGTAAAACAGCTCCTGAAGCAGTTTCATCCTGAACTGACCGTTGAACTGGTGACCATGATCAGCCGTGGGGACAAGCTTCTGGATGCTCCTCTGGCAAAAATCGGAGGAAAAGGGCTGTTTGTAAAAGAGCTTGAACATGCTCTGCTGGAAGACCGGGCCGATATTGCCGTGCACTCCATGAAAGATGTCCCCATGTCCTTTCCCGAAGGGCTGGGGCTGCCCGTTATCTGTGAGCGGGAAGACCCTCGGGACGCTTTTGTTTCCAACACTTATGACTCTCTGGATGATCTGCCAGAGGGAGCTGTTGTTGGCACATCAAGCCTGCGTCGTCAGTGCCAGATTCTGGCCCACCGCCCGGACCTGACCATTAATTTTCTCCGTGGCAATGTAAATACCCGCCTGGCCAGGCTTGATGCCGGTGAATATGACGCCATTATCCTTGCCGCAGCGGGCCTGATTCGCCTGGAGTTCAAAGACCGTATTCGCCATTACCTTGAGCCTGAAGTCAGCCTTCCCGCCGGAGGACAGGGTGCCGTAGGTATTGAGTGTCGTGTGGATGACCAGGAAATTATTGACCTGATTCTGCCCCTGCATCACGAAGATACTGCCAAATGCGTACTGGCAGAGCGGGCCATGAACCGCATATTGAACGGCGGTTGCCAGGTACCTATTGCCAGCTTTGCGGAACTGAAAGGTGAACAACTCTATTTCCGTGGTTTAGTCGGTCAGCCCGATGCAAGCACCATCGTACGAACAGAGTGCACAGTGCCCGCCAGTGAGTATGAGCAGGCGGGTATCAGCTCAGCAGAACATCTTCTGGCCCAGGGAGCAGGAGAAATCCTCGCGTCTCTGCCACACTCCACCGCCGCAACGCCGGAAGCCCCCTCTCAAGAATGACTGCGGATACACTGAAAGGATTACGGGTTTTGATAACCCGCCCTCAGCCCCAGGCTGACAGTCTCTCAGAAGACCTGCGCCGCTACGGCGCAGACACAACCATTACTCCGATGGTTGAGATTCATCCGCTTTCTTTTTCTGAGCTGGCTTTTTCAGAGCCAGGCCTTTCGAATTCATCTTCCCCAGACCGGGGAAATTTGCACGATAGTTTTCCATTATCCAATATTCCTCAATTCAACAAAGTCATTGCCATCAGCATTCCCGCAGTGGACATCGCGTTCAGCCATAATCCTGTAAACCCGGAACTTGCTGCATGGTTTACTCCGGGAACAGGGACAGCCAAAGCCCTGGCCCGCCATGGCATACAGGCGGAAATGCCGGCTTCAGGCTTTACCAGCGAAGACCTGCTGGCCCTGCCGACATTGCAAAATGTGCAGGGAGAGAGGATTCTGTTGTTAAAAGGGCATGGAGGCCGTGATGTTCTCGCAAGCGTTCTTGGAAAACGGGGCGCGACCATTACAGAGCTTCCGCTGTACCGCCGTATTTGCCCGGAATATCCGACCGGACAGGTTGAGCGGACAATGGCACAGGCTGATATCAACGCTATCGTCGCCACCAGCGGTCAGATTATTACCAATTTGTTGTCCTGCTGCGGATGTCCAGACACCGTAACAGAGATACCCTTGCTGGTACCCAGTGAGCGCCTGGCCGAACAGGCCCGGGAACAGGATTTTTCCCGGGTAATAACCTGTCAGGGAGCCGGCAACGACGATATTGCCAAAGCGCTTGTCAGCCTTGTAACAAACAAACAGAGAATGAGTAGATCAGGGTGAACGAAAACACACCGGAAAAGACCACTCCTTCCACCAGCGTTACTGAACCTGCAGAAAAGGATTCAGGCAGTAAAACTGAAGCTGGTAAAAAAGCACAATCCAAAGCCACGGTTCCGGTGAAAAATCCGGTCAGTAAACTGGCTGTATTGTCGCTGCTTCTTTCTGTGGGTGCTCTGACGAGTCTGGGTGGCGTTGGCTGGTACGGATACAAAACCGTCTGGCCCATTATTTCCCAGGGAACCCTGGCGGATCGAAGCTGGGTTACTCAACAAATAGATACCACTGAGAAAAAGCTGGAAATCTCGGCAAGTCAGTCTGCTGCTTTATCCAGAAGTGAAATGACCAGTGTCACGGAACAATCTCAGCGTTTGGTTTCCCGTATCGACAATGTGAATCGCCGCCTGAACCAACTCCAGGGCGCAGACCGCAACGACTGGAAGCTGGCGGAAGCGGAATACCTGATGAGACTGGCCAACCAGCGTCTGCTCACCATGCACGATGTAAAAAGTGCCCGTACGCTTCTGCGTCAGGCTGATGAACTGTTGATTGCCGTAGATGAATATGGTTTGTTCAATGTACGTCAGGCCCTGGCCGAAGACATTGCCGCGCTGCGGGCGACGCCGTCTCCGGATATTGATGGCGCATGGATGGAGCTGAATGCTCTGTCTAACCGCATTAATAAGTTATCCATCCTTGATAAAACGCCCCAGTTCCAGACTCAGGCACAAACACAGCCAGAAGCAGAGACTCCCCCCGTTAAGGCAGAACCTGAAACCAACACAGGTAACAATATCTTTTCCGACATCACACTGGATGAAATCAAATATCAGACTCTTGCTGGCGCAGAAACGATATGGGAAGCGTTTTCTGGACAGTTCCGTATTCGTAAGAACACTGCCCAACAGATTCCCGCACTGCTGCCACCAGAGCAGGAAATGTATCTGCGCCAGAACCTGCAGCTGATGCTGGAACAGGCACAGACAGCCCTGTTGCAGGGCCGTACGGATATTTATCGTGCCAGTATCAAGAAAGCCCAGAGCTGGATGAAGCAGTGGTTTATTAACAACACGCCGGAAATGATCGCGGCCCAGAAAACCCTGACTCACCTCTCTACCATACCGGTTGAACAGCCAATACCCGACATAAGCCGTTCACTTATCGCCCTGAAAGCCTATATCGACGAGAAAGCTGGCCAGCGCCTACCCGTACAGCCTGTTAAAAAGCAGCCTGTCGAGAAAACCAGGGCCGGAGGGCAGTCATGAGAAAACTTCTTCTCAAATCTGTCCTGATCCTGCTGTTGATTGTTGGCAGCTATTTACTGACCCAGTATATGTTGACAGACAGTGGTTATGTACTGATCGCCTATAACGGCTACACCCTGGAAAGCAGTCTGTGGGCCATGCTGCTGTCCATGGTTATCACGGTGGTTGTTTTCAAAGCCTGTATTTATCTGTTGAAACTGCTGACCGGCAAGGCTGAATTTATTCTGCCCATGACATCCCGTGCACGTCGTAAACGTTCAGAGCGTTTATCTAATAAAGGGCTTATCCAGTTCGCCAACGGCCACTGGAAAAACGCTCAGCGCCTGCTCGGACAGTCTGCCAAAGCAGGCACCCTGCCTCTGTTGAATTATCTGGTGGCTGCCCGTGCCGCCAGCGCCAACAACGATATGGAGTCCAGCAAGGATTTTCTGCGCAAAGCGGATGAGGAAGCCCCCGCAGCCTATATGGCTATAGGCATTACCCAGGCAGAGATACAACTTTCCCACAACCAGCTTGAACAAGCGCTGGCCACCCTGAAATCCCTGCGGAAGAAGTCTCCCCGGCACCCCTATGTTCATAAGCTGCTTAAGCAGACCTATGAAAAACTGGCCGACTGGAACGCTCTCGCCCAACTGTTACCATCCCTGCGCAAGCTTAAGGTACTGGATACGGAAGCACTGGAGGAACTTGAGCAGAATATTTTCCATGAGCTGTTTGAGCAGGCCTGGAACAAAGGACGCAATCTGTACAAAAACCGTACAGAGCCAGCCGATGAAGTCTGGCAATCCTTCAGCAAGGCCCAGCGCAAGAACGAAGACCTGGTATGGAGTTATGCCCGCTGCCTCCATCGACTGGGAGCGGAGGAAGAGACAGAAGCCTTTATACGCAGGCAGTTTTCCTCCATCTACAGCGCCCGGCTTATTGGTATTTATGGTCGTCTGAAATGTACAGACAGCAGCCGCCAGCTTCTGACAGCGGAAAAGCTGCTGGCAGAACGCCCCAACGATGCCGATTTATTAATGGCACTTGGTCGTATTTGTACCCGTAACCAGCTTTGGGGCAAATCCCGGGAATATCTGGAAACCAGCCTGAAGCTGCGTCACAGCATAGATATCTACAACGAACTTGGCCTGTTACTGGCTCAGCGTGGTGAACACGAACTGAGTTCCGGCTACTTCCAGAAAGGCCTGGCCATGGCAGCAGAACAGGAAGCCTGACGGTCTCCTCTTTCAAGATTCAGGATAAGAATAATATGTCCCGGTTTTACCTGTCTTCAGCAGCAGTTTCTGGCTTTTTAGTGGTGGCACTGGGCGCTTTTGGTGCCCATGTCCTTGAGCCAACTTTCAGTGCCTATCAGCAAAGCATCTGGCAGAAGGCTGTGCTGTACCAGATGTTCCATACTGTAGCTCTTGCCATTGTTGCGGTACTTGCGATTCAACATCCTGGCCAGCTGTTGAACTGGTCCGCCAGGTTAATGTTGGCTGGTATTGTATTGTTCTCCGGCAGTCTCTATGTACTGGCACTCACAGGTGTTTCCAAGCTGGGTATGGTGACTCCTTTTGGTGGAGTCACTTTTTTACTTGGCTGGCTTACACTTTTCCTCCACGGGATGAAACTTAAGCCCTGACACCCGCCATACGGGGAATTCTGGCACCGGCTGAATATCCCCGTATAATGCCTCACCCTGTGCTTTATTTTGCAAAATCAACACCTCCATGACCGAAACTGAAAACCAGCATCACCGCAAGATCAAGAGCTTCGTACTGCGAGCAGGCCGAATGACCTCAGGACAGCAGCGGGGATGGGATACGATTTTCCCCAAACAGGGCCTGAAGCTTGAAGACGGCAAGCTGGATATCGTCACAACATTCGGGCGTAAAGCGCCTCTTGTTGTTGAAATAGGTTTTGGTATGGGGTTGTCTCTGGTGGAGATGGCCGGTAAAGAGCCTGACAAGAATTTTATCGGCATTGAGGTTCACCGTCCCGGTGTCGGCAGTCTGATGAATGAAGCCGATAAAGCCAGACTCAGCAACCTGCGTGCCTACTGTGATGATGCTGTGGAAGTTCTGCGCCAGTGCATTCCCGATAACTCTATCGATCGCATGCAGATCTACTTCCCTGATCCGTGGCACAAGAAGCGTCACAATAAGCGTCGTCTGATTCAAACGGAGTTTGTTGAGTCCATTCGTCCGAAGATGAAAGCTGGTGGCATTCTGCACCTGGCAACGGACTGGGAAAACTATGCGGAACAGATGATGGAAGTCATGTCTGCCGCCGATGGCTGGACAAACCAGGCCGGAGACAATAACTACTCCTCCCGTCCGGATTATCGCCCAATCACTAAATTTGAAAAGCGGGGTGAACGCTTGGGCTATGGGGTTTGGGACTTACTATTTGCCAGGCTTTAATTCCTTCCCTGGATCTCCAAACACCCGATAGTAAGTACCTGGACAGTCGTTTTCACATGCCCTGAGCGGAGCCTTTTCCCATCCTTCTGCGTTTTCGGGGCACGGGGTTTCCGGACTTCAAAAAGAATTTATGCCAGTCGCACGCTGTTTGGATAGAATGACTGGTTCGTATTCCAGACAGCGGCCTATTATCCATGCAGCGCACAGGCGTATTCGGCTCAGCCTTTGATCCTCCCACTTACGGACATCTGGATGTTCTGAGCCAGGCCGCATCGCAGTTTGACACAATTTTACTGGTGCCCAGTGTCGCCCATGCCTTTCAGAAGCGCTCCCAGCCCGTAGATATTCGAGAACAGCTGTTGAAACATTTCTGCGCCGATGCTTCTGGCCTGTCCTGTAAAGTAGAAGTCTGCCTGTTGGAAAAAGACCTGTTGGCTCAACAGCCTAACCAGCCTGTATATACCTGGACTCTGCTGGATGCCCTGAGCAAACAACGCCCGGATGAAGAAATAGGCTTTATTCGCGGGCCGGATAATGCCGAGCCGGGCACCTGGCAGCGTTTTTACCGTTATCAGGACATAGAACATCGTTGGCCACTTTTTACCGCCAAAGAGAACAATCCGGCCCGTAGCTCACGTATCAGGGAACTTCTGGCTGAACAACCGGGCGACTTTGAAGCGCTGCTCTCCCGTCTTGTTCCACCTTCTGTACTGTCTTTTATTCAGCAGCATAATTTATACCGGAATACGTAAATGGATAAGCACAGAACCAGCAACGAATACACCTTTGAGATTGAACGAAAAGAGTCTCTGTATTCCGGATTTTTCCAGGCTGCCCGGTATTTTTTCCGTCACAGTCTGTTTGGTGGCAAGCAAAGCGCCACCATCGACCGGGAAATGTTTCTGCGTACGCCAGCTGTCGCCGTTATTCTTTATGATGACAAAAACGATAATGTTGTCCTGATTGAACAGTTCCGCCCCGGTCCAATGATTGCCGGGGAGCATCCGTGGATGCTGGAGGTTGTTGCTGGTATTCAGGAGCCCGGTGAACAGCCGGAGGAGGTTGCCAGGCGGGAAGCGGAAGAGGAGTCCGGCTGTATCATCAGGGAGCTGATCCCTATCAGCAGTTATTACCCGTCTCCTGGTGCCTGCAGTGAGATTATTCATCTCTATTGCGGCCTGACAGACAGTACTGATGCCGGTGGAATCCACGGGTTGGAATCAGAGAATGAAGATATTCTTGTCCATGTGTTAAAAAGCGCTGATGCTCTTGCCATGCTGGATCAGGGCAGGATAAATAACGCCACAACAATTATTGCCCTGCAATGGCTGCGCTCCTACAGGGAACAAGTCTGAGAATGCAGGAAAACAGGATTTTTCCCGAGACATAACCCATGAATAAGCTGCGTTACCTGTTAATGATCCTTGCCCTGACCTTTTTGGCCGGATGCAGCACATCCCCCTATCGTGATGGCTTTCCCCGCCAGGAAAACTGGGCAGTTCTTCCCATGACTTCTTTGGAGTCCGGTGAGGTTGGCGTGCAGGCCGAAAGAATGCTGAAAGTGCTGCTGGCGGCCAAAGGTATTCAGAAAGTTGAAATCACACCCGGCTCAGAAACCAGTGGCCACTCAACCCTGATGAAAAGTGCCCACAGACTTCAGAATGCCACCCAGTGGGCCAAACAACATAACGTAGTTCTGGGCATGACAGGCTCCGTTGATGAATGGAAGCAGGAATCCGATGGCCGCTTCCTGATCGGGCTTACCCTGAAGCTGGTTGATATCAAATCCGGCGAAGTCCTCTGGACAACCTCAGGGCAAGCTGAAGGTCGTCCCGGTGATGATCCATTCACCATTGGCCGCAGCCTGACCAACACCCTGCTTTCCGGATTGCCCCTTACAGAGAACCTTGCTCCCCCCGGTATACGGGGCTGGTTCAGCTGGGTTCCGGGGGTGTAAGAAACCAGTTAGAGCCGGGCTGCTAATCTGAATGGAAGTTCTTATTCGATTAGCCTGGCAAAGGATAACTCACCATGATTTACGGACTCAGGGATGAATCCGGCGCTCTGATAGCCATAGGCGAACAACAGATTTCCAGCGAGTGGCAGGAGCTGGATACAGCGTCACAGGAAGCCCAGCAGTTCCTGAAGCACCAGGATAACAGCCAGACCGCAGAGGCTAACGCTCTGGCAGAGTCTGACCTGCAGTTTATCCGGGTTCTTGATGATGTAATTGAACTGCTGATAGAAAAACAGCTGTTTCAGTTCACCGAACTGCCCACGCCCGCTCAGGACAAGCTGCTGAACAGGCGCTGGTATCGCCAGAAGTTAAGGGGAGAGGATGATACCACCCATCTTATTGATCCTCAGGAAGGCTTGCTCTGAAGTTCATATCTGCCCGCATAACCATAGGCAGGTCAACATTCATAGAATCCAGCAATTGACCGGTGCTGTGCAGAATCCGGTATCGGGAAAATATCTCTTCGTGCACAACCTGAATAAAGTCCCGCTGGGACTGGAACAGTTCATTCTCAGTATCCAGCAAATCCAGCAGAGAGCGCTTCCCCAGCCTGAACTGCTGCTGGTAAGCCTTCGCGACTTCCCGGCTCGCTTCAATATGCTCTCTGAGATATTTCACCTGTCCTTCCATATACACAAAGGCATCCCAGGCCAGACGTAAATCCCGGGTTACCGTGCGATAACTCAGTTCCCGGCTGGCCCTGGCTTCTTCCACCTTCCAGGCGGATTCACGGCGGCGGGCCTGGTCTGCACCACCATTGTAGAGATTGAAGGAGAAATTCAGCATGGCGCTGAGTTCATCGGTACGACCATCAGAAGTGGGAATATCGGAACGGATATCACTCCAGGTCTGGCCAACTTCCAGATCCAGCTTGGGCAGGAAATTGCTCTTCGTGGCTTCGGCCTGGGCTTCATAGGTTTTGATATCGTAACCGGCCACCAGAATCACCGGATTATTATTGCCCGCCAAAGCCATAGCTTCATCCAGGGTGACCGGCAGTAAGGTATTGTCCACACCCGGCATCACCAGATCAGTAGGCTTTCGGTTCACAATACTGAAGAACTCACTGCGACCGTTGGAAAGGTCATTGATAGCAGTAACCAGATTTGCGCTGGCTCTGGCCCGACGGCCACGAATCTGCTCCAGATCAGAGCTACGGGCCAGGCCGCTGTCGGTACGCTGGTGAATCTGGTCGTAAATCTCATCATGAACCGCCAGATTCTCCCGCGCCAGTTCCACCAGCTGTTCTGAGCGAATCACCTTCAAATAAACTTCAGCCACTTTCAGGGCGACATCTTCTGCCCGGGAGTGCATGAGCAGAGAGCGGGAACGGGCATCCATTCTGGCCCCTTCCACCCGGTTACTGGTGCGGAAACCGTCGAACAGCATCTGACGGATGGAGAAAGTCGCTTCCCCAACCCGGTCTGTCGTCTTGGAATTGCCTCCTTTCCTGCGATTGTGCTTTCTCTGCCAGCCGGTTCGGGCACTTACCCCCAGTTTGGGCAGGTAACCAGCTTCTTCAATGGTCACGGCCTCTTCCCCGGCACGGTAACGATTGATGCTGATCAGCACTTCGGGGTTGGTTTCAATTGTGTAGGAGATTGTTTCCTGGAGAGAGTCCGCCTGGGAAAAAGTGGCTAAAGCCAGTGTCAGCCCTCCCAGGAAGCCTTTTGCGGTGGAAAAGCCCATCCATGGACCCTCATGTTAACCTGCAGCGAAAGATTTCCGGCCCGATTAACAGCTTGCCCAGGGCCGACAACTCTTATTCGTTATCGACGGCTCTCGCTTTTGAGTTTAGAAGGTGCCTTAAGGTAGGGAAGAAACTTCTCCCGGTTTTGTTTTGCGGGCACCGGGTGTCGGCCATCCGTCGGCCCAGTTATCCTGGTTATCAAAGCAGGGCATGGGGACAATACGTTCAGGACTGCCAACCCGGTGTGGAAACAGAACACCGTCCAGATGATCCAGTTCATGCTGAACCACCCGGGCCATAAAGCCATCCAGCTTCTTCTCCAGCTCCTGCCCCTCTCTATTCAGGCCTTTCAGCACGACCTCGGCAGGCCGCCCAATCCAACCCCTGAACCCAGGAACAGACAGGCAGCCTTCCCAAACCCACGAGATCTGGTCACTGCTCCAGATGATTTCCGGGTTTATCCAGCATTCCAGGGGATGAACACCGGCAGCGGCATAGCGGGGGTTGGGTTTGGCAATTCCGAAAGTCATCACCCTCGCTGCCCAGCCTATCTGGGGAGCGGCAATGCCAACGCCGTTAAAGCGAGCCTGACTCTCTATCAGCACATCAATATTGTGCTGGAAATCATCATTTTTAATGGTGTCCGGCTCAACGACTGGTTGAACATCAAACAGGGAAGGTGTGCCAATCAGCACAATATCAGGACTATCAGGTAAACGTTTCATCAGGCGTTGTTTTGCTGGGTTCCGATACAAGGCCCCATTATAAGCACCTGGACCTTGAAGGATAATGGCTGGCAAACCGATCAAGTCATTAAATTACCATCATCGGTGAGATTATTGATCAGAGTGGTAGCATCGGTGGTGCCATAGTTGGCTGACAGATCAACCCCCTGAAGAACAATCTGCTGAACGGTATCACCACCTGCTGTGGTGCTGACATCAATGGTGGTATTGCCACCATCAAAGTTGAAACTCAGGTATTCATCAAGATTGGTGGCACCAACCGCTTCCGGTATCAAATCTGCCAAATTCAATACATCACCAGTTGAGCCAAGGGAAAAGTCAGTAATAGTGTCCACCGCAGCCTGCCCGGGGGTTCCGACGTGCTCTGTCTGCCAGGCAAATGCGTCCATACCTCCTCCGCCAGACAGGATGTCATTCCCCCCACCGCCAATAATGGCGTCATTCTGGTCGGTACCGCTCAGAGTATTGTTATGGTTATCTCCAACGACTGAATCCTCTAGATAGAGAATCCTGGCATCCATAGGCACCGTGGACGTCCAGCTGCCAGAAGGGGTTCCATCATCGTTGTAAGCCGTAACAGTCACTTCAATACGAAGGCTGCCGGACAGACCATTATTTACATCACCAAGGGTCAGCCCTTCACCGTTATAAACCTGCAATCCTGCATTATTGCCCGATGTTGCTGACCAGGACCATGAATTATGCGAGGAGTTTATTGATCCTGCATCAGTCAACTCAGTTGGTGAGGACAGGGAAGCGTTCTGGTGACCACTGATGGTGATTCCGGTTATTTTCTGGTTACTGCCAGCATCAAAACTGAAGGCAACCCCCATGCTGTCCTGGTTCTCATCGAAAATGTAAGTCTTGAGGGCACCAGTGAATGCAGGGGCTGTGGCCACAGAAACATCCGTTGCTCCGGATACGAACAGCGTTAGAACACTCTGGGCTGTTTCATTGTTTGCGTTGACTGCTGTGTATACAAAACGGTCATTTGCTGTTTCACCAGCATTAATTTCATTAAAGGCCGGCTTGCTGTTATCCACATGGTAAGAGTAAGAACCATCCTGGCTGATTCGCAGCTCACCAAAAGCGCCTTGAATAACAGTCACGCCACTCTCATTAATGGCTGTGTTCTGTCCATTAGCCCCCATCACCTGGGTGACTCCGGTGGCCCCGGTATCATTGCTGATAATATTCCCGGAAGCCTGCCCATCGGCAATTTGAACCGCGCCCAGAACATCTTCCCCGGTACTGGTTTCCGCCATTGGCGTAATGGCTCCAGTATCCGGATTTATCTCATATATAGAGCCATTTTCCTTTACGCCGACCAGTTTTCCATCCACTGTAGCCAGACTTGTAAAGTCTTCAAATCCCGCGCTTACCAGTCTTGCTGAGCCGGTGGAAGGATCAATTTTTCTCAGGGAACCTCCATCAGCGGAGATAAGCATATAAGCTTCCCCTTCATACCAGGTCATCCCTCCGGAAGGGGTACCAGACACCTGGCCGCGCAGTGTTGTTGTGCCATTGGTCAGGTCAATACTGTAAAAACCGCCATGTCTGTTCACGGCATATAAAGTGCCATCATCAGCAAATGTTATTCCTTGCGTGTAGTACACATTATGGGAAACCACTGTTGAAACTGTACCTGCTTCAATATCAACAGACAGGATTTTCCCGTCCGTTGCCGCATAAATGGTGTTATTCGGACCAATCGCAAGGTCAACTATATTGTGGCTCCCTGCATAAATTCTGTGGCTGACGCCGGTTTCAGAATCTACGGCAACAATCTGTCTACCACCCTTGTCAAACATCAGGAACATGGAAGCAGGCGCTTCAGATTCATAGACCGTGGCACTGTCATATCCGGCAAAACCAGCTGCCAGAACATTTACCGTGAGGGTTGCTGTACTCTGCCCTATGCCATCGGAAACTGCCACGGTAAAGGTATCGGTTCCCCCTCCGGAAGCTGACTCCAGGGGCACATAACTGTATGTCCCGTTCGCAGCCACCACCAGGGTTCCGTACTGGCCGGAGATATTGGTTGTTCCGTTAGTGGCGATATTCGTTCCATTAATATTGGCCAGCGTGACATTATCACCATCAGCATCAGAGACATTACCTAGCAACCCAAGGGATGGAATGGTTACAGCTGCCGCGCTCTGGGCATGGGCGACGTTCAGGGTTTGCCCTTCAATAACAGGCAGACTGTTATGGTTCTCCTGCAACAGGATATCCAGATCCGCTGTACTGGTATTTCCATCCGGGTCTGTCACCGTGTAAGTGAACGACTCTTCCAGTGTTGTACCAAGCTGATTCGCGGCTAACACAGCAACTTCATGGGACTCCAGCTCTCTGCTGTAAAAACGGGCTTCATCAATCAGACCATTAAAACCATTGGTCGCGCTGCTTGCGCCATCATGGTAGATAATCTGCCCGACGGAAGCACCGAATGTCAGTTCAAAATCCGGTTGATTATTAATACTGGGCAGACCACTGGGGGAACCACTTATATGCTCGCCATCAAAATAAGCCGCAAGAGAATTGGTATCTGCGTTATGGGTAAGGGTTATATGGTGCCAGGCGCTGGTATCTGTAGTACTCAGATCAAAAGTCATAAATGTAGAACTGGGGGTGTGGTGCACACCGCCCACATAGAGAGTACCTTCATCGATATAGGCCACAATTCCGGTCATCTCATTAAAATTCGAGAAGATAACCTGCCGGCCAGAAAGATCATTACCGTCGCCTATCTTGAATGCCAGTGACATTGTCAGAGCATCTGTATCTTCCTCTGCCGGTGAGGACTCATTGGTCACAGTGGTCGTTGCGAACTGCCCATTGCTTACGGAAAGAGCATTGCCTGATAAACCTGCCACCACCTGTCCACCGGAGTTACTCAGGTTTTCATCTTCACTGCTATCACTGCCGGTATCGATAAATGTGCTTCCGCCGTGCAGAACATCAAATGTCCACTGGCCCATCATCTCATCCTGAATATCTGCGGTTGAAGAGTTGTAGCTGTACTCTCCGTTTGCAGATACGGTCAGAGTTCCCAGTTTTCCCTGAACAACAGTCTGGCCCCCTTCAGCAATCGCGATGCCATTGATACTGGTGATTCTGGAACCGTCCGGAACATCATCATTGCTTAACAGTCCGACCTGGCTCTGTAATTGCGCTCCAACACGTACAACACCATTGTCATTCTCGAGATCCATTGTGGATGGCGGCGGTGGGGCATTATTAACAACAGACTGTCCTCCCGGTGCAATCACAACATTGGATGAAGAGCCTGATAATTGTGGTGCTGATGACTGATCCTGATGTGTATTTACAACCTGTGACGGTTGTATTTGAACATCTGAATATCCACTGACATTACGGAAAGCAACATCAACATTGGCTTCCTGGCCAGCAACAAACTTATTGGATTCTTCTGCAACAGCCTGTGGCCTAAAGCTCTGTGGGGCAGGGCCAGGAGATAAAAAATCTACCGCAGGATTTAAAACCGGTGTCACACCAAAGCTGTGAAGTTCAGAGTTCCCCCCCTGTTCAGGCTCAACTTCCAGCTTTGGTTCTTTATCAGTTGGCTCATCAACCTCGGCAACCGTACTCCCTGAATCACCGGAAGCCTGTTCTCTGGTTGTCTCTTCCATCGCAGCACTTTCAATGGCGTCTTCCAAAGAGATATTTACGCCAGAAGGCAAAGTAATCAGCCTTCCGTCTTCTGTTCTTATCTGCGCAGTGGTCCCTTCTGCTAACAACAGCATTTCACCCGGAACAAGCTCGTCACCGGGGACATGGCCAACAATGGAACCATCGGGGAGCTGTCCGTTCAGGATACCATCAATACTGACAACAACAGCGGACTGGCTAGTGGGTTCTGGCTGGAGCATCCTTCTCACCTCATAACTTCGAGAAGTCACCTGCCGGGTACAGAATTCCTGCTGTTCCCTCTGGCAGGGCTTATTTAAAGGTTAGATAGCACTGACAAGTCACTTCCTGAAAATAGGGAATGAGCGCTTCACCGGGATATTTCCAATCGTTATCAGGAAGCCGAAGAATGCCTTGTCGGTTAACGCTCTGTCAGGGCGTTGTCACGGGCTTTCAAAATGGGTTTCAGCAGATAGGAGAGTATGGTTTTTCTGCCGGTCACAATATCCACCTGGGCGTGCATGCCGGGGATGATTTCCAGAGGATTTGCAGATGTTCCAAGGTGATTATTATCCGTCCGGATACGCACCTGATAGAAGCTTTCCCCTTCTTCATCGGTGATTGTGTCTGCGCTGATATGATCGACTACGCCTTTCAGGCCTCCGTATATGGCAAAATCATAGGATGTCAGTTTTACAATGGCCCGGTCACCTGTCTGCAAAAAGGCTACATCTTTGGGATTAATTTTTGCTTCCACCAGCAAGGCTTCCTCAACCGGCACTATTTCAATCAAGTCCATTCCCGGCTGAACCACACCCCCAAGGGTAGTAACGTGAATTTTCTTAACAATACCCGCCAGAGGTGCTCGGACTTCACGGCGACTGACCTGATCCTTCAAGCTCTTCCTGCTCTCAGACAGCTGCGCCAGCCTGACTTCCTGATCCCTGAGTTGCTCCAGAGCTTCTTCACGGTATTTCAGCTTGACCTCCCTCTCCCGGCTTTTCTGCTCCTGCATGGTGGATTGCAGGCGGGGCAGGGTCAGTTCTGATTCATTCAACTCAGACAACAGATCATTCACCCGTTGTTCCAACTGAATCATTTCCACTTCCGACACAACGCCTTTTAATGCCAGAGGACGGGTCAGGGAGAGTTCTTTCAGTCCCAGGTCATAACTGCGTTTCAGGTGCCCCCTTCGGGTCTCCATTGCCCGAAGTTCCTGCTCACTCTGACGCACTTTTTCACTGACAGTGGCCAGTTCCGCTTCCAGGCCTTCACGGCGACCTTTGAAAAGCTGACGTTCCCCGTGAACAATATCCGGGTAAACACGCACTTCATCGGGAAATACCAGAGACCTGTCTTCTGTTTCCGCTCTTAAACGGGCCATTGCCGCCAGAACACTGAAGTACTCCACCTCAGATTCTTTAAACGACGAATTAAAACTGATGTCGTCTAACTGCATCAGAGGCTGTCCCTGTTCAACCCTGTCGCCTTCACGAACCAGAAGTTCTTTCAGGATTCCCCCTTCAAGATTCTGTACAACCTGTAATCTTGACGAGGGGACAACCTTGCCATCACCCTGGGTAATTTCATCCACTTCTGCCCAGCTGGCCCAGAGCACAGCCATGATAATGGCCATAAAACTCAGTAGAATCAGCATTCGGCCGCCGTGAGGGGATTTCAGCAGCAGTGCAGCCGAAGCATCAGACATATACTCCAATTCAATGCCGGAAGCCTTTCCTGCGCGCCCGCCGGGAGGAAACTGGGCAACCGGGGCTTTTTCACCTTTGGGAATCGGGGGTCTTTGCTTTTTACGAGCCCTCTTAGGGTCAAGAGGCACCGTTTTTTTGCTAACGGGCTTTTTCTCAGAAGGCTTATCACTCATCAGGAAATCCTCAGCTTGCCTTCACGCAGGGCCGCGAATACCTGCTCTTTAGGGCCATCAGCCACAACCCTGCCCTGATCCATCACCACAAGCCGGTCAATCAGTTCCAGCATGGATGCTTTATGGGTTACAAGTATCAGGGTTCTGTCTTTGCAGTAGGTTCGCAGGTTTTCCCTCAGGCGGGTTTCCGTAGTGTTATCCATGGAGCTACAGGGTTCATCCAGAACCATAATGGGAGCGTCCATCAGCATGGCCCTGGCCAGAGCAACACTCTGTCTCTGTCCACCGGATAGGCAGCTCCCCCGCTCTCCCACCTGCATATCCAGACCTTCCGGATGACGGTCAGCAAACTCTTTTGCCCCGGATATTTCAGCAGCATGTAAAACAGCATTGTCGTCCATATAGCGGGCACCCAAGGCAATATTGTCCCTCAGGGTTCCATACATCAGGGTACTGTCCTGGAGTGCGCAACCGATGTTATGGCGCAGGTCGGAAGGGTTAATCTGCCGTATATCAACACCATCTATACGAACAGCGCCTTCTCCGGGTTGATAAAGCCCTAGCAGCATTTTCTCAACGGTGGTTTTCCCTGATCCTATGCGGCCGATAATGCCGACCTTTTCTCCAGCCTGAATCTTCAAACTCACATTATTCAGGGCTTTAAATTCCTGGCCGGGATAGGAGAAGTTCACCTGGTCAAATTCAATATCGCCTTTTAAGACCGGGCGGTGAGCGTAGGATTTCCCTTCCGGGCGGTCTGTGGGCAATTCCATAATATCGTTCAGAGCCTGCAGGGCGGCCTTGCTCTGGTTGTAACGGGTAGAGAGACCCGCAATCTGCCCCATGGGAGCCAGACATCGGCCAGAGAGCATAACGGCAGCAATCAACCCTCCCATACTCAATTCGCCTTCTGCAATCATGTATACACCGCCAATCACCATGACTACAGTGACCATCTGCTGAATAAAGGCAGCGACGGTTCCGGCAGAGGCAGACAGCAATTTACTGCGGATGCCCCATTTCGCGATATGACCAACATTCTTTTCCCAGCGGGCCTGCAGTTCACTCTCCGCTCTGGCCACTTTCAGGCTCTCAATATTAGTCATCACCTCTATAAGGGTGGCGTTTTTCTGGGAGGAAGAGCGAATGGTTTTATCAACAGATTTACGCAGTGGTGCCTGCAGTAAAAACCCATAAATTGCGATAATTACAGCAGCAATGGCCGGAACAATGGCCAGAGGCCCGCCAATAAAACCTATAACCAGCAGAATGATTACCGTGAAAGGCAAATCAACCAGCACCGTAACTGTGGATGAGGTAATAAAGTCACGGATACTTTCAAACTCCTGAATATTCCGGGAGAAGGAACCCACGGACTGGGGCCGGGCAGCCATGGAAATCCCTAGCACCTTCTCAAAAATACGGGACGACAACAGAATATCCGACTTCTTTCCCGCCAGATCGATAAAGTAGCTGCGCATCAGCTTTAACGCGGCATCAAAGGTAAACAGGGTAAATGCCCCTGCCGCCAACACCCACAGGGTTTCAATCGCATTATTTGGCACAACCCTGTCATACACATTCATCACAAATAACGGGCTGGCAATGGCGAAAATATTAATCAGGAAAGATGCCATCAGAACATCACGGTAGATGCGCCATGACTTGGTGATAGTGCCCCAGAACCAGTGACGGGAGTGCACCTTCAGGGATTCCGGCGTTCGCTCATCATACTGGTACTTTTCCCGAATAAAGAAGCTATGGCCGGTATACTCTTTGGCCAGCATATTCAGACTGATTTCCCGGGTTCCGGTACCGGATTCCGGCAGAATCACCCGTGCGCTGGCTTTTTTTCGGTCAACACTCACCAGGGTGCAGGCCCGCCGGTCTTTCAGCAGAAGAACCACCGGCGTCACAAGGTTAGAGATTTTCTTAAGGGAAATTTTCACCAGCCGGGCAGAGAACCCCCCCCTGGCAGCAGCCCGAATAAACAGCTCTGCGGTCAGCTTGCCATCCTGAAGAGGAAGGCCATGCCTCAAGGCATCAGCACTGCAGGGGCGGCCGTGGATACGGGTGATGGTAACCAGGGAATCCAGCAGAGGGTCAAGATGGGTACTGCCATCACGGGGAATAGCCCAGTCCTGACTACTCTCTTGACCGGAAGGGGGCCTTGAAAACGCGCCGGCTGATTCAGACATAAGACCGACAAACTACCTTTCAGAAATCCTGCTATCAGACTAGGAGCTTGATCAGAGAGTGTCCCGAGGATGAAAGAAAGCCGCCATTAATCAGGCAAGTTGTGATTTCAGGGGTAGGAACAAAGCTGACTGAAAACGGTTTTTATTTCTCACTCTCCGTACTCAACAGCCGACTGAGGCGTACATTGCCCGGAAATAAATGTCGTTATTCTGTCACTCGCCTTTTCGGCTCTGTTTTATCTGATGAAGGGTTATGGAAATCCGTCAGTTTTTCGGCCTGCCTGACCGTCTGGTTAGGGCGGTTTGCCCTAGCTTGTTTGAGAATACCGTGTTTATCGCATTGTTGCAGGGAAGCCTGATGATGAAACGAACAGGAGCCGATATATCCCTCCCGCCCAGAAGGCCTGCAGGCCATGATGGCCAGCCAAGTCCGTCATGGCCCAGGCTAAGGCACAATGTGCAGGCCTGTGACCACGCATTGCCCCATATTAACCGTGTACAGAGCGCTGTTTATAACAAGCTTAAAGATAACCACGCACTTAGAGTCCGGCGGGTGACTGACAAATTGAGCGCCATCGTTAATACCATGCTGGCTCCTGTCGTTTTTGGCCCGAATCCCGCTATTGCACTCCAAGACAAGGTGCAGGATGTTGTAAGAGAAGTTGTCACGCTGGCGCAGCAGGATAATTATTCTGAGGCAGTCCAGAAAATAGAGGTAGCCCAAAAAATCTTGCCAGACCTGAGACGGCTATGCTACTGCAATAACTTTGAGGAGAATATGAAATATCTGCAGGATTATGTGGTAGATGCTGTGCAATACCAGCATTTCAGGCAGGCCTGCCAGGATAACGATGAGCTTGATTTCACCCTTTTGGGGCAGAGCCAGGAGAAAATTCAGGCGATATTTAAGCAGGCCAGTAAGCTATGCCAGAATCTGGATACCATCTTCAGCCATCCGTACAGGTCACAGAGCGAGGATATTACCCAAACTGTTGCTTTGGCCAGAAATCTGGAACCTGCTGTACAGGTTTCGCAAAATACACCTCTCAGCTCTATGGTTGAACAGCTGCAAGATTGGGGTCACCATAGATGGCAGCGAGTGTTGCAGGACAAAGATACCAACCACGAAGCCGCTGTCTACTTCTACGATCATGCCCTGTTCGACCTGTCGACTGACGAAACAATTATCAGACTTGCTCTGGCTCTGGGGCTTGAATTTTCACAGATAAAGAGTCTCTCACGCACCAGAACCGATGCCTTCCGGCAAGGTGTACTTGCAATAGCCAGCCAGGAAAATAAGTTGAATAAACAGGCTGTTATTGAGGCCCTTGCGGTGATTGGAGAACATTACCTGACAGAGAAACTGGCCATGGAGTGGCAACTGCCCATCCCGGTGGTCGACCCGGAAAACCTGTTAGAACAATTCAGGAACAGTGCGCCAGATGAACCACTAAGCCTGCTGGTGGCACACAAGGTGATTAGTGATGCCGGAATAGATACGTTGCAGCTGGGGCTTGCCCTGGGCATGACTCTCCCTGACGTAGATAAGCTTCAGGTAGACGAGCAGTTCAAGATAGGGATGATTCGTTTATTGATGCTCTCTCAAGCCGGGCCGTTGTCGCGCCGCAGGCTGGAACAACTGTTTCGTCATCCAGCTATAAACAGGCCCTGTTATCTGGCTGGTTGTTATAAAGATCCGGCTGTACCAGAGGAGGCAGCTAAAGAAAGTACAACTACTGAAGGCGCAACTCTGGAGAGTGACCAGATAGACGCCCTGTTTGGTCACTATGATAAGCCTCATCTTGACCAGTTAGCGGAGGCTCTGGAGCTGTCACATCCCTGGCAGTTTGCCGTTTATGGTGAGCATCAGCAGGATTTCCCCTGGCTGTTTTTTCATATGCTGGAAGAGCAGGGTTTGCTGGCTCCGGGCTATTTTCTCCAGGCTCTTCAGACGTTGGGTTTACCGGATGCTATTGAGCAGTTGCTGGAATTGTTTCCCGGAACCCAGCCCCTGCCACGGCCTGATATACCCCCCTGGGATTTTAACATGTTGCAGATGGTTACCACCTCTTCTAACAGCCGGCTCCATAACGAACATATCCCATTGCTTGAGCCAACGGCTGACTGGATGAGCCTGGGGCATATTCTCGGGTTGCCTTATGCAGATCTGAAAAAGATCAGTCAGGATAATTATTACAAGCACGCAAAAAACTGTTTTTATTTGATGTTGAAGGAGCTTAAGGCAGGCTATAGCCCCACTATTGGCCAAATCGTGCAGACTGCCCGGGCCTATGGCTACCACCGGGTGCTCCGGTCGCTGCCAGATTTTCTTGACCCGGACCGGGTTCATGCCGGGCCTGGGGCCGTTCCTCCCAGGCCGGTTGTTTATGGTTCTGACTTCCACCGTATCTCGGTTGAACTGTTGCAGAGTCATGCCAGCCAATGGCGGGATGTTGCCCGTTTTTTCGGCATTGATGATGCCGGGCTATTAGGGTCGGGAAAGCATTTCTACCCTGACGGGGAGGAACTGCTGGACGTGCTTAACCTGCTCAATATGGATGGTAAAAGCCATCAGCTGGTGGAACGACAGGAGGAACTGCTGGCGTTTTTAACGCGGGAAAGCCAGCACGCCCGGTAGCTATCCCCGGCAGCTCCCGGGATAGGTTAAACAACAGTGTTTTGTCGAACACATCATAGTTATAAACGTCATAACTAATAAACACTGTCATTCTGTGCGTTACCAATCGCGGTAATTTTTTCAGCAATGCCGTTACTGGCAAACCAACTCAAGCTTGTCTGATGTCTGGAC
This sequence comes from Parendozoicomonas sp. 209JJ7-1, assembly GCF_058147085.1. NCBI lineage: Bacteria > Pseudomonadati > Pseudomonadota > Gammaproteobacteria > Oceanospirillales > Endozoicomonadaceae > Parendozoicomonas > Parendozoicomonas sp. 209JJ7-1. The sequence goes on along the minus strand of NZ_JBYVJU010000002.1, from coordinate 254,661 downwards.
AAGGGCGTGTTTCATGAGGCACTCCCTGTTTTCTCCGGGGAAATCCTAAAGGAACAGCCCATTGCTTTTCTCCATATAGATTGCGATATCTACCAATCAACAATGGATGCCTTCAATGCCATTGCCCATCGTCTGGTAAAAGGTTCAATCGTACTATTTGATGAGTTTTATAACTATTCAGGGTACGAAAAACACGAGAAAAAGGCGCTGGAGGAGTTTCTGGCCAGCTCGGGAAAGGCAATAGAATATATCGCTTACAGCTGCTGTTATGAGCAGGTTGCAATCAGGTTTTTATAACAGGAACGAGAAATGGCTGGCGGCACCTCAAAAGGCACCGCCAGACAAACTGTCAGGATTCAGTCGTATGCTTTTCAAATACTTCTGCTTTCATCCGCTTCAGGCCAATATGGCGCACGTCGGTACCTTTCACCAGATAAATTACATACTCGGCAATATTGCGGGCATGGTCACCAATGCGCTCCAGGGAACGCAGCACCCACATAATGTTCAGAACCCGGGTAATAGAACGGGGATCTTCCATCATGTAAGTCACCAGCTCACGCATGGCGGAACGGTACTCGCGGTCAACGCTCTTGTCTTCCTGGGCTACGGCCAGAGCCATATCAGCGTCGAAGCGGGCAAAAGCGTTCAGGGCATCCTGTACCATTTTACGCACATGGGTACCAATATGACGGGCTTCGATATAACCGCGGGGTGATTCACCATGCTCCGCCAGCTCCATGGAGAAACGGGCGATCTTGGCAGCTTCATCACCAATACGCTCAAGATCGGTAGAAGCCTTGGTGCAGGCGATAACCAGACGCAGGTCAGAAGCAGCGGGCTGGCGGCGAGCCAGGATACGGGCAGCTTCTTCATCGATGGAGACTTCCATGTAGTTCACATCGTCATCCTTGGCCCTTACGCTCAGGGCCAGGTCGCTGTCCGCTTCAATCAGGGACTCAATAGCATCAGAAACCTGTTTCTCAACCGCACCGCCCATAGCCAGCAGCTGACTGCGCAACTCTTCCAGCTCAGAATTGAACTGCTGGGAGATGTGCTGATTCAGGTCTGAATTCATATCAACTGGCATAATATTTTCCTTAGCCTGTTAACCGTAGCGGCCGGTGATGTAATCCTCAGTTTTCTTCTCACGAGGATTAGTGAAAATGGTGTCGGTGTCGCCAAATTCAATCAATTGTCCCATGTACATGAAAGCGGTGTAATCAGAAACACGTGCCGCCTGCTGCATATTATGGGTAACAATTACGATGGTGAACCGTTCCTTCAGTTCGTTAATCAGTTCTTCAATTTTCAGGGTTGAAATCGGGTCCAGTGCAGAAGCTGGCTCATCCAGAAGCAGAACTTCAGGTTTTACTGCGATAGTCCGGGCAATAACCAGACGCTGCTGCTGACCACCGGAAAGTCCCAGTGCGCTGTCGTGCAGACGATCTTTCACTTCTTCCCAGAGAGCCGCACCTTTCAGTGCCCACTCAACAGTCTCATCAAGAACGCGCTTCTTGTTGATTCCCTGAATACGCAGACCATAGGCTACGTTTTCATAAATACTTTTCGGGAAGGGGTTGGGTTTCTGGAACACCATGCCCACCCGACGCCGCAGATCCGAAACATCAATACCCCGGCGGTAAATATCTTCGCCGTCATGCAAAACCTTGCCTTCAATACGGCAGCTTTCCACCAGGTCGTTCATACGGTTCAGGCTACGCAGCAGTGTTGATTTACCACAACCTGAAGGACCGATAAAAGCGGTTACACGCTTCTTGGGAATCGGCATATTCACACCGAACAGCGCCTGCTTCTCACCGTAGTAAAGATTCAGGCCCTGAATCTCAAGACAGGTCTCTTCTTCTTCCAAAACCATCTTCTGCCGGCCGCGGCCGAGCTGATCGAGGCTTATACCGTGGCTCCTGGAGTCACTCTCGCGGTCATTGCGGGTAGTTTCCATTGGTTCCACCTTTGTCTCTTCCGGAGCTATAGCCAGTGTTTCACTCATGGTTGGCCTTCCAGTCGTCTGATTCTTTCCAGATGGCTGACAGCATCAGCGCGTCAGCCATCTCCTTTATTATTTTCAGCCCGGACACTCCTGGCCCAGAACTACCTTAACTTTCTGTTAATTACACTTCGAGAGACTTGTACTTCTCACGCAGATGATTACGAATCGAGACGGCTGAGAGGTTCAGCGCCGCAATAACAATCACCAGCAGCAGGGCCGTGGCATAAACCAGCGGACGGGCTGCTTCAACATTCGGACTCTGGAAGCCCACATCATAAATATGGAAGCCCAGGTGCATAAATTTCTGGTCAAGATGCAGGAACGGATAGTTTCCGTCCAGAGGCAGGCTCGGCGCAAGCTTTACCACACCCACCAGCATCAGAGGCGCAACTTCACCTGCGGCACGGGCTACCGCCAGAATCAGGCCAGTCATCATGGCCGGGCTGGACATGGGCAGTACCACACGCCACAGGGTTTCTGCTTTGGTCGCGCCAAGAGCCAGACTGCCTTCACGGACAGAGCTGGGAATACGAGACAGGCCTTCTTCCGTAGCAACAATCACCACCGGCAGAGTCAACAGAGCCAGAGTAATGGAGGCCCACATCAGCCCAGGAGTACCAAAGGTGGGCGCAGGCAGAGCTTCCGGGAAGAACATGGCGTCCATCTGGCCTCCCAGGAAGTAAACAAAGAAGCCCAGACCAAACACACCGTAAACAATGGAAGGCACACCGGCCAGGTTGTTTACCGCGATACGAATCACCCGAGTGGTGAACCCCTGGCGGGCATATTCACGGAGGTAAACAGCCGCGATCACACCAAAGGGGGTTACGATCACAGACATGATGATAACCATCATCACGGTACCGAAAATCGCAGGGAAGATACCACCTTCGGTGTTGGCCTCACGGGGGTCGTCAGCAACGAATTCCCAAATTTTGCTACCGTAGAAAGCGATCTTGCCACCAGTACTCATGCCATTAGGTTGATACGCCCGCACGATCTTGGAAACATTAATTTCAACGTCTTTGCCTTCAACGGTACGGGCCAGAATACTGTCCCGGGTGAATGCGACATAAAGATCGCCCAGCTCTTTCTCCAGAACCTTGTACTCAGCATCCAACTCAGCTCTGCGAGCTTCAATATCCGCCAGAGCTTCAGGGGTGGCCTTGTCTCGCAGCTCCAGGCCACGCTGCTTCAGACGCAGACGCTCCAGTTTGCTGTTAATCGCACCAATGTCGCCTTTTTCGATTTCATAAATCTGGCTGTAGATATCCAGGGCACGCTCAATGCTGGCATTCAGGGCAGCCCAGGCTTCTGTACCGCTGGCGACAACAGCACCGTTGTTACGTACTTCGTTCAGGTAACCGTAGAAGTTACCCCACTCCCGTCGTTCAAGAGCGATAGCATTTTCAGGATATTTAATATTCTCCAGCCAGGGCTCAACAACCCAGGCAAAATCGCTTCCGGAAACATCACGATTACCCACTTTAATCAGCTTGCGGGTTACAAGTTCATCCGGTTTCAGATTGCTGAAACCCGCATCAATAAGGCGTTGGGTAGGAATTTCTTCCTCATCCGCCAGCTGCCCCATAACAGTCACAGTGGACTGACCGGGAATCGTGTACTCCGCAACCATGATGGAGGAGGGCCAGAAGTGGCCCAGCCCACGCACGGCGATCAGGGCCAGAAGGCCGATCACCATAATCAGGCTCACAGCCACCGCGCCGGCATTCATCCAGACCCACGGCGACCCACTTTTGAACCAGTTTCCGACAGATATTTTCATCGTTCTTTATACCGTCACTCTATTCTTTATAAGTGCAGGGCGCAGGCCATTAAAGGGAGCTGTACTTCTGACGCAGCCGGTGACGAACCAGCTCAGCCACGGTGTTAACGACAAAGGTGAAAACAAACAGCACCAGAGCCGCCAGGAACAGAATACGGAAATGGGAGCTGCCCACTTCAGATTCAGGCATCTCTACAGCGATATTAGCCGCCAGTGTTCGCATACCTTCAAAAATATTGGCATCCATAATCGGCGTATTACCTGTCGCCATCAGTACGATCATGGTTTCACCGACTGCCCGCCCCATGCCAATCATCAAAGCGGAGAAAATGCCGGGGCTGGCTGTCAGCAGCACAACTTTGGTCAGGGTCTGCCAGGGCGTCGCACCCAATGCCAGGGAGCCATAGCTCAGGTGCTTGGGCACACTGAAAATAGCGTCTTCAGCAATTGAGAAGATGGTCGGGATAACCGCAAAGCCCATCGCCAGACCTACCACCAGTGCGTTACGCTGGTCGTAAGGAATACCGAGATCATGGGTAATCCAGGTGCGCATATCGCCACCGAAGAAAGCGCCTTCCAGGGGTCCGCTCATCGCCAGGCTGATCCAACCAACAGCCAGAATCACCGGAACCAGCAGCAGTGCCTGCCAGCCTTCTGGTACACGGCTGCGAACTTCTACAGGCAGGCGATCCCAGAAAAATGCGAACACCAGAATACCCACCGGCATCAGCAACAACAGGCTGAATATGGCCGGAAGATTATTTTCAATAAACGGTGCCAGCCACAGACCGGCCAGGAAGCCCAGGATGACCGTGGGCAGCGCTTCCATCAATTCGATAACCGGCTTGACCTTGCGACGCATGACCGGAGCCATAAAGTAAGCGGTGTAGATCGCACCACAGATCGCCAGGGGCGCCGCCAGCAACATAGCGTAGAACGCAGCTTTCAGAGTACCAAATGCCAGGGGCGTCAGGCTCAGCTTAGGTTCAAAATCATTGTTAGATGCAGAGGACTGCCAGATAAACTCCGGCTCGTCGTAGGACTCATACCAGACTTCGTGCCACAGCGCGCTCCAGGACACTTCCGGATGTTCATTCTCAACCTTGAACGACACCAGCTCGTTACCTGACTGCAATAACAGCACGTTACCCCGAGGGGCCAGACCCGCCATATTTACAGTCCGATCAGAAACATCAACAGTCAGAACCTGACGTTCAGCAGTTGTGTTGTACAGACCAAGTACACCATCGGCATCCAGAGCCAGGAAACCTTTACGACGGTGCTCAGGTATAATCTGAGTAATCGCGGCATTGCCCTGCTTAAAGCTGCGGATACGGGTCAGAACCTTCTTGCCGGACTCATCGCGGGCCTGGAACCACTGGGTAATATTACCGTTACTGTCACCCACCAGAAGAGAGATTCCACCCAGCAGGAACTCAATATCTGTCACTTCGCCTGCACCATCCACAAGCACAATGGTGTCTTCCACAGAGGGCAGGGAAGAATTGATATCAATCTGGGTCAGAGCATCACTTCCGGAGAGGATGTACATATGTTTCAGGTCCGGCTCAATCAGCAGCTTGCGAATATCACTGCCAATCACCGGCATGGATACAGATTCCCGCTCCAGAGTCTCTTCTTCAGTGAGGAAATCCACTTCACGGGTAAACCTGGCCAGGAACAGCTGACCGCCGTTGGAACCGGCAATCATCAATTTTTCTTCTGAATCCTGAACAGCCACCTGCTCCAGAGGCAAGCCTTCAGCCAGGGAAATGGCTTCTTCGCCGTAGGGATAGGAAACAGAAGGAGTAATAAGACGCTGGTCGTTCGGCCAGGTGGTTTTGTATTTGTGTTTAAAGACAATCGCAGAGCCATTGGACAGGCCGGCTACCAGCAGGTTGTCGCCCGGGCCGGATTCAGAAACGGATGTCACAGTCACACCGGCAGGCACCGGCAGCTGACTGCTCAAACGCTCTTTGCCGGTGGCAGCATCAAAGAAAACAGCCTGACCAGCCTGACTGATCTGCAGACCAATTTCAGCCTGTTCTTCTGTGGCCAGGTAGAAATTCTGATTACTGGTTACGGGAACAGTGTAACGGTACTGTTCATTCACTTCTGCGGAACGAAACAGGGGAATAACTTCATAAAGAAGGTAAAAGAAGATCAGCAGAATGGCTGCTATAACACTTAACCCACCAACAGCTATACCGTAACGGGCTGTGCGATCTTTCAGCTTCCGCAGGTTGCGATAACGCAGAAGAGCCGGCGTATCAAAGCTGATGTCCGGAGCCGATTGCATACTTTGTTCGCTCATGAGTTATTGTCTGGCCGGTTCGGTCCTTAGTATGTGCGAACGATACCCGTGCAATATGACAGTAATATTACACATCTGTAACAATCATGTTTCTATGTCATCTTTATAAAATCCAGCTGCCAGAAACTGCAAAATCCCTTTATTTCAGCTGGAAACAGCGCTTCGGCTACCTATATAAAGACAATAAAAAACGCCCGCATCAGTAATGCGGGCGTTAGTCAGAAGTGGCGCTTCCCTGCGCCAGGCTCTGTCGGTCTTACAGACCCAGAGCGCTCAACTGCTTCTCAACAACCTTGGAAGGAAGAGGAATGTAGCCGTCCTTAACAACAACTTCCTGACCCTGCTGAGAGAGAACCATCTTCAGGAATTCACGCTCAATGGGAGCCAGAGGCTTGTTGGGCTGCTTGTTCACGTATACATACAGGAAGCGAGCCAGCGGATAAGTGCCGTTTACAGCGTTAGCGGGGTTAGCTTCAACGAAAGGAGTACCGGCCTTCTTGGTCAGAGGTACAGTACGAACGCTGGAAGTCTTGTAACCGATACCGGAGTAGCCAATGCCGTTCAGGGAAGCGGATACGGACTGAACAACAGAAGCGGAACCAGGCTGTTCGTTTACATTGTTCTTGTAATCACCCTTACACAGAGCCTTTTTCTTGAAGTAGCCGTAGGTGCCGGATACAGAGTTACGACCGTACAGCTGTACGTCGCGGCCAGCCCAGGGACCAGTCAGACCAGCGCCGCCCCAGGTGTTGATAGCCTTGTCGCCACCACACTTCAGCGTGGAGGAGAAAATAGCGTCAACCTGAGCCATGGTCAGGCCCTTGATGGGGTTGTCCTTGTTTACAAATACGGCCAGGGCATCGATAGCAACGGGAACGGCAGTGGGCTTGTAGCCGAATTTCTTTTCGAAAGCAGCCAGTTCCTTATCCTTCATCTTACGACTCATGGGGCCGAGGTTAGAAGTCCCTTCAGTCAGGGCCGGCGGCGCAGTAGAAGAACCGGCAGCCTGAATCTGGATGTTTACGTTGGGGTAAGTGCGCTTGAAGTCTTCAGCCCACAGGGTCATCAGGTTGGCCAGGGTATCGGAACCAACGCTGGACAGGTTACCGGATACGCCGCTTGCCTTGGAGTAAGCAGGAATATCAGCGTCAATCTTGCTGGCGCTGGCGCTGAAAGAGACGCTGGCAGCGGCCAGAGTCAGGGCAGTTGCGAGACCTTTAAATGTCATTATTCGCTCCCAGTGTTTATTGTCTGTTCGGGCAGGTTTTTCATTGTTCGTATTCATCCGCCCATCTGTAATGGCTTAGTGCGCAGTCAGTATCTAGTTGTTTGATGAAAAATATATGTAAGAGATATGACAGAAAGATGACAGGAGAAATATTTTTATTTCTCCTGTTGGTAAAAGTCAGCGAACGTCCATATTCCGGAATCAAAAGAAACGCCTTACCAGAAGAGTGCGCCCACTGTATAATCCGCGCAGCAGCAATGCGCAGATGCATGCGAGACACTCTTTCTCGTAATACGGGCCAAAGCAGAATACCCTGTTATTGATACTCTAATATGCCGTAACCGAGAACAATAATAACGATATGGTAAGCGATGATGAACTTCGTAAAGCTTGATGACGAACATGGCCCTGAGAGTGACCTCAGTCCGGCTCCCCAAGGTGAACTGACCTTACAAATTCCAGCCATGCCCCGGGACACAAATCCCGACAATGATATTTTCGGGGGATGGGTTGTCTCTCAAATGGATATGGCCGCTGAAATCACCGCCCGCAAAGTAGCCAAAGGCCGTGTTGCTACAGTCTCCATCCACCAGCTCACCTTTATGAGACCCATTGAAGTGGGTGATATGGTCAGCTGCTACACCAATGTCACCAATATTGGTGCCAGCTCTATTCATGTTGATGTTGAGGTCTGGGTTCGTCCACCGGCAGACCTGGAACCCCACAAAGTAACAGACGGTACATTTATATTCGTCGCTATCGACGAAAATCGCCGCACCAGAAGAATCCGCTGATTTCCCCACCAGATTCACCACAACACAGATAGCTTTAAACCGGGTTTCATACAAGTTCCCGGTTATGGACTATGGTCGAATAGTACGTCCGGCCTCCATGGCGCTGTTCTTTGAGGCTCTGACGGGCATACCCTGTTATGAATTCTGTCTGAGCCATATCGCCCTTGATTCCCTTGCCCTGTTCCTGAACGAAAACAGGCAGGAACCTTTGCTCAATCTGACCCAAAGTCATGCCAGGAACGAAGCAAGCAGCAAAGTCTGGGCAATGTTGAGCAGCTGAACTACTCAACCCGGGTGACGGCTTCCAGCAGTCGGGATAAAGTCAACTTCAACTCCATACCCGATTCAAGACGCCCTACACCGGCGGGCGTGCCGGTCAAAATGACATCTCCAGGTTCAAGGGTAAAGTGGTGGCTGATATAACTGACCAGAGGAATAATACCATTCAACATCCGCATGGCATTTCCATCCTGCCGCAGCTCCCCGTTAATCGATAACTGAAAAGAAATATCTTCCCAGCTGGCAATACTCTCCGCCGGAACAAAAAGCGACAACGGACAGGAACCGTCAAAACACTTGGCTTTCTCCCAGGGGTGGCCTTTCTCTTTCAGTTTGCTTTGCAGCTCCCTTAAGGTCAGGTCAAGCGCCAGCCCTGCACCAATAAGCGCCTTTCTGGCTTCGCTCTCATTGGCAGAAGTCAGTGTCTCACCCATTAAAACCGCAATCTCAGCTTCATAGTGAACACCGCCTTTGTCGTCTGACAAGAGAATGGGCTGCTCCATCGGCGTAACCGCGGACCCCGGCTTCATAAACAACAAAGGCTCTGCGGGAACAGGGTTGTTCAGCTCCCGGGCATGTTCCGCATAGTTTCTGCCAACACAGACAACCTTACCCATAGGAAGATTAACCGTTTCCCCGTTTGCCCATTGGTGTTGATAAGCCATATTTCGATTCCTTATATTTAGCACGGCCTTCCGCTATTCATATACCATACCACCAGGCAGTGTTCATAATTAAACATGTCCTGCAGGCAAGGTGGTGTCTATGCCCTTATTTACTGTCTTCTTGCTATTCACAGAGTACCCTGCTGGTCTATGATAAACATGCAAAGCAGCGCGGAGAGCTGCTGATAATGGAGCATAGCCATGAGTGAACAACTACAGGCCCACATCCAGAGACTGCATGACATACTGGAAGGCCAGCCTGTTGATGAATGTACAGCGGCCTCTCTCAAACAAATCACCACCGAACTGCAGATAGCCCTGGCCCAGGCCGAAGGAGCCATTCCAGAAGAAGCGTTCAATGAAGAACTGGAAAAAGAAGCGCTGAAATTTGCCGAGGAACATCCCGCGATTTCCCAGGTTATTCGACAAATCATGAACACCATGAGCAATATCGGGATTTAAATTATTCTGTAAATGAGCCTGTCGATCGAACCTCGACAGACTCTCTGCACTTCAGCCCCTTGAAGATTAGAAGCTAAAAATTACAGATCAAAGACTTTCCCCGGGTTCATAATCCCTCTGGGATCAAAAACCTTTTTTATTCCCCACATCAAATTCACTTCCGCTTCACTGCGGGTGTATGTCAGGTAATCTTTTTTCAACAGGCCAACTCCATGTTCCGCAGATATGGAACCACCATACTTCTGCACAACTTCAAAAACCCACTTGCTGACACGGTTACACTGCTGGAGAAACTCTTCACGGGACAGATCATCCGGCTTAAGAATATTCAGATGCAGGTTGCCATCACCAATATGGCCAAACCAGACAACTTCAAAATCCGGATATTCTTTTGCCACAATGGCATCAATCTCTGCCAGAAACTCTGGAACCTTTGAAACAACCACTGAAATATCATTTTTATAGGGGGTCCAGCGAGAAATAGTTTCACTAATATCTTCCCTGCAGCGCCACAGGTTCTGCAGTTGACCCAGACTCTGACTCATTACGCCATCCAGCACCCAGCCCTGCTCCATGCAATGCTCAAACAGCTCCATTACCGTATCAGATATCGCTTCACTGCTGCACTCAAATTCCAGTAATGCGTAAAAAGGTGCCGGCGTTTCAAAGGGACGGGGCACACCCGCATGTTCAACCACTTTGCTGAGGGCATCTTCAGAGAAAAATTCAAAAGCAGTGAGATCAATTTTCTGCTGGAAAGTTTCCAGAATTGACATCACCCCGGACATATTTTCCGCCCCCAGCAAGAGCACCGTCAGATCCTGAGGAGGACGGGCAAGGCGCATGGTGGCTTCAACAATAAAGCCGAGAGTGCCTTCGCCACCAATAAACAGTTGTCGTAAATCGTAACCGGTATTGTTTTTTATCAGACCACTATTCAGTTCCAGCAGTTCACCTGTACCGGTTACAACCTTAAGGCCTGCAACCCAGTCCCGGGTCATACCATAGCGAATAACTTTTATACCACCGGCATTGGTAGAGATATTACCGCCAATCTGACTGGAGCCACTGGAAGCGAAATCCACCGGATAAAACAGTCCATGCTCTTCAGCGAACTGCTGCAGCTGCCCGGTAATCACCCCCGGCCCGCAGACAACAGAACGATCTATGGGACTAAAGTCGCTGATAGTGTTCATTCTGTCGAATGCGACAACAATCTCCCCATGAATAGCAACACCTGCAGCGCTCAGCCCGGTTCTGCCACCGGATGGCACCAGGCCGATGTCATGTTCATTGGCAAAATGCACAACGGCCTGAACTTCTTCAATAGAAGCTGGCAGAACAATAGCCAAAGGGGCGGGGTCATGGAAGCGTGTCCAGTCACGTCCGTACCGCACCAGAGAATCTGCATCTGTAAGTACACGGGCCGGAGCGACAGCGGCTTCTAGCTGGGCGGTTAACTGCTGTTGGTTCATTATTCTTTACTATTCTGTTCTGGCTCGGTGCATTGTATTCGTTTACCCCCTGTTTTTCTGCCTTTATCTTGATGGTCCCTTTTTCTATTCAGGTTTCAAATGTCAGATAAAACCAGCAAGAATCAGGTTTTCCGCAGAAAAAGACTCTACTGTAAACCCCTTTGATGGCCGCAACAGCATAGGTATTTAACACCTGTTATGTGTTAGTATTGCCGTCCCGGTTAAGGGGCCGGGGGGCTAAAATGTACAAGAGTACACATAAGCACAATCATTAAAGCTGTCAGGATAAAGTGAGCATGGCCACAACTTCACTCGACAAGAGCAAAATCCGCTTTTTGCTTCTTGAGGGCGTGCACCAGTCTGCCGTGGATTCACTGCAGGCCGCCGGATATAACAATATCGATTACCTGAAGACTTCTCTGCCCAACGAAGAACTGAAGGAAAGAATCTCACAGGCCCACTTCGTGGGTATTCGTTCCCGGACGCAACTGACCCGTGAGATCTTTGAATCAGCCGAGAAGCTGATCGCTGTCGGCTGTTTCTGTATTGGTACCAACCAGGTTGACCTGGCTGCCGCTACTGAACACGGTATTGCCGTATTTAACGCGCCTTATTCCAATACCCGCTCCGTAGCCGAGCTGGTTCTCGCAGAAGCTATTCTTCTGGCTCGCGGCATCCCCGAGAAGAGCGCACAGGCTCACCGTGGTGTATGGCGCAAGAACGCAACCAACTCCTTTGAAGTCCGTGGCAAGAAGCTCGGCATCATTGGTTACGGCAACATAGGTTCCCAGCTGAGCGTACTGGCTGAGTCCCTGGGTATGAAAGTCTCCTTCTACGACACCATCACCAAGCTGCCTCTGGGCAACGCTTCCCAGGCAGCATCCCTGGAAGAACTGCTGTCTACCTCCGATATTGTTTCCCTGCATGTTCCGGAAACATCATCCACCCAGTGGATGATGGGTGAGAAAGAGCTGGCCACCATGAAAAAGGGCAGCATTCTGATCAACGCTTCCCGTGGTACCGTTGTTGATATTGATGCTCTGGCGTCCTCCCTCCGTGACAAGCACCTGCTTGGCGCAGCTATCGACGTATTTCCGGTTGAGCCACGCTCCAACGATGAAGAGTTTGTCTCTCCCCTGCGGGAATTCGACAACTGTATTCTGACGCCCCATATCGGCGGAAGCACCCTGGAAGCCCAGGCCAACATTGGTAAGGAAGTGGCAGACAAACTGGTTCGTTACAGCGATAACGGTACCTCACTGTCCTCCGTCAACTTCCCGGAAGCCGCTCTGCCTGCCCATGAAGGCCGTCACCGGATTCTGCACGTACACCGCAATATTCCCGGCATTCTCGGACAGATCAACCATATCTACTCCGACATGGGCATCAATATCAGCGGCCAGTATCTGCAGACCAATGAAAGCGTTGGTTATGTGGTAACCGACCTGGAAGCCCAGCACAGTGCGGAAGCTATTGCCGCCCTGCGTAAGATTGAAGGCACCATCCGCTGTCGGGTTCTGTACTAACAGCATAAAGGCCGCTCAAATGAGCGGCCTTTTCTTTTCTGCTTTATAGAATGCCAGAACCTCTTTCCCGGTTTATGGGCATTGAGAGCAGTACTTTTCCACACCACCAGCTTTGAACAGCCTGACCAGGCTGTCAGGGATTTCTGCAATAGATAAAATCCTGATGTCCAATTCTTAAATTCATCTCCTTAATCTCTGGATGAACAAAGACAGAAAACTCATGCAACCTGCCAGCATAAATGCCACGCTTCCCTCTCCCCAAAGCTCTCCTCAAAGAGCTGACACGGGAAAAACCCACTCTGGAACGGACCAGAAATCTGTCAGTAAAGAGGAGCTAGAGCAGCAGTTCTCCGAACTGCCCAAAAAGTGTCATCGAGCACCAGGGATTATTATTGAAAATACACAAACTATCTGGGATGCCAACGTCGTTACCCTCCAACTTGGTGACCATGTCCTGTTTTACGGAATTGCCGCTGCGGGACCTCAAGAGGAAACATTGCCGTCTTTTTTTGATCTGTTGTTACAGCATTCCACTTACCTTGTTTGTCTGGGGGGAAAAGTTAATTATTTAAAGCCTCAATTTATGGAAAAGCATCAAACTCTTCCCAGAGGGCCCTTCGTAATTAACTCGTCTACCCGGTTAAATTACCCATGCAGCGAGACCCAAATCTGGGCTGTAGAGTTGAGCCTGAGCGAAAGCAAAACCTCAAGGCTCGCAATCCCTGCCCTTAATGTAAGACATCTGAAAGCCAGGTCTGCAGTCAGCCCCTATATTCTCAGCTGCCTTGTCAACGCTCTGGAAGAACTTGATATACCAGCCTTAGGACCTGGCATCATCCACTGTCAGTTCGGTAAGGGGCGAACCGGTATGCTGATGGTCGCTTTTGCACTTAAGAAAATGCATGACCTCGGACTATTGCATAAGGAAAACCTGATAAGAGATCTTCAGGAACTGATTGCCCAAGGTCGGCGGCAACGTCGTGAGATGTTTGTAGAATCTTCCGAACAGTACATAAGCCTTTATAAATATGCTGCCAGTCTGCTGCAGGCTTAAGAGACATATTCATCAGCACAATAACCACTTATGCTAGAAGCTGTTCACCCTGAATATAACTATAAAAAGCATGACAACATCAGAGAACACTCCTACAAAAACAGCTTGGCTGATTGGTGCCGGAACAGGCATAGGCCGTGCACTTGCTTTAAAACTTGCAGCATCAGGCCATCATATTGCTGTCAGCGCCCGATCTTCCAGCCCACTGCAGGAACTGGCGGCAGAATCTATTGATTTACCGGGAGAGATTACAGCAGTTCCCTTTGATGCCACCAATATTGAACAATTTCATCAGGCTGCCAAGCAGGTGGAAAGTATTCTTGGCTCCATTGATACAGTGCTCCACAACGCCGCTATTTATATGCCAATGCCGCTGAAATGCTTTTCCGCCAGTGCTGCCAACCGTATCTTCTCCCTGAACATAGAAACCGTCACCAACGGCCTGGATATCTGCCTGAATGCTCTCGAACAGAAGCCCCGACAGATTATTATTACCACCAGCCCCTCTGGTTATCGGGGCATGCCCGGTGGTGGCGCTTATGGTGCCAGCAAAGCAGCCCTGATAAATCTTGCAGAAAGTTTCCAGCCGGAATTGCATAAACTGGGTATTGCCATGCGAATTATTAATCCCGGTTTTGTGGATACACCCATGACCCGCAAAAACAGGTTCCGGATGCCGTTTCTTATGCCTGTAGATAAAGCGGCTGAACGTATTGCCCGAAAGTTCTGGAAAGGGCCGTTCGAAATTTATTTTCCCAAACGGCTGATCTGGCCTCTGAAACTGTTAAGTATTCTGCCAACAGGGCTTGTACTTCGGATAACCCGAAAGCTTACGCCTTGATCATCAGAAATACATGGTCGTTTACAGGGTGTTTCTCAGCCCCAGCTCCTCCGGATGGGGCTGAAGATATACCTGGTCCTGAACATACTGGCTGCCATGAATACTGAGAAAGTGGCGCAGCATGGTAATGGGCACCACCAGGGGAATCATGCCTGTCCGGTACTGTTCAATCAGGTCCAGCAATGTTTTACGGGACTCTCTATCCAGAGTCTTCTTCATATAGCCCAGAAGATGCATCATCACATTGGTATGACTTTTTCGGTTAGCTTTCATTCGAAGAGTGGCCATAAACAGTTCAATGTACTCTGTTGCCAGTTCTTCAATCAGCCTTTTCCTGCCAACAGACACCATCTGTCCAAGACGGCGGTAATTCTGGGGGCTGTGAGCCATGATCTGGTATTTATAGGCTGAATGAAATGCCACCATTCCGGCATGGGTAGGGTTATCTCTCATTTCCTGCTGCCAGCGGTGCCAGGCGTAAACCCGGACAAAAAAATTATCCCTTAATACCGGGTCGTGCAGACGGCCTTCTTCTTCCACCGGCAATAACGGACAGCTTGCCATCAGGGAACGGGCAAACATTCCTGCTCCACTTTCCCCCAGGGGATGACCGTTCTCATGGTAGATTTTCACCCGCTCCATGCCGCAGCTGGGGGATTTCTGCATCAGAATATAACCGCTGATATCCTGTTCAAGGGCTTCAGCTGTCTGTTTACCAAAGTCCGACAGTTGGTCGGTAAAATCATTTTCCGGATGGTCCGTGGCCTTTACCCGATAATCTCCAGAAGCCTCTCCCACCAGCCGGATAGGTTCACGGGGAACCCCCATACCAATTTCCACCTCGGGACAGACCGGCTTGAGATGGAAAAACCTGTCGAGGATATTCATCACAAAAGAGGAACGTTTATGATCTCCGTTATAACGAACCTTCTGCCCCATCAGGCAGGCGCTTATCCCCAGGATGATGTCCTTTTTCAACTCCGGACGCTCAACTATTGCCACGAGGGGGAATCCTTCTTCCTGTTAAATACCATTCAACTCAATGCTTTATATCAGCATAAACACGGTATCACTTGACCGTTTCCTTAAATAGCAAATTATCCTGAAGCGGAATTACCCAGTATCGCCACCCCCTGTCGATAGCCGAGCCCACCATTACCATGCACCAACCCCAGTGTTTCAGGCCCCTTAAGAAGGCGCTGATACATCATAATCAATGCATTAAGAGCCGGATTATTCCAGGCACCTTTAGCGAGGTTCATACCTCCGGTTATGGTAATACTGTGCTTTTCCAGAAACTCCGGAATATCCTCAAGCCGTTCAACCAGCCCACTTGCCAGCATGAATGCCACAGGTACAACAGTAAAACAGGTATAAGCCTCCATTAGCGCCTGACCCTGACGAAATTCCTGTTCAAAATTAATACCTGCATCCTTACAGGCTTGTTGGCAGGCAGCTTTTAGATGTCCATAGGGAACAATGCTGCGTAGATAATCTTTCCCGTCACCAGCCAGTTTATTTATTCCCACAGATTTTATCTGAATGCGTTTATACCCGGGTATATTCAGCAGGTCTGCGGTATCACTGTCGGCAATCAGAAGTCGTCCGGAAAAATCCACCAGAGGATTAGCGCAATCAACTCCGCGAAACAGCTCAGTAATGGGTTTATACCAGCGGGAATCAGGCAGCAGGGTGTCGTGGAACTGATTCCCCATAGCTCTACGATAACTGCCCTGATAATTCTTAAAGAGAGCCGCCGCCAGCTCTTTAAATTGTTCAGAACTTATCTGGTGCATCTCAATAAATGCCCTGGCCAAATCCGTATAAGCCTGGGTGAGGGGATAATCCTCCCCATAAATGGCCATTTTTGTTAACCGCTCATCCCGGCTGTATCCGGTTTTCAAAGGGTCTTCACCACTGATCACAACGGCTTTCTGGCCTGAAGCAATAAGTGCTTTGGCTTCTGCCAGAGCTTCCAGAGGACCACAGCCCGTACGGTAAAAGCCCGGTTGCTCCGGCGCTGTCCAGTCTGCTGACAAGGGTTCTATAACCAAATGACGAGGTTGAATATCCCGGCATTCCAGTTCTTTCTCCAGATTCAAAACATCATCCAGCTCACCTTTATTATCTTCCACCTTCCCAGCAGCAATAATCATAACCTTGGATATGCCGGTTTCTGACATAAATAACCTTCACTGCATATTTACAAAAGAGGCAGACTAGCATTGAACGTGAATCACGCCAGCCTCTCATACTGGGTAGCGGGCGAATCTTGTACGATGGTCTATGATTTGCCGAAATATATCTTTTCCCTGTATTCCAAATGAGTGCCTGCAGCCTGGACTTAACGCAGGGAATGGAGGCTATTCCTGTTCACAGACTGAAGAAAGCGGATACTGATGGGAAGCTTCAGGAGCAGGCAGGACAGATAGTAAAAAACAGAGCGCAAAAAGAGTAAAAGAAGTACGAGCATAGCCGTACTTCCTTTTTATCCCTGTTTACAGGTCTAAGCCGATAACAACCGGGTCATGGTCAGATGCCCGGAAAGCATCAGGCGCATAAAGGTTGATTTTCTGGGCGTCAGTCTTGAATTCAGTATTGTAATCCAGGCTGCGTGGTTCATCGGCATTGATATGCCACTCCACAACGCTGGAAATTTTGTCTTCCAAGGCAGCGCTGGCCAACGCATGATCCAGATAACCGGACTGCCCCTGGAACACGTAGGAATAAGCGTGAGAACCTACTTTCTCAGCAACCATATCCTTGAAGCCCGCGGCCTTAAAGGCTGAAATCGGATCTTCTTTGGCGTAGGCATTCATATCACCAATCAACAGAACGTTATCTGTAGCAATACCGGTTGGAGCATTATTTGCCCACTGGGCAACAGCTTTGGCAGCATTGGTACGGGTGATATTGCAGTTACCCTGACCATCATTCTTATTTGGGTCGCCCAGCTCCTCACAGCTGGAACCTTTGGACTTCAGATGGTTAACGACAACCGTCAGCTTCTTACCATCGCTCTTCTGGGTAAAGGTCTGTGCCAGACTGGGGCGATTCTTGGTATCGTTAAAACGGGAATCAACAGAACTGTCGAGAATGGCGGCACGGCCTGCCGGTAAAACGGTATTGGTTTTATAGATAAAGCCAACACTAATATGGTCAGTACCAATCTTGCTGACACCGGGGTTCAGATAACGATAAGTCCCGTTAACTGATACAGCATTCAGCCCTTTAACCAGATCAGCAATTGCGCTTCTTGCGTTATAACCATCATTTTCCATCTCCATCAGACCGATAATATCCGCCTGCGTCGCAAGAATAGCGCTGATGGTTTTTGCCCGCTGACGTTCAAACTCTTCAAAACTGCTGGCCCCGCGCTCGGTGGGGAAGCCGCCACCGTTTCCGTTACCATTGAAGTAGTTCAGCACGTTGACACTGGCTACCCGCAGATTGCCAGTAATGCCTTCAGGAGCGGCTGAACGGAAATTGGTTCTGGTAAATACCGGATCACGGGTGACCTGTACAGAGTAGTAATCGTCACTGAAGTGCATTACACCTTCTATTCCAGTCACTCTGTCACCAGCACGCATGGTATTAAATGCACTTAAACCGGAAGAGGGGAACGGGATGGTCCCAGGGTTCTGCCTGTTACTGCCATCATCAATCAGCAGGGTGTGCAGATCATTCTGCTTCTGCAGCTTTGCAGCCTGAGGGCCAGGGGCAACCAGAGATGTCGGGGTAAACAGACGCTTGCTGGACAGCCAGACCTGCCCGTACCGCGCCAGGCCATAGGTGTCTGACACCAGCAAAGGCTCTTCAACAGTAACCCTCATGCCTTCATAGCGCTCAAACTGGTTATTAGAGGAAACAGGCAGGGAGATAACCGCCGGTTCCGGCAGGTTCTCCCAGCCCATACGGGTAATATAGGGGTTGGCCAGTTCAGTCAGTCCGTTGTATTCCTTGACGGTGCCCCAGACGGAAACCTTTTCGCCTTCCTGGACATCAAAGAAGTTATTACCGGTGTGAACAAAAATGCCCTCGGATGTCGCGGGGTTGTTATCCGCCACCTGCTCCTGCAGGAAAAACCCTTTCAGCTGGCTGGCTGCCTGAAAATCACCGACAACAACACCTTCTACGGCGACCTGCATCCCCACATACGGACTGGAAGACCCGGAACCCTGAACATCATGAATAGGTACAACCTGCGCGACAGACTGCATACTCAGAGCAAGTGCAGCGGCTCCCCCAATAAAACGCCAATGGGCCATAAAACACCTCAGTAAGCTGTAATTTTTATATTAAGGGGCTGTTGATGTCCGATGATACGGCCCCTGGCTTCCTGAAGGACAATTGCCGTGCAATTGCAACATAGCTGTTGCAGCTTCACAGGCTCCCTGGTCAGTTATCAGAGATGGTTTTACTCAAAAATCTGATACTTCGGATTATTATTTTCCATTCTTCCGGAGACCCCTCCCTTCCGGATGGAGGCGACTATACCAGCAAAAACTGTATAAAAAAGGCCCATTTGATACAAAATCAAACAGCCCTGTAGTTTTTAATCCCACTCGTCCGGCCCGGGAAAGGTCACCACCCACGCCGCCTGAATTCCGGGGAAAGAGAGTTCTGGTTAACTCTCTTCCTGTTTGCGCTGGCGGATATAAAGGTAAACCGTGTGCCGGGAAACACCCAGTTTCCTCGCCACCATAGGCACGCTTTCCTTGATATCGAATATGCCTTTGTCGAAAAGGGACATGATGATGTGCTTGTTCTTGACCTTGTTGGACAGATGATGATTACTGTTCACTTCCGCAATAGTGCGGTCAACGGTGCTTTCCACCAGTTCATCAACACTTGACGGAAAATACCCGACAGAAGGCGTGTTGCTGGCTCGGTCCAGAGCGAATGTCTGCAGGAAGTCCGCAGTGGGTACGTTCATATTGATGTTTACACACAGCATGCCAACCGGCTGCTGGGCGCTGTTGCGTATAACCATGCTTGTGGATTTGAACAGCTGGCCATCAGCTGTTTTTTTACAGGAATGACGTATATCACTGCCCTCCTGTTGGGCGATTTCGTGCAGCTGCATCAGGGCTTCTGCGGTGATCGGACTTTCAAGGTCACGACCTGTTGTGACACCGTTGACGATTTTAACAACGGAACGGGAAGGATCTTCAAGAGAATGAAGTACAACCTCGCAAAAGGAGCCGAAAATCCCGGCAATGCCATCAACAATTGTTTCCATTGACCGAATGATTTTACGGTCATCATCGCTGAACGCGTGGCGCCAGCCTGAAACATCTTCAGGTACATCTATTACTTCTTCAACCATAAGGTTATTAGCCTGGATACCGTTCAAGGACGGTGGAGTTTATAAATCAGTATTCTCGGATATGTTGCTGTGAATTCCACCTTATATTCCGCACCATTTATCCGGTCTCCCGATGCAGCTCAACTCTCAAATGATGAAGCTCAACTATAGTTGAATGGCGCAAATTCGGGATTTCTGTCAATCTATATTTTTTGCGTTTTTCACTTCGAGTTGAACATAAAAGCAGCGCTGTTTAACCAATCCACAAGTGTCTATATATAAACGACAGAAAACCATTGCTTCATGCTCAACGACAATGCAACGGCAATGGAAGTTCAATTGTAATTAAACATTATTTCAGGGAATTACGCCCTGGATTACCGCGCTATTGGTGCCAGCAGGACAAGCTTTAAAAAAAACAGTCACAAAAAATACACTGGCATTGTCATTTACAGCTATATTTCTCTCACATTAATTAAGTGCGAGCAGGTTTTCCCTGTTTCTGACCCGTGTTTATATTACCTGTTATATCCTTACGCAAAGTCGTCCTGCAGCTTACTGTTCTGTGGTGTACGCTGTCTTTTCTTTCTCCCTGCAGCGCCGTCCTTTTCCGCACCTATGATGCTATTGATGCCCTGATTAATGAAGGAAAGACTGTGCTTATCCTGATCGTTGATATGGACGCACGCAGGTTCAACCCTCGGGTGGTCAATGATCTCCAGCCTCTTCCGGCCAGGAGCAAGCCATTGTATGCACAAGTCACGGAAGGGGTTCTTGGACAACAGAGAGCTCTCATCGGGCAGTATGCAGACAATAAGAATGTTCACTTCATTGATGCCCATATCGGGAGAATCCGTAATGGAGAAGTTCCCAAAGGTTCACCCATTGCTGATATGTTTGCTGATGAAATATATCGTGTACAAAACCAGACATACGACGACTTTTGCCGCGACTTTGCTGGAGAAAGAGTCACCGGGGAAGGTTATATCTATGTAGAAAACGAAATGGAATTTACTCAATGGGCCAAAGCCAAAGTCCATCATCATGTCACAGCAGGCAAAGAAGGACTGAATGATCTTATTAAAGAGATTAATCCGGACACTGTCCTGCTTGCGGGCAGCACAGACACCGGGCCGGCCAAAACCGTTATGAAAACGCTTATCACCTCTGGCAAAGATGTTGTTGTTGATCCGGATCTCACCCTGATCAATAGGTCAGCACTGACCTATCCCCCTGAAGCGTACGAAAGTCCTAATCCAGAGAAAAAACAAATAATCATGGATCAACTTAAAGTAGACCAGAGGAAAGTCTGGGAACCCTACGAACAGGGATTTCCCGATAAGTTCAAGATAATTGGCGAGGCAAAGGCCAGACCCTGCAATGCTGGCTAACCGGTAGCCAGATTGCGCCTGCCCTTGCCAATCCAACCCACGGCTTAACCCGTCTAAGCTGAATAACAGAACCTTCAGACAGGATGCAGCCCCATGGCAAGGATGCTCCCGGGATGGCTGACCCGGAAACTCAGAACATTGTTAACAGCCCTGCCCGGCCCCCGTTTTCAAAACCGCCAGATCAGTGCGACAACAGGCTCCCGGGTATTGATGGATGGTAATATCCCACGGGTCACCATTCCGCTGTTTGACCGTATCGTTGCCAGTGTCACCCGGACACCGCTGATGCTGTCCCTGGCCAGAAGGGCCGGGCTGAATCTGACACGACTGAACAGCATGTCGGAAAAGGCTGTGGTTAAGATGATTCGGTCCCT
The DNA here is from genome assembly GCF_058147085.1 of Parendozoicomonas sp. 209JJ7-1. Lineage (NCBI taxonomy): Bacteria > Pseudomonadati > Pseudomonadota > Gammaproteobacteria > Oceanospirillales > Endozoicomonadaceae > Parendozoicomonas > Parendozoicomonas sp. 209JJ7-1. The sequence goes on along the minus strand of NZ_JBYVJU010000002.1, from coordinate 233,153 downwards.
GTCTGGCCGCCGTGCCCTTCAACTGTTCTATCTCGATGCCACCACCAATGGCAGCAGGCTGCTCTCCAGATTGATGGAACAGCATCCGGAAATTCTTGAACAACTTGTGCTGTCTCTCTCCAGGGATGAGCGCCGCTGGGTGCTGAAACTGTTTGACCAGCCAGCCCCCGAACTCTCGCCCCCCGCCGCCGAAAACTGCGCTCTGCTTCTGGCACGTCTGGGGGACCGCAGTTCCATTATTCCCGCCCTTAATCAGATGCTCAACCATTCCAGTACAGAATCCGGTGCCGCAGCGCTTTCCGGGTTATACAACGGCTCCCAGCTGGATTTCAGCCTGCTTGCGGATATCAGCAAGGCATTCGATTCAAACGATGAACTGAGAAATAATGGCCGAAACCTTGTTACCACCTGCTTCTCCAATGCCCGGCAGCAACACGACACTTCATTAACAAACCATCTGCAGGTGTTTATGGATTTAATGTACCAGTCCCTGCCCAAGTACCAGGAATACTGGGCATCCTGCACCCGGCTTCCCGCCTGTGACTGCCCGGTGGGAGACAACTTCCAGAGCCTTTCCGCCAGCCTTGGCAGACTTACGCCGGATACTGTGCAATCCCTGTGTACCACCAACTCAGAAGAAGAGCTTACCACTCTGACCGCACGGCTTGGGTGGAGAAAGATCCAGTCCCGTTCATCAGCCACACTAAGAAACCCGGACGCGGCTACAGGAGACTTTATCTGCAGAAGTTTTGAGGAACTGCAGGGCCACTACAGGCAAGCCAGCGTCTGATCGTTAAACTTCCAGGGTCGCTTTTCACAGGGTGCTCCTGCCATGTTTCCTGCTGCCCGTATGCTCGATATGCACGTCTGCCCGATGCAGACGCCGGCACTTCCGCCTATTCCCCATGTGGGCGGCCCCATTATGCCGCTTCCATCCACTGTTCTGATTGGTTGCCTGCCAGCGGCTACTGTTGGTCAGCCCTGTATTTGCGTTGGTCCACCCGACGCTATTGTGGCAGGCAGTTTTACTGTTCTGGTGAATGGCCGTCCGGCTGCCAGAATGACATCCCAGACAGCCCATGGAGGCACGGTAATCATGGGCTGGCCAACGGTTCTGGTGGGGGGATAATTAACCTTAACTATGGGGAAAAACCAGCCCCGGCTTTACCACCGGAGCTGGCAAAAACACTTACAACACATCTTTGCTGTTCAGATCACCAAACGCCTGTTCAAGACGCTCAATCATGCTTACCTGACCGGCACGCAGCCAGGCTCGGGGATCATAAAACTTCTTGTTAGGCTTCTCGGTACCTTCCGGGTTACCCAGCTGGCCCTGCAGATAATCTTTCTTGTCGTTGTAATAGTTCAGAACACCTTCCCAGGTTGCCCATTGGGTATCGGTATCGATGTTCATCTTCACCACGCCGTAGGATACAGCTTCGCGGATTTCGTCCTGAGTAGAGCCCGAACCACCGTGGAAAACAAAGTCCAGGGACTTTTCAGGCAGGCCGAATTTCTCGGAACAGAATTTCTGGGAGTTATCCAGAATCTTCGGGGTCAGCTTCACATTGCCGGGTTTGTAAACACCGTGAACATTACCGAAGGATGCAGCAATGGTCACACGCTTGCTGATGGGACTCAGTTTTTCCCAGGCATAAGCCACATCTTCCGGCTGGGTGTACAGCATGGAGCTGTCCATGCCAGTGTTATCCACACCATCTTCCTCACCTCCGGTGCAGCCCAGTTCAATTTCCAGGGTCATGCCGATCTTTGACATGCGCTCCAGGTACTTAGCACAGGTTTCGATATTATCTTCAAGGGACTCTTCAGACAGGTCGATCATGTGGGAAGAGAACAGGGGCTTGCCAGTCTGTTCGTAGAACTCTTCGCCGGCATCCAGCAGGCCGTCAATCCAGGGCAGCAACTTACGGGCAGCATGGTCAGTGTGCAGGATTACGGGTACGCCATAAGCCTCGGCCACAGCATGAACATACCTGGCACCGGCAATCGCCCCCAGAACACCTTTCGGGCCTTCTTCCTTCAGCCCCTTACCGGAGAAGTAAACCGCACCACCGTTGGAGAACTGCACAATAACCGGAGACTTCACCCTGGCAGCGGATTCCAGAACAGCATTTACAGAATCGGTACCCACAACGTTCACAGCGGGCAGGGCGAACTGGCCGGCCTTGGCCGCAGCAAATACCTTCTGCACGTCATCGCCAAACAGCACACCCGGCTTTACCAGGTCGGCCAGCTTTTGAGAATCAGCCCGCTTTTGAGAAATAGTCTGAGACATGAGTCTGTCCTGTTTTCAAAGTCCAGAGAAAAGGGGTACATGTCGCACCCCTCAAAAACCGAAAAACACGTTTACTTAGCCGGCGTTTCCAGCATGGCAACTGCCGGCAGAACCTTACCTTCAACATATTCAAGGAACGCGCCACCGCCGGTGGAAATATAGGAGACCTGTTCCTTGATTCCGTATTTATCCACGGCTGCCAGAGTATCACCGCCACCAGCAATAGAGAATGCGGAAGACTGAGCAATAGCCAGGGACAGGGCTTTTGTGCCTTCGCCGAACTGGTCAAACTCGAATACACCAACCGGGCCGTTCCATACGATGGTACGTGCGTCCTTAAGGATATTGGCAAACAGTTCAGCGGTCTCGGGGCCAACGTCGAAGATCATATCGTCATCTTCAACGTCATCTGCCAGCTTGATAACCGCAGGTTCATTTTCATCAAACTTCTTGCCCACCACAACATCAACGGGCAGGGGAATATTAACCTTTTCCATCAGCGCCTTGGCCTGGGGAATCAGGTTTTCCTCATACAGGGATTTGCCCACAGGCTTGCCAGCGGCAGCCAGGAAGGTATTGGCGATACCACCACCGACAATCAGCTGGTCACAAACAGTAGACAAGGATTCCAGAACCGTCAGCTTGGTAGACACCTTGGAGCCACCAACAATAGCGGTCATCGGCTTTTCCGGGTTATCCAGAGCCTTGCCCAGGGCATCCAGCTCCCCCTGCAGCAGCGGGCCAGCGCAGGCAACCGGGGCAAATTTGCCAACACCGTGGGTAGAAGCCTGGGCACGGTGGGCCGTACCAAACGCATCCATCACATACACATCACACAGGGCCGCCATTTTGCGGGACAGCTCTTCGTTGTCTTTTTTCTCGCCAACATTGAAACGCACGTTTTCCAGCAGAACCAGTTCGCCTTCTGCCACATCAAAGTCGCCGCCCAGCCAGTCTTTGATCAAGCGAACATCACGTCCCAGCAGCTTGCCGATATAATCCGCCACCGGTTGCAGGGAAAACTCTTCGCTGTACTCGCCTTCAACAGGGCGACCGAGGTGGGAAGTGGCCATCACCTTCGCGCCGGCTTCCAGAGCCAGCTTGATGGTAGGCAGAGACGCGAGAATACGGGCATCGCTGGTGACCTGGCCGTTCTTTACCGGTACGTTCAGGTCTTCACGAATAAGCACACGCTTTCCGGACAGATCCAGGTCAGTCATCTTCAAAACAGACATGGGAGAATCCTTCTTGTTCAATGGCAGAGAGAAACGGGGTATTCCGGTGGGCACCAGGAAAGGCAATCAGGCATCGTCATCGTGTGCCGAAGGGAGTTTTCGTGTTGTAAGAGAGTGTTGTAAGAAAGTCTCATAACCCGATTCCGCTGATGCCGCAGCGATGTGATGGTAGCTTCCGAAAACAAGCTGCAGACATTATCACAAGCACCCTCTACTCGTCAGGCATTCGTCAGGATTCCGCCCGTATTTTAAGCGCTTCACCGCTACCGCAGCGCATAAAAGTTCAAATTACGGTCGGTATTCCGGCAGATCGACATCAATAAGAAAGTCACCGGCCAGCCAGTTGCTTCCCAGAAGCAGCGGATAGGTCATACGACGACGCTCACTGATATCAGCGTGCACCACCTTTTTCCTGCCCAGATATGTCACCGTCAGCTCAATAACATAACGCGGGGATATTCCGTTGGAACTGCTCACACGAACGCTGTCCACAATCAATGCGCGGGCTGTGGCTTCCTGTCCTTTTTCGTTGGCCGTCCGGAAACGTACCATTTTTCCAATATTATCCTCCGGATCTTTCGCAGGGTTATCTATCACCAGGTCCCAGGCCCGCAGGGACACCTTCTTCGCGCTACTGTCGATCCGCGCAAGATAAACAAGATCAGACTCTTTCACCCGAACATAGGCTGTTGGGCCTACGACAGTCTTGGTACCACAGGTCTGGGGAGACTCCAGCCCCCAGGCCATTGAGTTGAGAACAAGAACAAAGAGAGAGGTCACAAACTGGCGATAGGGGAACATCCAGACCATCCGGTAAAGACTGAGGAAAAACAGACAGGCAACATATGTCCGAACAAAAATTTCGGCCACTCTCTGCACAGGTTCAGAGAATTAAAGCACTTTCAGGGAAACGCAGCGAAGTTTTACAGGGCATCCATCGAAAAAATAATCTCTGCGTCTCTGAAAAGTCCTCAGGAAACTCTTCTCATATATCTAAGGGAAGATAGTGGGAGAAGCACTCCAGATCATCTGATTGTTTACCTATACGACAATAGTCTGGAATCCAGCCGAAGATTTCTGTTTTTTCTGGAGGTTTATCAAACCCAGGACAGGTATGTCCACCAGACGGGGGATAATCCAAAAGGCTTTCAAGGCTGCTCTTGCTCCAGCCTTAAACTTGATTGGGACTGGCTTTGCTCTACTTTAGGTTAAAACAACACTGACAGGCGGCTCATGCACTCACCTTACCCGAACGCTATAAGGCTGTGCAGCCCGGGAGAAAAGTCGGCAGGAGAATCCTTGCCGACTTTGAAGATAGCTGAATAAAAACAACAGATCAGGGAATGGCCTTGGTTTTTTTCTTTCGTTTCAATGGCTCAAACCCGGTATCAATACCTTCAGATGGCTTACGCCGTGGGCCTGTGGGCTTTTTGGTTGCGGGACGTTTAGAACCAGAATTCTTACCCAAAGAGCCTTTGCCTGCGGTTTTCTTTTTCTTCCTGGAACCTGCGGCCTTACCCGAAGCTTTAACTTTTTTCGGGCCCTTGTAACTGCCCGCCACCTCTTTCACCAGTTTTCGCTCAAACTTTACTTTGAGATAACGCTCAATGGCCGACATCAGGTTCCATTCGTTAGGGCCGATCAAACTGATCGCCACACCTTCCTGCCCGGCACGACCTGTACGACCAATTCTGTGTACATAGTCATCACCGTTACGGGCCATATCCAGGTTAATCACCAGATCAACACCCTGAATATCCAAGCCCCGGGCAGCAACATCGGTGGCCACAAGAATATTTACCTTGCCTTCCCGAAGCAGCATCATAACCCGGTTACGGTCAGGCTGAATCATTTCGCCGTGAAGGGCGCTGACACGAAGATCCTGCTCTTTCCGCAGCATGGCATTCAGGGCATTGGTCTGCTCACGGGTATTGGTAAAAACAATCGCCTTCTGGAACTTTTCGTACTTCAGCAGCCAGATAATCTGACGGATCTTATGGGCAGGATCATCGGCGAGCATAATCTGCTGACGAATACTGCCATGTTGATCCTGGGCTGTGCTTAGCAGCAGGGTCTGGGGCTCTGTCAGCACCTGCTTGATCACATGGCGCATGCCTTTCTGCTTCAAGGTTGCAGAAAACAGCAACGTCTGGCGATCCTGCCGGCAGGCCTGTTCAATTTTCAGCACATCTTCACTGAAACCCATATCCAGCATTCTGTCGGCTTCATCCAGTACCAGCATTTCCAGGTCAGAAAGGTCTATTTCCTTTCGCCCCATATGCTCAAGAAGACGACCAGGTGTCGCTACCAGGATTTCCGGGTTCCTGCGCAGGAGTTTGATCTGGGTTTTGTAATCTTCTCCACCCACAATCATGCCAGCCTTGATAAACGTGAACTGTCCCAGAGCTTCACACTGGTGCAGAACCTGACGGGCCAGTTCCCGGGTCGGTACCAGCACCAGTGCACGGGTGGCGGAACGGGGGGCATCAACATTTAGCAACCGGTTAAGAATGGGCAGAACAAAAGCGGCGGTTTTACCACTTCCGGTTTCTGCGCTGACCAGAAGGTCCGTTCCAGCACAGGCTTGGGGGATGGTCTGCTGCTGAACATCCGTAGGCGTATGGAAACCCAGGGTATCCAGACCTTTCAAAAGGCGTTCATGAAGTGCCAGGCCGACAAAACGGTTTTCGGTCACAGCGTTCGCAGTTGGGGTTTCAATAGTCAATGTCTGCCTCAGTAAGGAGCTTTAATCGGTAAGGAGCTTTAATCAGTAAAGAGCTTTAATCGTGGACTTTAGCAAAAATACACCTGTGTGGTGAAACTCGGGGAGAGGTTACCGGTGCCTGGAGAATGACTGAATAACAAATTCGGTTAAACCCGATGACAAAAAAAATGTGGCACGAACTAATTGCGGCATCACAACTCCTAACAAGGTATCAACCCAGATCATCGGTAATCATCATGCGCCACTTACTATGCTGTGTAAGCAGACCCCAAACCCAGTCAGCAGAAATTCCGGATCAAAGTCCTGAGCAGGTATTCACTAGTGCTACAGCATTTAGCAGAACGGTTAAAGGGGGCGACTTTCAACACACTGGTCAAACGGTGGGTAAAGAAACCATGGCGCAGCATGCCCCCCATAAAAGGACAGAAGCGGGCGCTGAAAATGTCAGGAAAACAGAAACTCGGATTTCGCCACTCTTATCACAGGAAAACGAATCTCTCAGGCAGGCTAAAGGTTGGAACAAACTATATGATTTTTTTCGAAAAAATGCTTCCTGTGTACAGCAAGCGACACAATCACAATTATTCCAGGAGTATTTATCAGGAACCATCACATTTGAGTGTCTTACCCAGTATTTGGATCTGGCTGAATCCCAGGTTCTTAGCAAAAAAAAACCTACAGCCCTGTTAAAAGCTTTTCTGACCCAGGATGCATTGTACAAACCCTCTACTTTACAACGCTCACAATACAAAGACATGGAACAACCCGGTCTTGGAACAGCTTACTTGAACAGAGAGCCAGGCACTGCCCATTCAGCTGCGATTAAAAAAAGAGAGGTACTTGATGATGAAAGTGTATCCGTAGATAGCCAACCAAATCATCAGAATATTATTTACTTACCTGAAAATGAATTTCGTTCGGATATATCAAACAGATGTAATGAATTCTTCAAAGAAAGCCCACAGACATTCAAAACCAGGCTAGATTTGATACTCACCGTGTTTTCTGTCACAGATATTGTTAACTTTTCTATGCGCTGCGACCGTAACGAATTACTTAAAGGTCTCCATCAGGTCATCCAGGACTCAAAATTAACGACACGTGAATTACAGAATTTGTTCGCTGAACTCGGGTTCGATCCCAAAAGGTTTTTGGATTTCAATCAGCCGGGGATTGCCGGCAGGCTGCAAAGCCAAACTATCATGTCAGGCTCAACCGACAAAATGACAACAGATAAAGTGACAACAGATGAAGCCATAGTTTTATGGCATGCATGTAATTGCGATTGTGGACGTTTACTTGAGGTTTTCGAAGCGGCAGATCCATCATTACTCAGTCAATTGGCGGATATTGCTAAGAGAAACCAACAAATTATACAACGACTCTGGGAAGAACGTGCAGATTGTCATCTTGAATACTTCCTCATCTCCCTGAAACCTGATCAATTATCCAATATCCGACAGGACAAAAGCGCTCTTACACTCTACATAGAAGCTTGGTCCAGAAAGCGGAATATGAGGATTATCAGTTTCAAAAAAGCAGGAAACAAAAAACAGCGTCCATTATCACAAGACGCAAGCCAATATGAATTCAGGGATTTAAAGACATCTTCCCAGGCATCCGTTTATTCCCTTACGGAAGCACCTGCATTCAACCAGTCAGCGCGGGAGTTTTTCACTGCAATCCAGCCTTCCAGTTCAATCCCAGAGGGGATTTCAGGTGTTCAACAATTCAGACTGACTCAGACCACCGTACCACAACCGAAAACAATGATGCTGAACACAGGATATTCCTATGACCGGATAACAAGCTATCCAACATTTTCCTTGCAGGGGGCTTACCGCCGCCCACCTCTCACCCGGACATTTCAACAACAGAGTTACACCCATTCCAGACAAAATCCTGTAAAACACCAAATAACAGATTTATAAAATTATAAAAGGATAAAATCACCACAAAAAACGCTGCGCAATCTACACTGTCGTCGCACATCCTGAATGGGACAACTCCCACACATCAGGATAATAAACCCAATGCGACCTGGAGTGTGATGCCATGATAAATGCGTCCAGAAAAATAACAGCTATTTATCTTTTTACAGTATTTTTCTTTACTCTCTTCTTTCAAAAATCTCTGGCCAGCGAGTTCTTTCATATCATCTCCCCCCAGGGTAGATTGATTGGTGTCATCACTCTTGAGGTTTTCCAGTTTCTGAAAAATCCCTCTGTTCCAGCCCAAGGATATTTCAGAGTGATCAAAAAACAATTATCTTTTACACAGCGCTCCCAGACTTTTTTGAAACACCCTAAAGAAATCACTGTCTGCCATCTAGAGTATTTTACCGAAGCAACAGTCAACAATGATGCCGCACCTGCAATCACAGGACTCTTTATCGAATCCAGATTTCCCGTCACCAAACTGTCACATATTCTTTCTATACCCCATAGTCAGCACCTCAATATAACTCCATGGGCTGCGTATTCTACAGCCCGACGTTCAGATACCAGGGACATACAACTTGGATTTATGGGAACAACAAACAAACATCAACCCCTGATGGGAGCCACACAATTCAATCAGGAGCCATTCAGCGTTACGAGTTTTTACTATAGAAAACCACTTCCCTCTTATCGCTATGAAGCCTATCTTGCTAAACCAGCCGTCCCTCAACATCCTGCCTCCAGAGAGGCCAGAAATATAATGATTCCTTCAATTAACAGAACAGAAGAAGTCAATATTATCCCATCTACAAACACCCAGAGTTATTTTTCAATCCAGTCTTTGATATCTGCTGACAGGTATGACCATGCAGGCACTGATGAAACAAGCTTCAAAATAACCTTCATACCTCATTTATCTTTCAGCATGGCTGAAGAGTATATTGTTGTTGCCAAGTCAACCCTCCCCGAAAAAGTGGATCATTCAAGTGAAGATGAACAGATAAAAATGCAAACTATCGCCGAATTGCCCCTGCCGGACATTTCACACCTTAAAATAGAGGAGATGGCCACCAGAAGCCATATTCCGGATAATATCCTGAGCATGGCTGATAAGATAAGTGCTCTGGAATCCCAGACAAATCCTGTACATATGTTATCCAAAGCACTCCGTCACCCCCAAAATCAACCGGGTCTCCCCTCTCTGAGCTCATCGAAGTTAACAGCTTCAACCTGTCAAGCCATCACAAGCGGCCCGCCAAAGCATATACGTCAACCTATCAGAAAAACGCCCTTTTCATACCTATCATTACCAACTGTTAATGCAACAACAACTCCTGCTTTCTCTCGCCCCCTGTTTCCTTCATTCATCCCGATAATACATACCGCAGCACATGTACAAGCAAGAAAAGGATCTGCATCATCCCGCTCATCTTTCAGTTCCACGATGTCTACGGCTACTCAAACTTCAGAGGAACATAAAGAAGAGTCGATGGAAACTTCTGCTCTCCCTCCCGTTACCAGCACTTCCAGCAAATAATCATGATTAACCCAATTATGGTGAGCTGGCCAGACTCTTTTGTAACCCTGCTTTCTGCCGACATCTGTCGATAAGAACAGAAAAGGCAGATACACCATGGCTGAAAACCTGATTACCGGCTCCAGGGTCTACCAATGGGCATCCAGGCAGCTTAAGAGTCTGAAAGAGGCTGTTATCAGGCTCTGGAGGGGTAAATCTGTCACCGTAAACCCAGATGCAAAGCCTACTCCCGGCCTTCGGGCTGATGCTCCCAACGGTAGCTCCCCAATAGCATCAAGAAAAGTTAAACAGCTGAATCCAGCCTGGAACTCAGCTGGGGCAACCAGTGAAGCCAAACAGCAGGTTGAGCTTAAGCAGTGCCGGGAGGCAGTCAATTATGCCCTGATGCGTTATGACGAATTGAAAGAGAGACTGGATAAAAGTGCTCCTCCCAAGGATCCTCTGAACAGAAGAAACAAAGCCAAAGCCTTAATCGCAGCCTGCGCTGTTCACTTGGTGAAAACCAGCCCCGATATCCTTACAACCCCGGCAGGCAGAAGCGCATTTGACCTTTTTATAATGAGAATCGGGCAATGCGATTCCAAAAAGAGTCCTGATAAAACCATCCAGCATGAGGTTTTCTATGAAAAACAGGCTTTAGGCTATCAACCGTCTGGCGAGGCTCATAATGTCCATTATGAGTTATTGGCAGAGCCACTGTTTCAGGACATCAATGATGGTAACATGCCGGACTTCTGGAACCTGGGACTTCAAATGGGTCCATACAATTCCAAGAGTAACTCTTTCCATCGCCTGATGGAGCTGGCCAAAGAAGACGCCTCTCTCAGACAGCAGCTCCAGGGAATTGAGGATTTCCCCGGCACACGTCCGGATGCCTGGGCAAAGCATCTGCCGGATATCTGGACGGATTAATAACTGGTCAGAAACTTTCAGGTTCTTGTGCAATCAAGCCAAAAGCGGGAAACATCCAGCATCCGATTGGCAAATCCCCACTCATTATCAAACCAGCAGAGCATTTTCAGCATGCGTCCACCGCTGACTCTGGTCTGGGTTCCATCCACAATGCCTGAACGACTGTCGTGATTAAAATCCACAGATGCATGGGGATCATGGGTATAACCAAGAATACCTTTTAAACGACCCTGTTCAGATGCTTGTTTCATCAGGTCATTCACCACTTCTTCGGTAACATCAGTTTTCAGGTTAACCGTAAGATCCATGGCCGAAACATTAATCGTCGGGACCCGCATAGAAAGTGCTTTAAAACGCCCGGCCAGATTCGGAAGCAGGCGTTCTATACCTTTGGATATTCCGGTATCAACAGGAATAATCGAATGTAACGCGCTGCGTGTCAGCCGCAAATCGCTGTTGTGATAAGCATCAATCACCGGCTGGTCATTCATGGCAGAGTGAATAGTTGTGCTGGTACCTTCGCTGATGCCCCACTTTTCATCCAGAAGCTTAAGCACAGGAACAATGCAGTTTGTGGTGCAGGATGCGCTGGACACAATCGTATGATCCGCCTGTAGCAGTTCTTCATTAATGCCATACACAATTGTGGCATCTACATCCGGCTGAGCTGGTTGGGAAAACAAAAGACGAGGAGCGCCACTGTTCAGATGCTGAAGGGCACCGGCACGGCTGTTAAAGGAGCCGGAACATTCCAGCAAAAGATCAATTTCCTGATGCCGCCAGGGCAGCCAGGCTGAATCGGACTGACGAAGGATGCGTATACGGTCTTCGCCATTAATAATCAGCTCATCTTCTGTGTGGCTGACACTCCCTGGAAATTGCCCATGGGTGGTGTCGTACCGGGTAAGGTAGGCAATTGTCTTTGTATCTGCCAGTTCATTGATGGCAACGACCTGAATATCATCCCTGTACCCGTTCTCATAAAGAGCCCGCAGGACGCACTGTCCGATCCGGCCAAAACCATTTACTGCAATCCTGAAAGTCATATTTTTCTAAGTCTTATCTCATTCTCTGGCCTGTATGGTAACTCACATAGCAAATGAGGTGGCATGGATAGAAGCAATAGATTGCAGTGCGGCTTAAAGCTCAACTTGGCATAGAGGCGTGTAACAGGATGGAGATCATTGTAGATAAAGCTCATATTCGAGCAATTATGAGAAATATATAACCTCAATGAGATTAGTGGTTTTTAACTGCAAATATGAACAGTGGCCTTGTTTTTTTCAGTGGTCTCGTCGTCTCATATCGTGCATAGTCCAGGAATAATCATGCCCATCATGAAGCATTTTCATATGCTGCATTCCAGACAGAGCCTTGAGCTGCTCTCGGGTAAGCTCATCTATATTGGGGAGCACCTCTGAATACTTGTAACCTCCATACGCTGAAAGACATGCATCAAGAGGGTCGGGTTGCTCTTTCAGCCTCTGGAAATCTATTCTTTTGGTGAGTTCCTTGCTCCACCTCATAAAACTGATAGTGACTGTCCAGTCTAATGGACGATAGCTTCCAGTTATCATTCTGTATTCATGAATAATGTCGCCGTCAAGCAGAGCTGCATGTAGCCTTTCGTTAAGTTTTCGCACCTCCGCTCTGCCAATAGTGAGCTTTTTGTTATTATGCTGGAAATGCCGTATGAAGCTTTCCACCAGTTTTGCCCTACCCTGAAGTTCTTCCGGTAATTCTGGGATATAAGAGTGATCAACCTTATTGAAAAATGTGCCTCCTCTATCGCCAAAGAGACATAGTCAAATCCTTCTAAGTTGTTTTGCCCATTAAAAAGAGTCGTGTTATAGAGAGGATACCAAGTGTGAAAAAAAGGCCCTGGCGGAATAAATCTCAGTTCCAGCACTTCTGCCTTTGCCAGTGAATCAATACCTGACATATACAGGGCTGAGGACATACTGAAAATCGACTCTTTGTCCAGAGTAACATCGGGAATCTTCCGCTCTGCCAGTGTCAGAACTATCTCTCTATAATGGCTAAGATTCGGAATTTGTGGGTTTGCAAAGCGGTTTTCTTCTCTGTCTGTTGAATTCTGTAATGCGAGGGAAGGTAATGCGCTACTGTCTGCGACAGAGCGGTCAACGCAAAAAAAAGAAATATGCAAAAGCATATACAGAAACTCGAATATGTGGGAAAACTTGCCTTTCTATCCATCTGCTGTATCACTCGTCTAGGAGCCTAGAAGCCTGTCGAGCATATAGAGATGAATAGGTAAATAAGGTTCTCGGCCTGTCCACCACTCTTGCTGGAGTGTCAATAATAAAGAGACAGGGCAATAACTTTGACTCCTTCAATGCCCCTGGTGTCACATATGGTCATAACACCAAGAGTGATCCAACCCGTCATGAAACATTTTCAAATGCTGCATCCCGGTCAGTGTCTTGAGTTGTTGCCTGAGAATAAACTCATCTCTCTCAGAGAGAGAAGTATTTGCATATCGGTGTTGGGCTACGCCGTCTCGTTCACACGCCGTTCTGGGGTCAGGGTGCTCTCTAAGTCTTGGGAAGTCCACCCATTGGGTGACACCCTTGCCCAGCCTTATAAAACTAGTAACTCCCGCCCAGGATAATGGCTTTTTATCTCCTGTTATCGCTCTATATTCGCGAATAATTGCACCATCAAGCAATGCTTCATGTAACCTCACATTTCGCTTTGTAAGTTCCTCCCGGTTAAACTTCAAACCTTCCATCTTGTGCTGAAAATGGCAAACATAGCTTTCTATATTTTTTGCCCTTTCCTGCAGTGCTCCCGGCAGTGTTGGAATATGACTACTGTCAACTTTGTAAAAAAAATTGGGACTATCACAAAACACAAAGCCTGGAGGAGCCAGTTCATAAAGAGAAGGGTGAATCAGCACAGTGTCAAAATCCAGATAGGTAAGAGACTGGCCGTTATTATTTTCAAGCCTTGTGACCAGTCGGCACTTCCCCTCCCTTTTTGCTTTTTGTATCGCTACAGCCAGCACATGATCAGCATCCAGTAACGTACAATACCGGAGGATATCCATTCTTCTGATGCCGCCTACCGTTGTCTGCGGTTTTGTCTCTAAATATTCGCCTTTAAAGTCTTCCTCAATATGCAAATTTAAAATATTTTCCTGATCAGCGAAGAGAGCTTTCATATGTACAACTTGATCATTATCCAGACCATGAGTTGAGTGTATAAATAGCAGTGGAATATCGTATTTCTCTAAAAACTCGGCCTCTTCTATCGCCGAAGAGACATAATCAAACCCTACCCGATTATTTTTCCCATCAAAAAGAGTAGTATTATAGAGAGGGTACCAAGTATGAAAAAATGGTCCTGGCGGGATGAAGCCCAATCCCAGCGTTTCTGCTTCAGCTAACGAATTGATCTCTGCCATATACAGAGCGGATGACATACTGAACATGGAGTCATTATCCAGAGTAACGCCAGGGAGCTTTCGCTCTGCAAGTTTCTGAACAATAGTTTTGTGCTTGCTCAGATCAGGGACTTTAGGGTTCTCGCAGAGATTTTCCTCTCTACTCGCTGATGTTCCAGTTAGATAAGAAGACGCATAGCTACCCGCATCCACAACTGTACGGCCAAGAAACCTGACAGCACGCCAGGAGATTGAAGAAGCCTGTCCTGACTCTTCTGTTTTTTGCCCGGAATCAGGCGTAACTGAAGAACTAATCTTACCTTCCATAACTGTGTACCACGGTGTGTTAGATTTAAACACTGCTGGTAACTTAGAGATAGATATGTATATATGATTCCCAGTTTGTCAGTCATCTTTGCTGGAATGTCAGTAAGAGAAGTGGTTTACCCAGAGCCAGTAACAACAACGGTGCCCAATGGCACCGTTGTTCAACGTTTTTAAAATTTTGAAGACGAGTTTTAGTCCAGATCCACCAGCACTTCGTCAGCAACTGCCAGAACATTCTCAACAGTAAAGCCAAACTCGCGGAACAGATCAACGGCCGGAGCGGACTCACCAAAGGTAGTCATACCGATAACCTTGCCTTCCAGACCAACGTATTTGTACCAGAAGTCTGCGGCAGCAGCTTCGATGGCGATACGCGCGCCCACTTCCACCGGCAGAACGCTCTGACGGTAAGCGGCATCCTGAGCGTCAAACACTTCAGTAGACGGCATGGAAACAACGCGAACCTTACGGCCTTTGGCAGTCAGCTCTTCGTGTGCTTTTACAGCCAGTTCCACTTCAGAACCGGTGGCGATCAGAATCAGCTCAGGCTCGCCATCACTGTCCTTCAGGACATAACCACCACGTTCAACATTCGCCAGCTGAGTATCGGTACGGCTCATGCAGGGCAGACCCTGACGGGAGAAAACCAGGGCGCTCGGACCGGTCTTGTTTTCAACAGCATGCTTCCAGGCCACTGCAGATTCCACAGTGTCACAGGGACGCCAGGTGTTCAGATTGGGGGTCAGACGCATACTGGCCAGCTGTTCGATAGGCTGGTGAGTCGGGCCGTCTTCACCCAGGCCAATAGAGTCGTGGGTGTACACCTGAATCTGCTGAATCTTCATCAGGGCGGCCATACGCAGGGCGTTACAGGCGTACTCCATAAATACCAGAAAGGTTGCGCCGTAAGGAATAAAACCGCCGTGCAAGGCCATACCATTCATCATGGCGGTCATGCCGAACTCACGTACACCGTAGTGCATGTAGTTGCCGCTGGCATCATCACGGGTAATGGGTTTGCAGCCATTCCAGATGGTCAGGTTGGAACCCGCCAGGTCGGCAGAGCCGCCCAGGAATTCCGGCAGCATGGGACCGAATGTATTCAGAGTATTCTGAGAAGCTTTTCGGCTGGCAACCTTGGCACCTTCGGCCTGACAGCTACGGATATATTCGGCAGCGCGATCAGCGAAGTCTGCAGGCAGCGTTCCAGATATACGGCGTTCGAACTCGGTCGCCAGCTCAGGGTGTTCGGCCTTGTAGACCTCAAAGCGGGTGTTCCATTCAGATTCGGCAGCAGCACCTTTTTCACGACAGTCCCACTCCTTATAAATCTCATCGGGAATCTCAAAAGGTCCATGGGTCCAGCCCAGCTGTTCACGGGTCAGGGCGATCTCGTCATCACCCAGGGGGGCCCCGTGACAGTCTTCCTTGCCGCCCTTGTTGGGAGAACCAAAACCGATAACAGTTTTGCAGCAAATCAGGGTTGGCTTATCTGTATTGCGCCTGGCTTGGGCAATTGCCGCAATCAGTGCTTCCGGGTCATGTCCGTCTACGGCAGGAATCACTTCCCAGCCATAGGACTCAAAACGCTTTACAGTATCGTCGGTGAACCAGCCTTCAACTTCACCATCAATGGAAATGCCGTTGTCATCATAAAAAGCCACCAGCTTGCCCAAACCAAGGGTACCGGCCAGGGAACAAACTTCATGGGAAATACCTTCCATCATGCAGCCATCACCCAGGAAAACATAGGTATTGTGGTCTACAACATTGTGGCCAGGGCGGTTGAACTGCGCCGCCAGAACCTTCTCGGAAGCCGCCATGCCCACAGCATTGGCAATACCCTGGCCGAGAGGGCCAGTGGTGGTTTCAATACCGGGCGCGTAACCATACTCCGGGTGACCGGCGGTACGGGAGTTCAGCTGACGGAAGTTCTGCAGGTCTTCAATATTCAGATCATAACCGGTGAGGTGCAGCAGGGAGTACAGCAGCATGGAGCCATGGCCGTTGGACAGCACAAAACGGTCACGGTCAGCCCATTCGGGATTATTGGGGTTATGCTTGAGCGTGTCACGCCACAGCACTTCGGCAATATCTGCCATTCCCATAGGGGCACCGGGGTGTCCGGATTTAGCTTTCTGGACAGCATCCATGCTCAGTGCACGGATGGCATTAGCGCGTTCTCTGCGGGTGCTCATTGAACCAGAGGCTCCAGTGATTGCGAAGATAGGGCCGGAAAACCCGGTATTCTAAATGCTGGAGGGCAAAACGTGAACTGAATCCTTTGAAAGATACCTGGCAGATACGGTTTTACAACACCTGGCCTATTCCTCTTTAATTTCCCGGGTTAAACAACGCTGAACCAGACTACATACGGATTTGCATATGTAATGAGCACCCACCTGGATAATCGGAATCATATTGGGAATAAAGTGAAAAGCACCCCACAATATAGCAATTGTTGAAAGATACCCGAGGGTTGCAGGGTCATAGCCTGTTACAACGGCTCTTGCCTCAACCACATCCCCCTGCATCGTGCAGTTAACAGCGGTACCATTTCCCCCCATGGTGACATTGGCAAGACTTGTCGCCAGAAAGACTTCCAGATTTCTCCCGACGGTCAGATAGGCTGCCCAGAGACCAAGCCCTGTCAGTTGTATTAAACCATGAAGGGTATATCTTGTATCCCGCTTTAAAATGAGATTTTCTCCAACCTCGACAATATCTGCGGTGAGGGGAAAACTCTTGTCTACCCAGATTTTTTTCCCTTCCAGGCGCATAAATTCCCGAATAATTTTTTCACGGGCATCAGGGGGAATTTTATTAATCTTGTTGGCAAACGCCTGGATCTGGGGATCGGTCAGTATGCATTTTTTCTCACCTCCGGGTTGCCCGATATAACAACAGTTGTCTCCCTTGCAGATATGCCGTTCCGCATACTCAATCATCTTGTGCCCGAGTTTCTCCAGGCTGAGCTTGAGGAATGTATTCATTAACAACGGACAGACAAGAACAACAGCCCTCATAACACTGGGAATATAGTGACGATCACCAATTTCATAGGTAACCGCCCGGCCACTTATTGACCCTTGTGCCTGACACTCTTCCGGGCCAATCACTATAGTGGCAATGGCATCCTCACTGGGATAAGAGGTGATAACATAAGCCGCTCCCGTATATGTCGCCCAAGTGATAATCATATTAATAACATGTGCCAGCCTGGCAAGGGAGCGTCCAATGCTGACCCATTTTCTCTTATCTTCGGCTGTGACAGGGCGTTTTTGGGGGTTGATATTATTGAGCTTCAGCCAGGAATCAACCACGTCCATGACAATTTCCCGGTGAGCTTTTTCCAGATAACCAAATTCAATAAGCAGACGCTCGGAAAGACTGCTACAGCACTCTGCTTCTGGAAGAATATCTGGTTCCTCAAGACCATCGGTGCCAGATACTCTTTCCACTTCTTCCAGATTAATAACAACAGTTTCCCTGAAATCAGCACCTTCTTTATGGAAACTGTTATCCGCACCCTCTCCACAACCCTCTGTAGCCACGGCCGCCGTAATCGGCTTTTCTTTTACAACACTACTTTCTTCCGCCACTCCCTCTTGAGCTGAATCAAGGCTTAATTTTTCAACACCTTCCGTCAGCTCAGCGACCGTAGCCCCCCAGGGCACTCTGTGCCGAAGCTCTGAGGAATCTGCATCAACAGGCTCGACAGGACTGGAAGGAACCGTTGATTCCGGACTGCTTACAGCGTCATCACTTTTTTGTTTTACAGATGCATCACTCAAGTAACCTGAGTCCTGCCTTGTAAGCTGTGGAGAATGAACTGCTTTCGATTGGCACAAAGATTCACTGCATGTTTCTGCACCTGCAGTTCTTCTCAACTCATTTCTCCTGTATGCCCTGTGTATACCTCCACCTTTTGTATCTTTGCTTCCTATAGAATCCTGGGCCACAAAAAGCAGCCCTGCTTCAGGGTTAAACACCGGCTCTGTGTTGAAGCGGCTTGCCCTGTCAGTTTGCTCACTCTGTGCGGATAGTTCATGCAGATTGGGGAAAGAGATTGATTTTGAAAGTTTGCCGGAGCCAGCCACGACCGGCATAGACAGCAGGAGAACAGAAGCCAGCCAGTGTTGCAGTCTCCCCCCTGGGCGGCGCTTCAGTAAAAGAGTCAGCATATAGCAACCGCCTCTTGTACCACTCAGGCAACAGATTCAAAAGGGGTTGGAACTCATCTTCCAAGCACATCCTTACGATTACACAATTTCCTGTGATGAGATTATCCGCTTTTCGCCAAATTTCCAGTTATGTACGTTCAGCCCCACACCTCCTATATCAAAATATTTTGATGCTATTAAGCGTAACTGTTAGACTGCCTCGCTATGACCGCCCCACTCGCGCAGCCTCAAACGGCAGAACACAACTATCAGTTACTGGAACTCGCATCCCTTAACAAAGCTATGGGCGACACTTTGCGCCTGGAGGTTCTGCGCCTGTTGCGTACGGAATCTCTGGGGGTTCTGGAATTGACCCGTATTCTGAATACCCGCCAGTCCGGACTGAGCCACCATCTTAAGGTTCTGGCCAGAGCTGGCCTGGTTTCTACCC
Organism: Parendozoicomonas sp. 209JJ7-1; assembly: GCF_058147085.1. Classification (NCBI taxonomy): domain Bacteria; kingdom Pseudomonadati; phylum Pseudomonadota; class Gammaproteobacteria; order Oceanospirillales; family Endozoicomonadaceae; genus Parendozoicomonas; species Parendozoicomonas sp. 209JJ7-1. The sequence goes on along the minus strand of NZ_JBYVJU010000002.1, from coordinate 214,161 downwards.
GTAGGGAAGGTAACTCCATTTTTTACCGCCGGGCCCTACCGCCAGCGGAATCCGCCTGTGGACGTGTAATAGCGGCCATGTTTGAAGCTATTGACGAAACTCCCCTTGAGTCCATACACAGGGAAAGGCTTCAGGAAATTCGTCAAAGCAGGGCAGAGCAATCCCGGCTGTTCTTTTCCCGCAATATTCAGGCATTCAGAAAACACCAGGAATTGATCGCAGATCACACCCTGTACGCCAATACAGTACTTGAAGTTCTGGCGAAAACAGAACTGCCCGGAAATCACAGTGTGGTGGAAATTGGCCCTGGTGAGGGCGCGTTCCTGCCCGATCTTGCCTCCCGGTTTAAAACAGTTATTGCCCTGGATAACTCCCGGGAAATGCTGGAGCAAGCCCGCAGGTATGCCCGCAAACATAAAATTGCCAATATTGAATATCGCCTGGGAGAGCTTTCATTGCTGGCGGATGAAGGTCTCTCCGTAGACTGCATTGTTGCCAACATGGTTCTGCACCATGTGCCGGCCCCTGCGGCCATCTTCCGGGAAGCGGCTACTTTATTACGACCAGGTGCCAGTCTGTTTATCAGCGAACTCAGCCGTCATGACCAGGAATGGGTACGGGAAACCTGCGGTGATCTGTGGCTTGGGTTCAGTACCCAGGAATTAAGTGGCTGGGCACGGGAAGCCGGCCTCACTGCTGGTGAAGCCCAGTATTTAGGGCTGCGTAACGGCTTTCAAATTCAGGTGCAACGGTTTTACCGACTGCGCCAAAGACAAGGATTATCAGAGGAATAAAAACCATGGCTGAATACTCACTGTTTACCTCAGAGTCTGTTTCCGAAGGTCACCCGGACAAAGTGGCTGACCAGATTTCTGATGCCATTCTGGACGCCATCCTCAAGGATGACCCCAATGCCCGTGTAGCCGTAGAAACCATGGTCAAGACCGGTATGGTTATCGTGGCCGGCGAGGTGCGTACCAACACCTATGTAGATATAGAAGAACTGGTGCGTGATGTCGTGAAAAGCATTGGCTATGACAATGGCGACCTGGGCTTTGATGGTGAAAGCGTTGCGGTTTTGAATGCGATCGGCAAGCAGTCTGTAGACATCGCCATGGGTGTGGACGAAACCGAAAGCCACGAACAGGGCGCAGGCGACCAGGGACTTATGTTTGGGTACGCCACAAACGAAACCGAATCCTTGATGCCCGCTCCCATCTATTACTCCCACAAACTGGTTGAGCGTCAGGCTGATCTGCGCAAGAACAAGACCCTGCCCTGGCTGCGCCCGGATGCCAAGAGCCAGGTTACCCTGCGCTACGGTTCCGACGGCAAGCCCGTTGCCATTGACGCGGTGGTTCTTTCTACCCAGCATGACCCTGAGGTCAGCCTGGAGCAGCTGCGCAGAGAAATTCTGGAAGAAGTGATCAAGCCTGTTCTGCCTGCCGAATGGCTTCATGCAGATACCCAGTATCACATCAACCCCACCGGTAACTTCGTGATCGGTGGACCGGTAGGTGACTGTGGCCTGACCGGACGCAAGATTATCGTGGACACTTATGGCGGCATGGCTCGCCACGGTGGTGGTGCCTTCTCCGGCAAGGATCCCTCCAAGGTTGACCGTTCGGCAGCTTATGCCGGACGCTATGTAGCCAAGAATATCGTAGCCGCAGGTCTGGCCGACCGTTGTGAAATCCAGGTGTCCTACGCCATTGGCGTTGCCGAACCGACCTCCATCAGCGTAAACACTTTCGGAACAGGCAAAATCAGCGATGAAAAGATTGTTGAGCTGGTGCGTGAAAACTTTGACTTGCGTCCTAAAGGCCTGATCGCCATGCTCGACCTGAAACGTCCGATTTATCAGGCAACTGCCGCTTACGGCCACTTTGGCCGGGAAGACCAAGCGTTCACCTGGGAGCTCACCGATAAAGCTGACGCGCTGCGTGTGCAGGCTGGGCTGTAATAAACAGTCTGCAAACCATAAAAAAAGCGGAGCCTTGTGGCTCCGTTTTTTATCTCCACAACTTCTCTCTTAAATCAGTCGTTTTGATCAATAGAGAATTCCTGCTCTGTAATCTTGACAGGAAGTTTCCGGATTGACGGATTTCTCAGAGCTCTGTGAAGGGCAGTCGTGTCCCTCCCGTCAAGCTCAAACGAGTAGACAGAGGAGAACCAAGTGATTGTTGTACCAGAAACCTGGCCTCTGGCAGCCATAAGCAGTATGGCTTCAATCATCATTGGTGTCGGATGCCCCGCAACCTGACCTCCACCTACTCCCAGACCAAAGGGCACTCTATAATTTACAAGACAGTCTTTAATAACTTTTTTGCTTTCTTCCTCATTCTCCGAAACCGGATGAAGATACGCCACCCACTGCCCGGCCGAACCAGTACTGACTATGGATACCCGAAAGAAACCATCAAACGTCCCTTCTTTGCTCAGGCCGCAGACACCTTTGCTTTCTGTTCTCTCCTGACCAGCCAATACCATTTTGAACTTGACGTTAACCGCAACAGCTCCGCCATTCTCATTATTCAGATTGGCAGCAACCATAGGGAAAGTGCTGAACCAGTTTCCAGACATACGGGGCACAGTGTATCCGTCGTCACTGACACCCGTTGATTGCACAGCTCCCTGTGTGGGCAGGTTATTTACCAGATGAAGAAATGCCTTCTGTATACGGGTTTTATAATCGCCCATACGAATAGAACTGACTCCACCTGCATAGGCTTTTTTTACATCATTCATCAGATTACCATCAAAGATGGTGTCTATATCCTGTGGCGAAACCACAGGCTCTTCTCTTTCCTGTTCCTGAACAGGTTTAACCTCACCTGCGTGAGTTACAGTTCTGAAATCACTTGAATCTGAAACACTTGAATCTGAAACACTTGATACTGGTGTTACAACAGTGGGCTGTGTGTGAGTGCTGCCCGGCCTTGTTGTACTTTTTCTGAACATTTTGGTACCGGCTCTCTCTACGATACCTGCCGCGTAAATGCGGCTTTCTTTCTTAGCCACAATCTGAGCACTGCCATTCACGCTGAACATGACACCAAGAACCACGACTAATAGCATGCTGATCAATCTGGCTGTCTGTCGTACTGTTTTCATCCCTGCATTCTCCTTCAGTCTGAGTGTCCGGGAATAGTGATTTTTCCACCCCTGATTTTTTCACCCCTATGGCCTGGTCACGGCCACAGGCTGACCATTAGGACTCTCGTCGTGGTCTATGCCTATGACAGATCTTCACCACAAACATTCCCGTTCACCCTCTGACAGAAGTGTTATTTTCTCTGACCCTTTTAAAGCAGACCCTTTTAAAAGCACTGGGAAAGATAATGGATTATCCCGTTTCGTATTCCAGCGTTTACCAGCACACACAGCTCCACATCTATATCAAAATATTTTGATGCTTTATAAATCAACTGTTAGACTCACGAACATCATCAAAAAACCGGGCATCACCCAGCCTGTCTCAACATAAGAGAAGCAATATGAACGCAGCCAATATTCCGGAATTCAGTGATTACAAAATTGCTGATATAACCCAGGCCGAATGGGGAAAGCGTGAAATTGAAATCGCTGAGTCAGAAATGCCCGCCCTGATGGCCATTCGCCAGCGATACCAGGCTTCCCAGCCCCTGAAAGGTGCCCGCATTATGGGCTGCATTCATATGACCATTCAGACGGCCGTGCTGATCGAAACCCTGATAGCCCTGGGTGCAGAGGTACGCTGGTCTTCCTGTAATATCTTCTCCACCCAGGATCATGCCGCAGCCGCTATCGCTGTCCAAGGTATTCCCGTATTTGCCTGGAAAGGTGAAACAGAAGAAGAGTACGAGTGGTGCCTGGAACGAACTGTTGGTGCTGACGTACCCGGCTGGGCACCCAACCTGATTCTTGATGATGGCGGTGACCTGACTGCCCTGTTGCACGACAAATATCCCCAGCTGCTGGAAAAGAACCACGGTATTTCCGAGGAAACCACCACTGGTGTTCACCGCCTGCTGGAAATGCTGGAAGAGGGTTCCCTCAAGGTCCCGGCTATCAACGTGAATGACGCTATAACCAAAAGCAAGAACGACAACAAGTACGGCTGCCGTCACTCCCTCAACGATGCTATCAAGCGTGCTACAGATCATCTTCTGGCTGGCAAGAAAGCACTGATTGTTGGTTATGGTGATGTGGGTAAGGGTTCTGCGGCGTCACTGCGCCAGGAAGGGATGATTGTCCGGGTTACCGAAATCGACCCTATCTGTGCCATGCAGGCATGTATGGATGGCTTTGAAGTCGTATCTCCCTACATCAATGGTGTAAACACAGGTGATGACAACAGCGTAAATAAAGAGCTGCTGGGAACCACTGACCTTGTTGTGACCACCACAGGCAATGTTCATGTCTGTGACAGCACCATGCTGCGTCACCTGAAGAAGGGTTGTGTGGTCAGCAATATCGGTCACTTCGATACAGAAATCGACACAGCCTACATGCGTGAAAACTGGCGCTGGGAAGAGATCAAGCCCCAGGTGCACAAGATTTACCGCAGCGACAACAACAGCGATCACCTCCTGCTTCTGTCTGAAGGCCGCCTGGTGAACCTGGGTAACGCTACAGGTCACCCGTCACGCATTATGGATGGTTCTTTTGCCAACCAGGTTCTGGCCCAGATTCACCTGTTTGAAGGTAAGTTCGCTGATCTGCCCGCAGACGAAAAGAAAGACGCTCTCTATGTTGATATTCTACCCAAGAAACTGGACGAAGAAGTGGCCAGATACATGGTACAGGGCTTTGGTGGTGTAATTACCCGCCTGACTGGAGAGCAGTCCAACTATATCAAGGTGCCTGTGGATGGCCCCTATAAAACTGACGACTACAAATACTAAACCCGTCTGTACCGGAGTGCTCCAACACACTCCGGTACCGGTACGCTCGATAATATTAAAAACGAATAAAACAAATATCAGGAGAACGGGTACGGCCAAAAATGCTGGCCCGACCAATTATGACTGCAGTCAGTTTTGAGTTTTTCCCGACCCAGACTGAGGAAGGGGCTAACAAGTTAAAAGTTCACGCCGGAAAACTTGCAACGGCCAATCCCGAGTTTTTCTCTGTTACCTATGGCGCAGGGGGGTCTACCCGTGACCGCACACGGAACACTCTGCTGCTTACCAGGGAAGCCACCAGCCTCCCTATTATGCCCCACCTGGCCTGTGTTGGTGATAACAAAGACCATATTCGCTCTCTGCTTAAGGACTATCAGTCCCTTGGCATCAACAGAATTATTGCCCTGCGGGGCGACCTGCCATCGGGTATGGGGCGCTTTGACCGTTCTGATTTCCAGTATGCCTGCCAGTTGGTGGAATTTATTCGTGAAGCAACAGGTGACCACTTCCATATTGAGATAGCCGCTTATCCGGAAGTCCATCCCCAGGCTGCCTCAATGGATTCCGACCTGGATAATTTCCGTCGCAAGGTAGAAGCCGGGGCTAATTCCGCCATCACCCAGTACTTCTTTAATGCCGACAGCTACTTCTACTTTATGGATCGCGTTGCGGCCATGGGCATAGATGTTCCTGTTGTTCCCGGCATTATGCCCATCACCAATTACATGAGACTGGCTCGCTTCTCCGATGCCTGTGGCGCGGAACTGCCCCGCTGGCTGCGCAGACAACTGGAAGCATACGGCGATGACAGCGCCAGCATTCGCCAGTTTGGAGAAGAAGTTGTTACCCGCCTTTGCGAACGGCTGATTAGCTTTGGTGTTCCATCACTTCACTTCTACACCCTGAACCAGTCCACGCCTTCTCTGGCCATTCTGAAAAATCTGGGTCTTTATCCCGGGAAGTAACCTCCATTATCAATGGGTCTGGACATTCCTCCCGGCCCATCCGTTACAATAGCCGTTTCTATCCTCTCATATCCCATACACTGCATGCGCAATCCCAGAATCTTTGTTCCTGTTTCTTTTCAGGCCTATCAGCCTATTGACCTTCCGGAATCCGCCGCTAACCATGTTGGCCGTGTCCTGCGCATGAAAGCCAGTGATCCGTTGATTCTGTTTAATGGTAAGGGTGGATTCTGGCAGGCCCGGGTCAGTGAAGTGACCAGGAAAAAGGTTCAGGTTGTTCCCCTGGAGTTCTGTAATGCAGACCGGGAATCCCCTCTGAAGATATTCCTCGGCCAGACCCTGAGCCGGGGAGAACGCATGGATTATGCCATTCAAAAAGCGGTGGAGTGCGGCGTTACAGAAATCACGCCCCTGTTTACCGAACGCTGCGAAGTCAAATTTAACAGCGACAGGCAGGATAAGCGCCTGCGCCACTGGCAACAGGTAATTATAAGCGCCTGTGAGCAGTGCGGCAGAAATATTGTGCCGGTTATTCACCCGCCCCAACACATAAATGAATGGCTGGAAAACCGTACAACCAATCTCAATTTTGTGCTTCACCATCGTACAGAAAAAACACTGACAGGTTACCAAACACCAGAATCTGTCTCTTTGCTTGTCGGTCCGGAAGGTGGTTTGAGTGCAGATGAAATCGCCCTGGCTGAACAGAAAAAATTTCATTCACTTACACTGGGTCCTCGGGTTTTAAGAACCGAAACAGCGCCCGTGGCAGCTCTCAGCCTTTTACAATATCTCTGGGGTGACTGGCAGGAATCATAAGGCCAACTACACTGCCTCGCCATGAAATGTCTATTGCTTACCGTTCTTACACTGTTTGCGTTACTGCCTATCGCCTCAAGCGCAAACATGCTGCCGGTTCACCCTTTGTGCATTCATAAACTGGTGAACCAGCAGGCAACAGGAAAGGCTTCAAAAACACTCCTTGACCTCGCCTCCTGCCAGGCCCGCTATAGGGATGAACCGGTACAGACCTCTGGCCTATGGCAGGCTACATGGAACAACATGCACTCGGAAGACAGCTCGGAAAGCAGAAATCTCCCGACATTCATACACTACCAGATCATAGGGCAGCTGCAGGACAAACATACCCTTATCAACTACACAGAAAACAGCGGGGGAACCGGAATTTTTACCTATGCACTTCTGATACAGGGTCTGCCACTGGCTACAAACCTTTCCCACGATGTAAATATCAAAGTCGTGAAACAGATTCCAGGAGGAGACCGTTGCCATGGTGGTATTCAGGAAATTGCCATTACTGCACCGGACCAATTTCAGATAACAAGAAAAATCACAGCCCTGGGATTAATGCAGTATGGTCAGGAAGAAGAAGTATCCCAGCAGGCGGCAAGCGAGCTACCTGATTGCGCTATCTGTTGCATTGGCTCAATAACTGAGGGCCACACACTGTCAGGGGGCAAAAAACTTGTCAAAGCAACCCTGGACAACCTTACGGGCAAAAGCGGAAACGCTGGCACAGTCTGCCTGAAGAAAATCCTTCCGGAGATATCTCCACCCCAGTTTATACTGACCCAGAAACAACTCACTGAGATGCAACAGTCATTTAAGAAAGACTGCAGTCAGCAGAAGTCTTTTTAAATGAACAGCCTTTTTAAAGTTCAAGCAGACGTCTTTCAATCTGATCCAGGTCAGGAATCACAGCCTGAATACCTGTCGCCTGAATCTGACATTTTTCAACTTTACCAATGCCTTGTTCAGCTTTCTTGAGTCTGCTGATATCTGTCCCAGACACCCTGAGGGTGCTGGGTATTCCCTGCAGAGGAATGGCGTAGAACCGCAGGCTGCTGTCTTCCGAAACACAGTTGATAACCGCAATCCGCGCATAAGCAGATTTGCCCATATTGGCAGATGATGAATCCTTGTCATTCAGGCGCTCAAAAGAGATCAGCGGGATAGACTGACTTCGCCAGGAAATCTCTCCCATATGCCAGTCCGGCGTACCTTTCACAACCTGTGGAGTTAAGAAGGGTATTAATTCGGCAACAACACTGCCCGGGATCAGTAATTTCTCATTAATGACCGGAACCAGCATGGCTGTGATCTGTCGGTTATCTTGTGCCATCGTCTTTACTATTCTCTTCTCAAAACCAGCAAACGACCCTAGGAAGTAGCTGTGGATACCTGTTCTCGTTCACGGTTTATTATTTTTACCAGTTTGCCAGCCAGCTCCTGGGGGCTACCACAGAAACTATCAAACCCTTCATCAATAATGGCTTCCGGCATCAGGCTGCTGGCACAGGTTTCCGGGCTTTGCACCCAGACTGGCCGCCCATGGGATTTGTAAATCGCAGCTTCTCTGCAACCATCCCTCCCCATACCGGAAAAAATAATTGTACCGCTGGTATCAGGCCAGGTTTTTCTGACGGTTTCCATCACCTCATCAATATTGGGGCAATAGGAGCCGCTCCACGGAGTATCCAAAAGATGCAGGCGATGCTTGCTGTCAAACTCAACTTTCTGTTCAACAGGAGCCAGCAGTATATCACCATCATTCAACACTAATCCGGGGCTGGCACTGACCATACTGAAATCACTGTGCCTGGCTACGGTGGACATCAGCACTGACTCAAACTCCCGGTCAATATGCTGGGCATAAACAAATGCGCAGGGAAAGTTCTGGGGAAGAGCGTCGAGAAACAGCTTCACAGCATTGGGGCCGCCAAGGGAAGCCCCAAGCACCCAGACATGTTCGGCGGGTTTACTACTGGTGCGTTTATCTGGCTGACGGGACGATTTTATTGGCCAGGACACAACCCGCTGGCTCTTATCCTGATCAACAGGTGTTTCCGGTTCCCGGAACGGCTCCAGCTTACCGATCAGACGTCGCTGCCAGCGCTTGAATTCAATAGAGGATGTACTGCTTTCCGGCAGGCCAATGTTATAGAAAACCGGCACCCGGGGATATTCGGCGAGGTGATCCAGTAACTGATCATTGTCGTCTTCGTTATCTAAATCAACAATCCAGACTTTCACCATGGGAGATTCCAGCAAACCAGGGCGATAGCCCTCCGGTGGTATATTGGCAACAACGACAAAACCCTGCTCTTCCAGGGTCTGTCGCAACCGCTGCCGGACAAGAGCCCGGTCAGCGATAATGCCTATTCCTGCACGGTTTGGCTTATCAATCATGGCGTTTTGCAAAACTACCTATGGTTTCCAGCAGGGGACCTTCCTGGAAAGGCTTACCAAGATATTCATTTACACCGATTTCCTTAGCCCGCTGACGGTGCTTCTCACCGGTCCGGGAAGTAATCATGATAATGGGTATATGTTTCAGTTCCGGGTTATTTCGTACAGCTGTGGCAACTTCAAAACCATCCATACGGGGCATTTCAATATCCAGCAGCATAACCGCAGGGCGATGCTCCTGGAGCAGGGCCATGGCTTCTACACCATCCCGGGCAAAGAGTATGCTGTAACCATTCCGCTTCAGCAGACGGCCAGTTACCTTCCGTACCGTTACTGAGTCATCCACCACCATAACAAGATTGTTTTCCTGCTCAGCCACTGTTTCCTGTGCGGACTGAACTGCAACATCAAGACTCTGCCGTACACCCTGGCCGAAGGACAGGCCTACCGGATCAAGAATCACAACAACACGACCATCACCCAGTATTGTCGCGCCGGTAACCCCTCGAACACCGGCAAACTGAGCGCCAAGACTTTTTACAACGATTTCCCGGCTGGCCACCAAGCTGTCTACATGAATAGCCACACCACTGTCACCGGAGCGAATCAGCAGAACCGGCAGCTCATGGTTTATACCATCCAGACGGGGCTTACTGTTATGGAGCAGATCGCCCAGATAACGCAGCTGGTAATGACGGCCAGCGTATTCAAGTCCCTGATCGTCTGAACGGTAATGTTTCTCCAGTTCAAACGGGCTGAGACGTACAATACCTTCAAGTGTATTCAGGGGAATCGCGAACTGTTCCTCACCAAGGTTAACCAGCAATGCCCGGTTAACAGAGAGAGTAAAGGGCAGACGGATTTCAAACTCGGTTCCCTTGCCTTCCGTTGTACTGATGTCAATATGGCCACCCAGCTGCTTAAGCTCGCTGTTCACCACATCCATACCCACACCACGACCGGAAATCTGGGTCACGTTCTTGGCTGTGGTAAAGCCGGGCTGGAAGATCATGCGGGACACTTCCGCATCAGGGACTTCTGCACCTTTGGCTATCAGGCCACGTTCAACAGCCTTGCCACGAACTGCATCCAGATCAAGACCACGGCCATCATCCGCCAGGGAAAGAACAATTTCACCACCTTCACGGGCAAGGTTCAGACTGATTTCACCTATCTCGTTTTTGCCCTGGGCCACACGCTGGGCCGGAATATCTTCGATACCATGGTCGATGGCGTTACGGAGCATATGTTCAAGGGGGGCCACCATGCGTTCCATCACCGAACGATCCATTTCCCCTTCCGCATTCACAACTTTCAGCTCAACCTGCTTACCCAGTTCCGAAGACACTTGCCGTACGATTCGTCGCAGGCGAGGAACCAGACGGTTAAACGGCAACATGCGGGTACGCATCAGGCCTTCCTGAAGCTCGGTATTGATACGGGACTGTTGCAGAAGCAGGGTTTCTGAATCCCGGTTCTTGTCTTCCAGAGCTTCCTTAAGATCCGCAAGGTCAGTGGCTGATTCCACAAGTGCCCGGGACAACTGGGTCAGTTCCGAATACTGGTCCATTTCCAGGGGGTCAAAATCGGGATGGCTGGTCACTTCACCTTCGTGACGGGACAGAATCTGCGCCTGGGTTTCTATATCAAGACGACGCAGCTGTTCCTGCAGACGATCAATGGTCGTATGCATTTCATTCAGGGTGTAACTGAAATCACTGATCTGCTGTTCAATCCGGGCACGGGAAATACTGGTTTCACCGGCAAGGTTCACCAGCTGATCCAGCAAATCCGCAGGTACACGCACCATTTCCCGGTCTGCGAGATGAATATTGGCGCTGGCGGCTTTCTGTAGCAGCTCGCTGGCAGGAGCCTGTATACGTTCAACAGCCTCAACTTCCACACCAGGGAAACTGACAACATTACCGCCCTGTTCATGTTTTTCAACAGGAAGTTCTGGCTGACTTTCAACTGCCTGGGAATCAGCTTCCGTCTCCTGGCCAAAGGAGTCCACAACGGCATCAAAGCTGTGCTGAATCTTCCCAACCATGGACGCAAAGGCGCTGATATCTCCCACCTGCGGGTTACCGGACTCCTGCAGAGCCTGCACCTGTACCTCAAATTCATGGCTGATTTCACCCAGCTCAGCCAGACCGGCCATACGGGCGCTGCCCTTCAGGGTATGCAGGGCACGCATTAACTGCGCCGGACATTCCGGATTCCCCGGTTCCTGCCCCCAGGTAGCAATCTGGCTTTCAACCTGTTCCAGCAGGTCAGTGGCTTCTTCCCTGAAGATGGCGAACATCTCCGGGTCAATATCATCAATATTATCTGTGTAATCAGAAACGGATACCGTTTCCGGCACCTCTACAGGTTCAACACTGACAACTGTATCACCAGCAGATTCAGTAATATCTTTTTCCTGCTGATCCGCCTGTGCCATAACCGCGCGAATATCACTGCACAGCTTGTCTGCGGGTACACAATCCCGATTGGAGCGGATAGATCCCAGCATTTCTTCAAGGGTATCGTGGCCGCGCAGAAGAAGATTAATCAGGTCATTGGATGCCCGCAGGCGTCCGAGGCCCAGAGCTTCGTAAATATCTTCCAGCTCATGGCTGAGATCACTGATTTCAGAAATACCAACCATCAACGCGCCACCCTTGATGGTGTGCAGATAGCGCTGAAGTTCCATCAGAATGCTCAGGTCGGAATGTTTATCCAGCCAGCGATAAAGGGCAGACGACGCTGTATCCAGATTATCCATTGCCTCATCAAGGAAAATGGCAACGAGTTCCGGATCATGGTCATCATCAACAACGGTTACTTCAGGCTGCGGCTGCTCAATAGCTGTTTCCTCGGCAGCGACTTCTTCAACGACAATCTCTTCAACAACAGCAACAGGTGTTTCTGCTACCGGAGAATTTTCCGTCAGAGATTCCGCAACATCTTCAACAATATCTTCCGCTGCATCATGGACGTCATCCAGGGAAGGCTCGGCTTCAAGCTCTTCCGTCAACGACTGCAGACGTGCAAGTACATCTTCTGAAGCTGTCGGCAATTGCTGGCCGGCCATCTCATCCAGCATATTCACCAACTGGTCCTGACCGGCAATCAGAGTTTCAACAGCCTCACCAGATGCTGGCTGGCCTTTATGGACCAAAGCCTGATAAGTCACCGACAGCTGCTCACCCAGCTCAGCCACCACATCCAGTTCTATCTGTCGAGCATCATCAACCAGTTCCTGCAGTCCACTTTGCAGGGACACCAGCAACTCTCCGCCCGGGTTTCTGTCCCAGGCCATAAGCCCCGGCGTTGCGTCCAGCACAAGGTTCATATGTTCAGCCAGGAAGCTGGACATGGATTGCTGGGCGGACCCCTGCTCTTCTTCCGGCCTTTCAAGCTCAGCCGTGCACTGTTCAAGCAGGGCAAGAACTTCAGCGATAAGTTCCGAGCTGCCTTCCAGTTCTACCAGGGTATTGGAGGAGGAACCGGAAACCTGGTCCAGTCCCTGCTCAACCATCAGGCTGGCACGGGCAAGAATGCTGACAAATTGTTCACCGGCCTCAACCCCCAGAGAACGAAACTCTTTCGCAGTATGCTCAAGCTCATCGGCCAGCACCGCAATTGCGGTAATGCCCGCCATAGCCGCGCTGCCTTTCAGAGTGTGCAGCGCTCTTTGCAGATCATCACTGATAGCCAGGGTGCCATCAGCTTCATTAAATTTTTCAACGTAATCATTAACAACCTGAAGATGAGACCGGCCTTCCTTGCAGAAAATAGACACAAGCTCAGTATCAACCGGAAGCGCTGGCATTTCTTCAGGCTCTGCTTCAACTTCTGCTGACTGTTCAATTTCCGGTGTTGGCTCAGCAGTCACAGGCTCAGGAACTTCACCACCACGGGAGTAAGCATCGGCTCCATCCATGTATGTCTGCACGGTATCCGTAATTTTCTGCGTACCGGCAGAATATTCGTTCACCAGTTCAGGCAACAGAGTAATGACCTTTTCCACAAGACTGACCATGGCATCATGGCCTTCAGTGGCACCGTCAATAACGCGATTGAGCATATTCTCAACAGACCAGGCCAGCTCGCCTATTACTGTCGCGCCAACCATACGGCCGCTGCCCTTCAGGGTATGGAAGCCACGGCGAAATTCTTTCAGGGCTTCCTGATCTTCACGGTTAGCCTGCCAGCGGGGGAAGTAATCCAATAGAACTTCCCGCACTTCTCCGGCTTCTTCCACGAAAATATCAATCAGCTCCTGGTCATTGTCGTCTTCATCTTCTTCAAGGACCATCTGAGCCACAGGCTCTTCAATAGCAAACTCTTCAATAGCAGGCTCTGGCTGAGAACTCTCTTCGATAGGAGTCAGGTTTTCAAGGTTGAGATCATCAGGAATGATTTCCTCTTCAGCAACAGGAGCCGCTTCTTCTATTTCAGAGAAATCTTCAAGATTGATATCTTCCAGCGTGATTTCAATCTCTTCTTCGACTGATCCCTGCTCAGCAACAACGCTTTCTTCAGCTGAAGCCTCTTCAACGGTGACCTCTGTATCCAGATCAAGAAGCTCAAGATCCAAGTCCAGATCAATCTCGATTTCGTCTTCTTCAACGTCTGCAGCTATAGCTTCAGTATCGGAAGATAACTCGATATTGATTTCTTCAGCCGGCTCCTCCGCAATATCTTCCAGAGAAAATTCAACGGGAGTGTTTTCAGCCTCGTCAGATTCCAGATCATCCAGCTCAAGAACAATCTCTTCCTCATCGCCTTCAGAGCCTTTGGGATCAACCTCAATATCTGCCAGATCAGTATCAAGCTCCGCGTCAACATCAACGTCAAGCTCATGTTCGGGTTCGATCTCCAGAACAATATCCAGCTCTGGTTCTGCAGGTTCTTCAGCAGCGCTTTCAGTTGCTAGAAGTTTACCCAGACTCTCTTCCGCCATATCCAGAATGGATATGCTCTGCTCGTCGGACTCATCACCCAGACGCTCAAGGTAGTATTCTGCTCCGGCAAGAACATCCGCCAGCTGCTCCAGATTGCTCCACTCAGGTTCTCTGGCAGCGGGTTCCAGCAGTGTGGAAATATAATCACTGGCAGACTTCATCAACCCGGCTACACGGGGCTGGCCAATAATTTCCAGACTGCCATATACGGAGTTAAGAACTTCAGGAACAGGAGTCAGACAGTTCTTATCCCACTTGGAAGCGACAAAATCGACAATGCTCTCTTTGGCCTGTTCCAGTCCTGAGCAGGCCTCCTGGATAACCGCCCGACGACCACTGTGGAAATCAGCCGGGGCATCTTCCTTTTCACGGACGACCGCACTGGGCTCATTGACCATGCCGCTGAGGGTGGCCTCCACATAGAGCAAACTGCCAGCCACATCCATCAGCTGGTTATCATCACGGCTCTGGTTATTCACCATGGACGATAGAGTATCGATCTGCTCCAGAATGATTTTCCGGGGAACACCAAGGCCAAGCACTGCCAAAGTATCCGCAACCTGCCGTAAGACGACCAGTTGCGCAGACAGTGTTTCAAGAGCATCACCGGCGTTGCGGACATAAAGATCCAAAGCATCCTTCACCGTCATCAGTTCTTCGGAAAGAGCCTTAACAACAGTGGACATGGCCTCCTGATCCGGGCCATTCAGGCGCTGGCGCTCACGATCCAGGGTTTCGTCATCAACCAGCGCTTCACTCAACTTGTAGCGTTCACGGACAGCGCTGGTGACCGGATCAGCGTTTTCGCTGCCGGCTACGTAATACAGAATATTTTTCAGCAGATCATCGGGCAGGGGCTGGTTAAACGCCATCGCACCGTTGGAAATCAGGCCCTGCAGAACCTGGTCAATCTGGCGGAACAGGTTTCTGACCGTGGGACTGTTATACACCTCGCCGGATACCATAGTCAGCATCAGGGCATGGGCCACAGGCCAGAGATCAAAAACCGGAAGTTCTTTACTCAGGGATTCCATGCGACTGAATACCTTGGTGAGGTATTCTTGATTGGACTTCTCCGCCGGGGATTTAAAAAAGCCAACCAGGGCAAACTGATACATCTGCCGTAGTTTTTTCAGCAACTGAACCAGAGAATCATTATTCAGCTGTTCAAGGGGATTGGTTTCCACTGGCGGGGTTAAAGACGACAGATCCGGGCTGAACAGAGAGGTTTCCGACAACAGGTGTTCGCCACGGGCACTGCGCAGGTCATTTAGTATCGGCAGTATCACCAGGGGAATATCACAGCGACCGACCTGAATCTGCTCAAGATAAGACGGCAGTTGCAGAATAGCCTGCATCAGCACTTCCAGGGCTTCACTCTGGCCCGGCAGGGTTTCATCCAGCAGGGCACGGGTCAGGCTTTCCATTTCCTCCGCAAGCAGAGCCGCCCCATAGAACTCCACCATTTCCAGGGTGCCATGTACCTGATGGATATAGTTCTGGCAGAACCTCAGACGGGTGTCGTCCTGGGGATTGTCAACATAAGCCTCAAGAGACTGGCGGGCCTGAGCGAGGGTATCGGTAATTTCCCCACGCACCCAATCCAGAGCGATCCAGTCCTGGGACTGAGTGCCATGTCCTGACTGGCTGGACTCCATTGGATTGCGCCCACCGTGATCGCGGCGATCCCCCATAATCTCTCCTGTCCATCGTGGTTCTCACCACGACTGTTCTGTTTATTCTGTGTTCAGCGCTTACGCCGGATAAAAGCCAGCGTCTCAGTGCTGCCTGCCAGTTCCAGCTCGGGGTGCTGCCAGTTGGTTATTTCCCCAGGCCCGATGACCAGCAGCCCCCCCTGCGCAAGGCGCTCGACAAGCTGCTCCAAAATGGCTATCCGTCGCCAGCGGCGGAAATAGATCAACAGGTTCTGGCAAAAAATCAGATCCATATTGCGCATCGGAGACCGATTGAGATTCAAAACATTCACCCGGGAGAAGCACACCCGTTCACTCAGCCGTTCTGTCACCTGTACCTTGCCGTTACCACAGGGGCGGAAAAAGCGTTCCTGAAGCACCGGGTCCAGCTGGAATATACGGCGCTCGTCATAAATCCCCTGACGGGCTTGTGCTAAAGCTTCCAGGCTGATATCCGTGGCCGTTACGCCAAACCGAATAAGCCGGTTAAAGGTGCTGACTTTCTGACTGATCAGCATGGCCAGAGTCCAGGCTTCCTCACCACTGGAACAACCCACGCTCCAGGCTTCAATAGAGCGTTTATCCGGGTTTTTGAGGAGAGTATCAAGATGTTTGCTGACCAGATCACAGGAGGACGGGTGACGGAAAAAACGGGTTTCCCTCACCGTCAGGTTTTCAACAAGCGCGGTCCATTCCATATGGGCCGAAGGCTCATTGACCAGCTCCAGATACCGATCGTAATTATCCATGCCATGCTCACGCATACGCCGACCAAGGCCAGCCTGCAGAATAGAGCGACGCTGCCAGCTGAAATGATTACCGGTCCGCTCCTCCAGTAGGGTCTGCCAGCGATTAAACTGCTCCCGGGTCATATCTGGCAATGGATGACTAATCCATGTTGGCATCGGCATGATACTGACTCCTCAGGAGGGTTCCGCTGCGTCAGGCAGCGAAACCCCAGACCCCGTTATACTTCTTTTGTTGCCTGTTCAGTGTCCGGTTCCAGACCAATTTCCACAACCTCTTTAACCGGCTCATGGTCGTCCAGCTCCGGCAGCTTAAAGCCGGACACGGACTCACGCATGTCACTGGCCATTTCTGCCAGGTTACCGATTGAACGGGCTGTTGCGTTGGTACCGGCCGATGTCTGGGTGGTAATCTCCTGGATTACGTTCATCGTATTGGAGATGTGGCCAGCAGACGAAGACTGCTGACGGGCTGCGTTGGAGATGTTCGAGATAAGGTTCGAAAGACTCTTCGATACGGACTCAATCTCTTCCAGAGAAACACCCGCGTCCTGGGCCAGACTGGCACCACGTACCACTTCGGTGGTGGTCATCTCCATGGAGATTACCGCTTCGTTGGTATCGGTCTGGATGGTCTTAACCAGTCCCTCAATCTGCTTGGTTGCCGCAGATGCACGTTCCGCAAGGCGCTGTACTTCGTCCGCAACCACTGCGAAGCCTCGACCCGCGTCCCCGGCCATGGATGCCTGGATAGCGGCGTTAAGTGCGAGGATGTTGGTCTGGTCGGCAATGTCGTTAATCAGAGATACGATATCACCGATCTCCTGGGAAGATTCACCCAGTCGCTTGATTCGCTTCGAGGTATCCTGAATCTGCTCACGGATAGTATCCATGCCGGTAATGGTGTTGTGTACAACCTCATTACCCTTGTTCGCCAGATCTACCGAACGTTCCGCAACCGACGCGGATTCTACGGCGTTAGCGGATACCTGGTCGATGGACACCGCCATCTCGTTTACAGCGGCGGAAGCTCCGGCAATTTCCTGGGCCTGGTGCTCGGCAGCTTCGGCCAGGTGGTGAGCGGTGTTCTGGGTTTCGTCCGCAGCACCTGCTACCGATACCGCAGTCTGGTTGATGGTTTCTACCAGAGTACGCAGCTGTTCAATAGAGAAGTTAATGGAGTCGGCTATCGCACCGGTAAAGTCTTCGGTTACCGTCGCGTTTACGGTCAGGTCACCATCCGCAAGGTCCGCCAGTTCGTCCAGCAGTCGCAGGATCGCAGACTGGTTGGCTTCGTTGCTCGCAGCGGTTTCTTCCAAACGAACCCGGGCGTCACGAACCATAGCGCCACCAATCAGCAGTACCGTAACCAGAGCCAGGATACCGGGGACAATCGCCGTGTATTCGTTACCCTGAATAATACTCCGTTCAGACGCCAGGTTTTCAAAAGAGTTGGCCAGATTGGTAGCATCACCCAGAAGCTCTACGGAGTCGGTAAAGATATGGTCAGAAGCTTCACGTACCAGGAACAGTTCAGGGGATGTTTCCAGAATCTCGTCTACAGAGCCGGATACAAAGGCGAACAGGTCGGAGATTTCGGTAAGAAGGTCGATAACCTCTTCATCGGCCACCTTGTCGATACCCATGGCCAGATTACCTTCCAGCATGCCATCAAGTACCCGTCCAAACAGCTTGGCGTCACGACCAAAGCTATCTGCCGCCATTACAGCGTTCTCGCCACCTTCCAGTACACGACCAATGCTGTTTACGATACGCTCCGCACGCAGGGACTGCTCCTGGGCGATAACCACCTGATCTGCAGGAGCTTTGTTTTCCAGCAGGATTTGTACGACTTCGTCGTATTCAACCTGCAGCTGGGGAATGGTTTCCGCCAGAGTCGCGGCTACATCGTGAAGGGCCAGTACGGTTTCTTCGTTACTGATAATGTTATCGGCATGACCCTTTACACGGTTCCAGGTTTCGGTCAGATCGACCATATGGGATTCAACAATACCTGGCTGGGATGATGCGGGGGGCAGCCCCATCTTCGCATCACCACCTTCAAGAATGTTGTAACGGCGCTGGAATTCATCCCGACCGGACTGCAGCAACGCGAAGGCTTCTTCCTTACCGGACACAGCTTCCGAGGCGTTTTTTGCGATCTGCTCTGAGAGAACCCGCAATTCACCAGCATTGGCAATATATTCTTTATCGTGTGTTGCCTGCTTGTTGATGTACCAGAAAGCACCAACCATCGCGACCAGGGCAACAATAAGTAAGACAAACAGGGCCCCTGTTACCCTGCCCGTTCCTGTTCCTGACTCGTTAACTTTCATTGTTTCACTGGCTCCCGCTAGCCGCGATATTCCCTGTTTTATTATTTTGAAAATGTCGCAGCCCTATTCCCTCAGCTAAACGACATATCCCGCTCATTTCTTATGCAGCCCGTTGCCCTTTCAGGCCTCAGGCAACGGCACTGCCCGGTGACACCTGCAGGAACCGGTCGCTCTTTGCCAGAGCCTGAAGGCTGAATACCAGGTATTCAGCCTCCCTCCAGTAACTGCCAGCCATACAGAAGCGGAGGCTTTCCGGTACAGTGGCCGGAATGTTGTTGCGATAACGTTCCACTTCGAAGTGCTGCATACCCAGGACTTCATCCACTACCAGGCCACAGAACAGTTCACCCTGCTCGATCACCAAAACCCGCTGTTCGCCTTCCGGCGTACCATCGAGACCAAGAAAACTCCCCAGATCTATCAGCGGCAACAGCCGCCCCCGAACATTGGCGACACCATTCACCCAGGGGTAAACACCTGGAATCTGGGTCAGCGTATCCGGCAGATGAAGAATCTCCTGCACTTCATCCAGGGGCGACACATAACGCTGCCCGCGAAGGATAAAACCAACACCATTCCAGTAATTTTTAACGTCATCCTGGGCCGGCAAACCTGCTGCGTAACGTCTGGCACGCTGGTCATAATCCAGCAACAGATCAAAAGGTGCTTTCATAGTCTGGCTACCGTTAAGCCGCAGCCATCAGGCCGCGAAGGGTTTCCATCAGAACACTTTCATCAATCGGCTTGGTGAGATAACCCTTGGCACCCTGGCGCTCTCCCCAGACACGGTCCGTTTCCTGATCCTTGGTGGTGACAATAATCACCGGAATATCCTTTGTTTCCGCGTCCCGGCTCAACTGCCGGGTAGCCTGGAATCCATTCAGACCAGGCATAACAATATCCATCAGCACAGCATCTGGCTTTTCGGCACGGCACAAGGCCACACCATCAGCGCCATTGTCCGCTTTTAGAACTTCACAACCATTTTTGGTCAGAAACTTTTCCAGAATCGCTGTTTCTGTTGGCGAATCATCAACAATTAATATCCGAGTCATAATTACCCCTACTAATGCAATGGCCTGCCTGAAAGCTCAACATGCAGGCCGCCGAATACTTTTATCTAGCTGAACGTCCGTAACCGTATACAGATGCAATCATGCGACTTCCGGCGCATATTCACGAATAGCGTCCAGCAGCTCATCTTTACTGAAGGGCTTGGTCAGATATTCATCCGAACCAACAATTCGCCCCTTGGCCTTATCAAACAGACCATCCTTACTGGACAGCATAATCACCGGGGTACTTTTGAAATGGGTGTTATTTTTGATAAGGGCACAGGTCTGATAGCCATCCAGGCGCGGCATCATAATGTCCACAAAGATTACATGTGGTTCATTGTCTGCGATTTTTGCCAGAGCGTCGAAACCGTCTATAGCGGTGATGACTTCACAACCAGCTTTCTTTAAAAGGGTTTCAGCAGTGCGCCGGATGGTCTTGCTATCGTCAATGATCATCACCCGGAGATTTGCGAAATTATCACTCATAATTCTTATAACCTTCTCCAAAAGGGTGCCCGTTATCTCTGCCAGTGCGTATTTTAAGAGTTCTGTACCGCCTGTGGTTAGACGACAATACCATTAAGAGAATATGTACGGGTAAATGTTTTATGTTGTCTGCAACCGGTATACGCGTTTTCCCCTTTTTAACACACATCCAGAATCCATGCTATAGACGCTTTTCCGGCCTGCACAACAGGTCTGACTTTTTCTTTAATGCACTCGCTCAGTTGCTCCTTTTGCAAGCTCTACTCACTGATTCTTTGCAGGCGGTTCTTTGAATATCCCTGTTCCGTTAGAATAAAACCTTGATATGACGCTTTTGTGAGCCAAAAACCATGACTGTTCGCCTCGGCATTGTGATGGACCCTATCGAGGGCATCAATTATAAGAAAGACACTTCACTGGCTATGCTGCTGGCTGCGGCAAAGCGCGGGTGGCAGCTGTTTTATATGGAACAGAGCGATCTGTATCAGGAGGACAGCGTAGCTATGGGCAATATGGCCCCCCTGGAAGTGCAGGCCAACCCGGAAGACTGGTTCACTCTGGGTGAGAAAGAACCTCAGGAACTCTCTTCTCTGAACGTTATCCTGATGCGTAAAGATCCGCCTTTCGATAACGAATTTATCTACAGCACATATATGCTGGAGCAGGCCGAACAGGCAGGCACCCTGATCGTGAACAAACCCGCCAGCCTTCGGGACTGCAACGAAAAATACTTTGCCACCCTGTTCCCCCAGTGCACGACCGACAGCATGGTCAGTCGGGATATGAACACCCTTAAGGGTTTTGCCACCAAACACGAAGACGTAATTTACAAACCTCTCGATGGCATGGGCGGAACAGCCATCTTCCGAGTGACAAAAGGTGATCCCAATATCAATGTTATCCTTGAAACATTGACGAACTATGGTCAACAACAGATCATGGCACAGAAATTTATTCCAGAGATCACCAAGGGTGACAAGCGCATCCTGATGGTGAACGGGGAACCGATGCCCTACGCCCTGGCCCGCATCCCTCAAAAAGGGGAAACCCGTGGCAACCTTGCGGCCGGTGGCAGTGGTGTCAGCCAGCCTCTTTCCGAACGTGATTTATGGATCGCCAAACAGGTTGGTCCGACACTGAAAGAGAAAGGGCTGATGTTTGTGGGGCTGGACGTAATCGGTGACCATCTCACTGAAATAAACGTCACAAGCCCAACATGCGTAAGAGAGCTGGAAGACCAGCAGGGTCTGAAAACCGCAGACAAGCTTATGGACGCGATTGAAGAAGCCCTTGAGAATTCCGGAGCAGAGTGAAGCTTCACGGAATCGCTTAGAAATACGCACTTAATAAAAAGGAGGCTCCGAAAATGGGCCTCCAAATCTGAAAAACGCAGGAGTTGAACAATAAAGACGTTTTTCGAAAAGCTCGCCGAGGTCATGCCTCCGGCCAGTGTTGTCATTAGTTTTACTGCAGCAGCTGTTGTACACGGCCTACTGATTTACGGTCTGGGTTTCACCCTGGAGCCGCCACAGCCTCCTGCCCAGACCCTGGAAATCACCCTCGCTAACTTCGCGACAGAAAAAGCCCCGGACAAGGCTGACTACCTGGCCCAGGAAAACCAGCAGGGCAGTGGCTCCCTTGACAAAAAGGCCCGGCCATCCAGTGATCTTCCCGCTCCCTTCCAGGACAATACACCGCGCCCTGTTCAGGTTCAGCAACAACAGGCCCAGCTGCCCAAGAGCGAGCCCCAGGAATCCCGTCGCGTGACATCCGTTCAATCGCCGGTGAAAACCCATACCGAAGACAAGAAGCGCAAGCCCACTCCGGAAAAGCAGGACGAAACACCAAAGCGCAGGATTGACCTCAGCAAGGAAATCGCCAGCCTGGAGGCTAACTTCTTCAAGAAGCGTCAGGCCTACACTAAAAAACCTAAAGTCCATCGCATCAATTCCACTTCAACACGCAAGGCAGATGTCTACTATCAGGAAGCCTGGCGCAGGAAGGTTATGCGAATCGGTACCATCAACTATCCTGCACAGGCCAGAAAGCAGAAACTTTACGGCGAACTGCGGGTGGCTGTGCAAATTCGCAGAGATGGTAGCTTAAAGAAGGTTGAAATTATTCGCTCCTCCGGGCACAAGGTACTCGATGACGCAGCTATCAATATCGTGCGTATGGCAGCGCCATTTTCTCCATTTCCTCCGGAACTCAGAGAACACGACGTTATCGAAATCATCAGAACCTGGCGCTTTGAGCCCGGCGACAGTTTCAGCGGTTAACGCCCAAGGGTACAGCCCAAGGTGCACCATGGTAAGAAACATTACCCAAACCAGCCTGCGCAACACACTGCTGATAGCCATGCCTCAGATGGGTGACCCCAACTTTACCGGAGCGGTCATCTATCTGTGCGAGCATAATGCGGACGGCGCCATGGGAATTGTGATCAATCGTCCCCTGGATATCAGCCTTGCCGAAATGCTGAAACAGATAAATATCACCGGGGCACCGGAGCATACAGAGGCTGAGAGGGTTTTCCTGGGCGGACCTGTGGAAATACAGCACGGCTTTATTCTCCATACATATTCCGAAAAGCCAGATCCAAAAACCACAATGACCATCAGCAAGGATATCGCCCTGAGCTCTTCCCGGGAAATTCTTGAAAAAATCGGAGCAGGGCAGGAGCCACACCAAAGATTGGTTACCCTTGGTTATGCCGGCTGGGGAGCGGGCCAGCTTGAGCACGAACTGGCGGAAAACGTCTGGTTGAACAGCCCGGCCGATAAAACTATTCTTTTTTCCACGCCTTATGACCAGCGCCTGCGCCTGGCGGCATCACGTATTGGCATTGATCTTTCCCTTCTCAGCCATGAGACCGGCCATGCGTGACATCCAAGCCACATAAGTGAAGATAACCCAGCAAGTGAAGATAGAGTGTACAAATTCGTCATGGGGTTCGATTTCGGAACCCGCAATATTGGCATAGCCATGGGCCAGGCCATAACAAGTACAGCCAATGCCATTCCTTCTATTCGTGCAAAGGACGGCATCCCTGACTGGAACCAGCTTGGAAAGATTATTGAAGAGTGGCAACCCGATGCCTTTGTTGTTGGCATTCCATTAAATATGGATGGCACGGAATCAGAAATGTCTCGCCGGGCAAAAAAATTTGGTAATCGCCTCCGTGGCCGGTTCAACAAACCCTGGCATCCTGTTGATGAACGACTGACATCCTTTGAAGCTAAAGAGTGGGCCAGCAAACTGGGGCACAAAGGCCACTATGGCAGTGACCCTGTGGATGGCATGGCAGCCCAGTTAATTCTGGAAAGCTGGATGAACGGCGAAGGGGCCGAGCTTCTGGTTAAACCGGATTGAATATTTAAATCCGGTTTTCGTCACCGTCATCCTGGATACTCAAGCCACCGGCAACCTTGCTGAGATGTTCTGCGTCTGTTTCTGAACCAAGCTTAATCATCAGACGCAGGTCATTTGCCGAATCTGCATGAAGCAGGGCATCTTCGTAAGTTATTTCGCCGTTGTTGTATAACTCGTAAATAGCCTGGTCGAAAGTCTGCATACCCTGCTCGTTGGAGCGGGCCATCAACGCTTTCAGCTCATGAACATCCCCCTTACGGATGATATCCGACGCAAGAGGTGTATTAATCAGAACCTCTACCGCCGGGCGACGACCCTTACCATCCGGCGTACGAATCAGCTGCTGACCGACAATCGCTTTCAGGTTAAGAGACAGATCCATCCACACCTGCCCCTGACGATCCGCCGGGAAAAAGTGGATAATACGATCCAGCGCCTGGTTAGCATTGTTAGCATGCAAGGTTGCCAGACAGAGGTGGCCGGTTTCCGCAAAGGCCACCGCATGCTCCATGGTTTCCCGGCTTCGCACCTCACCAATCATAATCACGTCGGGAGCCTGACGAAGGGTGTTTTTCAGGGCGACCTCAAAACTCTCCGTATCCAGACCAACTTCCCGCTGGGTGACAATGCAGCCTCGGTGTTGATGGATAAATTCAATAGGGTCTTCAATAGAGATGATATGGCCAGAACTGTTGCTGTTTCGGTGGCCAATCATGGACGCCAGTGACGTTGACTTACCTGTACCAGTACCACCGGCAAAGATAATCAGACCACGCTTAGTCATGGCCAGCTCTTTAACCACATCCGGCAGACCAAGGTCATCCACCTTGGGAATCTGGGTTTCAATACGCCGCAGTACCATGCCGGCCAGGTTGCGCTGGTAAAAAGCACTGACCCGGAAACGGCCTATGCCCCGGGCACTGATCGCAAAGTTACATTCATGCTCCCGCTCGAAAGCCTCTTTCTGGCTTTCGTTCATCACCTCCAGCACTGTATCCCGGGTCTGCTCAGGGGACAGTGGTGTTTTGGTGACCGGCACAATCCGTCCGTTCACCTTTATGCTTGGAGGTGTACCCGCAGTGATAAACATATCTGAGGCTTTCTTTTCCACCATCAGCTTGAGCAGCGGGGTTAAATCCATTGTCCGGTGTTCCTCTTAATTTTTCTCTGTCAGCCCGTAGCATTCTTATGAAAGCCACATTTATTTTAAAACTAGAAGTTTTCCGGGGTTTTTGCTTTTTCCCGAGCCGCTTCCCGGGAAACGATGCCTTTATCCAGCAGATTACGCAGACAGCCATCAAGGGTCTGCATGCCCAGGCTGCCACCGGTCTGGATAGAGGAATACATCTGGGCGACCTTGTCTTCCCGAATCAGGTTACGAATCGCCGGTGTACCCAGCATGATTTCATGGGCCGCCACCCGGCCGCCGCCAATCTTCTTTAGCAGGGTCTGGGCAACAACCGCCTGCAGGGATTCTGAAAGCATGGAGCGCACCATGGCTTTTTCCGCAGCAGGGAATACATCCACAATACGGTCAATGGTTTTAGCGGCTGAGGTAGTGTGCAGGGTTCCGAATACCATATGACCGGTTTCCGCGGCGGTCAGGGCCAGACGAATAGTTTCCAGGTCCCGCATTTCCCCCACTAGGATAATATCCGGGTCTTCACGGAGGGCTGAACGCAGGGCTTCGTTAAAACCGTGGGTATCCCGGTGGACTTCCCGCTGGTTAATCAGGCATTTCTTGGGTTCGTGAACAAATTCAACAGGGTCTTCAATGGTGAGAATATGGCCGTAGTGATTCTCGTTGATGTAATCAATCATCGCCGCCAGAGTTGTTGATTTACCGGAGCCTGTCGGCCCGGTTACCACACACAGCCCCCTGGGTTTGTTGGCGATGTCCTTGAACACCTGTCCCATTCCCAGATCATCCATATTCAGGACTTTCGAGGGAATCGTCCGAAAAACCGCACCAGCGCCACGGCTCTGGTTAAATGCGTTGACACGGAAACGGGCCACGCCGGGAACATCAAAGGAGAAATCCGTTTCCAGATTCTCTTCATAATCCTTCCGCTGCTTGTCGTTCATGATGTCGTAAATGAGGGCATGAACTTCTTTGTGATTCAGGGCGGGAAGGTTGATACGACGGACATCACCGTCGATCCGGATCATTGGAGGCAGGCCGGCAGACAGGTGCAGGTCGGACGACCCTTGTTTAACGCCAAATGCCAGCAGTTCGGTAATTTCCATGTGTTCTCCCGGAGATCGCCCGGGTTACTCTGTCACCCCGGACGGCACACATTATTCGCTTTATAATCGTTGAGATTGTTATTCTGGTGCCTGTTCCGGCAGCGCACGGAAACACCATATCCACAAGATATTACACGGCAATGAGCTCAATAGAAATGCGTATTCAGAAGACCCGCGCACGGATTCAAGACGCAGCCAGAAGCTGCGGTCGCAGGGATGAAGTGGCCTTGCTGGCGGTGAGTAAAACCAAACCTGTAGAAATGATCCGGGAAGCCTGGCAGGCGGGTCAGCGGGCCTTTGGGGAAAACTATGTCCAGGAGGGCGTGGACAAGATTCAGGCCCTTGAAGACCTTGCAGGTATAGAATGGCATTTTATCGGACCCATTCAGTCTAACAAAAGCCGTCTGGTTGCTGAACACTTCGACTGGGTTCACAGTGTAGACAGGTTAAAAATCGCCCGTCGCCTCAGTGAGCAACGCCCCGACAGCCTGCCGCCCCTGAATATCTGCCTGCAGGTGAATATCGACCATCAGGCCACCAAATCCGGCTTCACCCCGGAGCAGGTTGTTGAAGCTACCAGTGAAATCCTCACCCTGCCACAACTCAAACTGCGGGGATTAATGGCCATTCCCGCCCCCAGCGATAATCTGGAACAGCAACGCCAACCGTTCAGAGCCATGAATAAACTCCTGCAAACCCTGAAGAAACGCTACCCTGATGCAACCGGTCTGGATACGCTGTCCATGGGCATGAGTGATGATATGATGGCCGCCATAGAAGAAGGCTCCACCATGGTTCGTATTGGTACAGCCCTGTTCGGCGCGAGAGAACGGGCTCAGTAACCTTAACCGGTAACCTTAAGCAAAACGACAGTCCACAGGAATACCCAAGCATTATGGCAACATCAGCTTCGTCCCCCGTTCTGGGTTTTATCGGTGCCGGAAATATGGCCGGGAGTATTATTGGCGGGCTGGTTAAAAACGGCTGGCCTGCTGAAAATATTATTGCCGCAGAGCCTTCTGCGGAAAAACTGCAGCAACTCTCCGAAGAATTTGGTATCCGTGCCACCCAGAACAACAGCACCGCTATCGCCGAAGCCAGCGTGATTGTTCTGGCGGTTAAACCCCAGATTATGCAAAACGTGCTGGAGCCCCTTGCTCCCGCTCTGCAGGAACACCAGCCCCTGCTAGTATCGGTTGCGGCCGGTATTCCCGAAGCCAGCCTGAGCAAGTGGGGCGGTGGCGATCTCGCTATCGTGCGCTGTATGCCAAATACGCCTGCCCTGATGCAACTAGGCGCCTCAGGTCTTTATGCCAACAACCTGGTTTCTGATGAACAAAAAGCACTGGCTGAGCAAGTGATGAATGCTGTTGGTATCAGCCTGTGGGTGGAAACCGAAGATACCATTGATGATGTGATCGCTCTATCCGGCAGCGGCCCTGCTTATTTCTTTCTGATGATGGAATCCATGATTGAGGCAGGAGAAAAAATGGGTGTTTCCCGGGAAACGGCTACCCAACTGGTGACCCAAACCGCTCTTGGGGCGGCAGCCATGGTAAAAGAGAGTGATGTTGATGTTGCGGAATTGCGTCGCCGGGTAACCTCTCCAGGCGGAACAACAGAACAGGCCATTCTTACCTTTGAGCAGGGCGGCATGCGAGATCTGGTTAGCAGGGCTATGGTTGCCTGTAAAAAACGGGCCAAAGAGATGGCAGATGAGCTGGGAAGCGCCTGATCATATAACACTAACGCCCCTGTACAATTGAATCGGAGGAAAATGTCCCCCATATTTCAACAGAGCAGGGCAAAAAAAGAGATTCCATTTAAATGCAGATAATTACCTTATTGATCGACACCATTGGTGGCCTGTTTGTGATGGCCATTCTGCTGCGCTTTTTACTGCAGCTGGTTAAAGCTGATTTTTATAACCCGATTTCCCAGGCCATAGTCAAAGTTACCAACCCTCTGCTGAGTCCGCTGCGTAAAATCATCCCTGGTTTTGCTGGTCTTGATATCGCTGCGCTGGTTCTGGCCTTTATCGTACAATTTGCGTTTGTACTGCTGAAAATGCAGTTCCTCGGTTACATCACAGCGGCTTTTCCTCTGGGTACTGTTTCTGTCCTGACCCTGTATCTGCTGGTCAAAGCCGTTCTGGATATCTATACCTTTGCCCTGATTATTATGGTAATTGCCAGCTGGGTAGCTCCCAACAGCTACAACCCCGGTCTGCTGCTTCTGAACCAGCTGACCGAGCCCCTTTGCAGCCGGGTACGCCGGATTATTCCTCCCATGGGTGGCTTGGACTTTTCCGTAATGGTGGTAATGTTCGGTATCTTTTTCCTGAAACAACTCCTGCCTACAATTTTTGCCGTTGGCCTGCCAGGCATGTGAGATGTCTTAACCGGCTTTACTGACTTTCCCAAAACGCCTGCCAATGACAGGCGTTTTTTGTTTCTGCACGTTCTGTTATGTAAGGTGTTACAGCAGCAAGGAACTGACGCATAAACAGCCATGAGCGGAAAATACCCCCCAAGCATGATTATGCTTGGGGGACATTTTCACGGTAAAAGAATATATGGTTTAATCGTGCATCAAGTGGCTACAAAAAATCGGTTTAATAATAAATTGTCATCACAGGAGATTGATGTGCAACAGCTCAATACGGAAATGTCAGCCCACCAGGTCTGGAAGCGCTCGCTGCTGGTACAACTGGGTCGATACCGCTCATGGCTGGAGCACAACCACCTGCAATCTCCGGAGCTGGATAATCTTCTGCAATCCTCTCACCAGACCCTTTCCAGTAATAACCTGACACTGGCGTTTATCGGTGAGTTTTCCCGGGGTAAAACAGAGCTTATTAATGCGCTGTTCTTTTCCGGCTACGGCAGACGCCTGTTACCATCCCGTGCCGGTCGCACAACTATGTGCCCCACAGAAATCTTCTTTGATAACGAACAACCCACTGGCCTGCGGCTTCTGCCCATAGAAACCCGCCTGCAGAACAAGACCATTGCCGATTATCGTCTGCAGCCGGAAGAGTGGTTTGAAGCTCCTCTTGATCCGGGCAACCCGGCAGACCTTGCCCAGGCACTGGCCTCTGTAACCCACACCCGGGAAGTGTCCAGGGAAGAAGCCATTGAATTAGGATTTGAGCCAGAACATCTGGAACATACGGCAGACTGCAGCGACAAAGTCTGCATACCTGCCTGGCGCCATGCCATCCTGAATATTGAGCACCCGCTTCTAGAGTATGGCCTGCGTATTCTGGATACCCCCGGTCTGAACGCTTTAGGTGCTGAGCCAGAACTGACCCTGCATATGCTGCCCGCTGCCGATGCCATTATTTATATGCTGGGGGCAGATACCGGGGTGACAGCCAGTGATATGAGCGTCTGGAACGATCATATCTGCCAGCTGAACAGCTATCGTCCGTCCAACCGGTTTGCCGTGCTGAATAAAATCGATTCCCTGTATGACGACCTGACCCCTGAGACTCAGGTTCATACCATGATTGAAGATATTCGCCAGACAACGGCACGCCAGCTCGGCATCTCCACCGATGATGTTCTACCTTTATCAGCCCGCAAAGCGCTGAGTGGACGCATCACCAATAACCAAAGCCAGGTTAAAGACAGTGGTATCCATATACTTGAGCACCTGTTGTCAAAAGAATTGATTGCCCGCCAGGAAGATTTAATTAGCCGACGTATAGTTCAGAAGTTGCTGACATTGCTGAACAACAGTCGTTCAATCCTGCAAACCCGGCAGAAAGACCTGCTGTCCCAGCAGTGGAAAATGAACAACAGTCGCAAGGGCAACCGTTATCTGATAAGTGATTTGACCACACGCACACGGGAACTGTACAACCTTCACCATCGTCGGCTGCTGTCGTTAAAATCCAGCCGTCGACTGGTTATGAAACAAGGGGAATCCCTTGTTCGTGCCTGTCGCCCGGAACTGTTCAGAAACCGGCTGAACAATGTACAGTCCCAGATTCGCACCCGCCTCACCACCCGCGGTATCAGCAAAGCCATATCAGTATTCTTTAGCCTGATCCACGATGATATTTACCAGCTGGGAACAGAGGCGAAACTGGCTAACCGGTTAATCGACTCCATCTACCAACGTCATCGCAACGCTTCCGGCGAAGACCCCCTGCGCCCGCCTTCTTACGATGCAAAAGTCTATCTGGTCAGGCTGGAAGAAATTCGCCAGCAGGCAGAATATTTTCGCAAGAGCTTCAGCACTGTATTCACCAACCAGAACACAGTTGCCAAGCGTTTCCTGAACACCCTGGCCACCAAGGTAACAGAGCTCCACAACGAAATGGCCGCAGAAGCCAGCAATTGGGCTGATAATGCCCTTTTGCCAATGATCCAGCACGCCCTGGAGCAGAAGCAACTGCTGGAGCAGCAGCTTATCCAGCTGCGGGCTCTGAGCCTGACCGACAGCAACCGGGAACACCTGCTGGGGAAACTCGATACATTTATCCACAATAACGAGCATCAACTAGCCCAAATTGAGTCACTGATCAAAGAGGTTCGACGCCCGGCTCCCGGTATGCACCAGGATAATATTGTCAGGCTTCACACAGGCCCAGCTATCGCGTAAGTAGAAACTCTCCCATCCCGCACTGGCTCTGGTTGCGCACCGGCCCGGTGCTCTTTAGACTGCCCGCATAAACCGAATTTTAAAATTCCATCCGGAGCAGAACAAACCTGATGCCAGAGATCATTCCAGAGGACTCTGTAGGGCTGGTGACACCGGAAACCATCCCGTTTGCCACACCTCTGACGCTTAGTTGTGGACGTACGCTCAGCCAGTACGAACTGGTGATAGAAACCTACGGCACCCTGAATGCCGAGGGGGACAATGCTGTACTTATCTGTCATGCCCTCAGCGGTGATCATCACGCAGCGGGTTATCACTCCATGGATGACCGCAAACCCGGGTGGTGGGATACCAGTATCGGCCCCGGCAAGCCCATTGATACTGATAAATTTTTCGTGGTTTCCCTGAATAACCTTGGGGGATGCGGGGGTAGTACAGGACCAACCTCCATTAATCCGGAAACCGGTGAAACCTGGGGACCGGATTTTCCTGTTGTTACCGTAGAAGACTGGGTGGAAAGCCAGGCCCGGCTGGCAGATCATCTGGGAATTGAACAGTGGGCTGCCGTTGTTGGCGGCAGTCTGGGGGGCATGCAGGTTATGGAGTGGTCCATTCGCTTCCCGGACAGAATACGCAATGCTGTAGTTATTGCCTCAGCACCCAAGTTGTCAGCTCAGAATATCGCTTTTAACGAAGTGGCCCGGCAAGCCATTATGTCCGACCAGAATTTCCATGGCGGACATTACCAGAAGGAAAACGCTATTCCCGCCAGCGGCCTTGGCCTGGCACGTATGGTTGGCCATATTACCTATCTCTCCGATGATGCCATGAAGGCCAGGTTTGGCCGGGAAATGAAGGAAGACAGCTTTAACTTCGATTATGGTGTGGAATTCCAGATAGAAAGCTATCTGCGTTATCAGGGAGAATCCTTTACCAAACGCTTTGATGCCAACACCTACCTGCTGATGACCCGTGCTCTGGATTATTATGATCCGGCCAGCCGTTATGACAATAATCTGGTGAACGCTCTCTCTGAGGCCACTGCCCGCTTCCTGGTGATTTCGTTCACAACCGACTGGCGTTTCGCCCCTGAGCGTTCCCGGGAAATTGTGAACGCCCTGCACTCCTCCAGAAAAGAGGTCAGCTATCTGGACATAGACGCTCCCCAGGGGCATGACGCGTTTCTTATGAATATTCCCCGCTACAGTGCGGCCCTGAGAACCTGGATGGAGCGGGTGTAGTGCAGAAAAACTTCGATATTATCAGCCAGTGGATTCAGCCCAACAGCCATATTCTTGATCTGGCCTGCGGTGATGGCACCCTGCTGGAACAACTGAGAAACGATAAGAACATTCAGGGTTATGGCCTGGAAATTGACCCGGACAATATTCACAAATGCCTGGAACGGGGTGTTTCTGTTATCGAACAGAACATCGACAAAGGTCTGGCCAACTTTGCTGACAACAGTTTCGATACCGTTGTGATGACTTCAGCCCTGCAGGCTCTGCACAACCCGGATAAGGTTCTTGATGAGATGCTCAGGGTAGGGAAGGAGTGCATCGTCACCTTCCCCAATTTTGGCCACTGGCGTTGCCGTACGCATCTTGCCCTTAAAGGTCTGATGCCTGTATCCGAGTTTATGCCCTACAGCTGGTACGATACTCCTAACATTCACTTCTGTACCTTTAAGGATTTTGAAGCCTTGTGTCATCAGAGAAGTCTGAAAATTCTTAACCGGCTTGTCGCGGATCAACAGTATCATAATAACCGTCTGGCACAGATGGCTCCCAACCTGTTTGGAGAAGTGGCAATCTATCACCTGTGTCCAGTTAACAATCGCTCAGTTAATAACCACAGCCAGGACTGACCGGCCATGAATATATTCAGAATCCGTAGACTGTTCACCACTTTTTCAGCTCTGATCATGCTGTTGATGGTAAATACCAGCTTTGCGGCCAGCCAATCAGATCACGAGAAAAAAGAACTGGCTTTTGGTGATTACGTTGTTTACTTCAACGCCTTTAACAGTACGTTCCTGCTGCCGAAGATAGCGAAAGCCTACAATCTGGAACGCTCCAGAACCCTCGGCCTGATTAATATCTCTGTTTTGAAAAAGGGCAAGCCAGTTAAGGCAGAGCTTAAGGTGGAAAGTAGCAACCTTCTCGGACAGAAGAAAAAACTGAAATACCAGTTAATAGATGAAGGTGATGCCATTTACTATCTGGCCAGGTTTCGTTTCACCAATGATGAATTGCTACACTTCACCATTCGGGTAACCCCCGAAAACAGCATGCGCACCGAAACCATCAAATTCAGCCAGAAGTTTTACGAGCAGTAGTTTTAATAAGGCAGCAGCTTTACGAACAATAGCTCACGAACAATAGCAGGAAATATTTTGTCCTCAGATATTAGCAACCCATCAGACACAGGTCGTGAAATCGTACTTGCCACCGGTAACCTCGGTAAGCTGGCTGAATTCCGCCAGCTTCTGACACCCCTTAATATTAATCTGCGCACCCAGAGTGAATTCTTTTCTGAAAGTGTTGAAGAAACCGGCCTGACCTTTGTTGAGAACGCCATTCTGAAAGCCCGCCATGCCGCCCGGGTTTCCGGACTGCCCGCTATCGCAGACGACTCCGGCCTGGAAGTTGATCATCTGAATGGCGCGCCCGGTATTTACTCCAGCCGCTTTTCCGGTGAGAACGCGTCAGACTCCGACAATATTGAGAAACTGCTGAAAGAGCTTGAAGGTGTTCCCACCGAGCAACGCACCGCACGCTTCCAGTGCCTGCTGGTTTACCTCCGTCATGCAGATGATCCTATTCCCCTGATCTGCCAGGGTTCCTGGGAAGGCTACATTCTTGAAGAACCCATTGGCGATCATGGCCACGGCTATGATCCTGTATTCTTTTCTCAGGAACGTCACTGCTCTGCGGCGGAACTGGAACCTGCCGAGAAAAACCGTCTGAGTCACCGGGCAAAAGCCATGGCACAGCTGCTGGAAGGGCTTAAAAATCTGTGAATCAGCCTGTTCTTCATCAGGGGCTGCAGCTGCCACCCCTGAGCCTGTATATCCATGTGCCCTGGTGTATTCGCAAGTGCCCTTACTGCGACTTTAACTCCCACGCCCAGAAAGGGGACCTTCCCGAACAGCAATATATTGATGCCCTGCTGGCAGATTTCACCGCTGAATGCTCCAATATTCAGAGCCGAACCCTACAGAGTATTTTTATTGGTGGCGGCACACCCAGCCTGTTTACAGCACAAGCCTATGAACAGCTGTTTGAGCGGTTAAAGCAACAGGTTAGCTTCAGTGATGATATTGAGATCACCATGGAGGCGAACCCCGGCACCTTTGAACAGGAACGTTTTAATGGTTTTCGAAAGGCGGGTATCAACCGTCTTTCCATTGGCGTGCAGAGCTTTAACGACAGCTGTCTGAAAGAACTTGGTCGTATACATTCCGGTGATGAGGCACAGCGTGCCACTGCCATGGCTAGACAGTCCGGATTCGACAATATAAATCTGGATCTGATGCATGGTCTTCCGAACCAGTCTGAAAAACTGGCAATGAAAGACCTGGAACTGGCCATTGAGCTGAATCCGGAACATATCTCCTGGTATCAGCTAACCATTGAGCCCAATACCGTTTTCTGGAGCAAACCACCAAAGATTCCGGAAGACGACACTCTATGGGCCATTCAGGAAAGAGGTCAGGAACTGCTGGCCAAACACGGCTATGCGCAGTACGAAATATCTGCTTACAGTCAGCCTGACCGCCAGTCTCGCCATAACCTCAATTACTGGCAGTTCGGAGACTTCATCGGTATTGGTGCAGGAGCCCACGGGAAAATCACCTGCTGTACAACCGAGACCATCAAGCGTAATTGGAAAACCCGATTACCCGCTGACTATCTCAACTCTGACAAACCTTTTCAGGCCGGAGAACGGGTACTGGAACAGGACGAGCTGCCCCTGGAATTTATGATGAATGTCTTACGGTTGAAAGAGGGGCTGCCTGCCAAGGCCTTCACACAGCGTACAGGTCTTCCCATTGAAGAGATTCAGCAACCTTTGGCCAAAGCCCGCAATCTTGAACTGTTGTCAGACGACAATGAACGGCTGCAGCCAACCCGCAGAGGCAGCCTGTTCCTTAATGAACTGCTGGAACAGTTTTGCACCTGACAGTCAGACCCGGAGGCAGTTCCACCTCAACCGCAATGGGCAGATGATCTGACTGGGGAAAATTCAGCACCGAAAAGCATTTTGCGTGAAGCTCAGAACTCAACAAAATATGGTCCAGTGATTTGCTGGGCCTCCAGCTCGGGAACGTATTTACATCCAGTGAAGCACTGTGCAAGCCAAGGCCGGATAGTGGTGAATCCCCCAGCAGCTGTTCAGCGTGGGTATTCATATCTCCCATCAGGATGGCGTGTTCATATCTCTCCACCAGTTTTCTAATGTAGGAAAGCTGCCTATCCCTTCCTCGGCGGCTGAGGGAAAGATGCATAATCACAACCAGAATAGGGTTCTCCTGTCCCAGCTCCACTGCAATCGCTCCCCGGCCGGGAATTAATCCCGGAAGTTTGTGATCTTCCAACTGCTCCAGACAACACCGGGTCAGTAATCCGTTACTGTGCTGGGCAATGCGCCCCAGGTTACGATTCAACTGCTGGTACCACCAGGGAAAGTCCGCCCGATGGGCAAGGTACTCAACCTGGTTGATAAACCCGCTACGCAGACTGCCACCGTCAGCTTCCTGCAAGGCAACAAAGTCATAATCATGGATAAGCCGCGCAATACGGTCGAGGTTTTTCTGGCGGGCTGAGGACGGCAGGAAATGCTGCCAGCTACGAGTCACATAGTGGCCGTATTGCTGGGTGCTGATACCAACCTGCATATTAAAACTGAGCAGATGCAGGGTGTTTATATTAGTTAGCTTAACCTCTGAATTTCTCAGCGGGGAAGTAGCCACATGCTCTCTTGTGAACCCTCTACCCTGCGTAGAACGGTGTTCATGCATGCGGCGGATGATCATGCCCTGTACGGTTTTTAACGGCATAGTTCACTACCTTGGCACCGCCTTGACCGAGTGCCTCCAGCTTAACCGGCCGATATGTCACTTTTTCTCCTCTCCGGCCCTCTTTTTAGCTGCGCTTCTCTCGGTCCTGACTTTTCTAATAAGAAACTCACTGATCTGAAGCATTTTCTCCAACCCACCCGCCTGCTGCGGATCAGTCACATAACGCCCGTCAATAACCATCGCGGGGACTCCGGTTAACTGGGTTCCCCGTGACAGGGCACTTGCCTTCTGAATCTGGTTGCGCACGCCAAAAGAGTTATAGGCCCGTTCAAAATCGGTCGGTTTGATTTTGAACTCACTGACAAGGAAATCTTTCATCTCCTTTTCAGTATCCAGGCGCCTACCCTGCTTCTGCACGGCATCAAACACAGCAAAGCTTGCTTTATCCGGCAGGCCAAGCTCTTCAATGGTATAAAACAGCTGAGCATGGGCCTGCCAGGGTTTTCCAAAGATCACCGGAACCTCTTTGACAGCAACATCGTCTTTCTGTTTCCTGATCCAGTCTTTCTGCAGTTTTAACAGATCGAAACAGTGATGGCAGCCATACCAGAACACGGTATCTACCTCAATCTTACCCGGAGAGGACGTAGGTACCGGTTGTTTAAGAATCTTGAAATCCTTTCCTTCCTGATATTCTGCTGAATGTCCCGTGTAAGGGATCACCAAAATAACCAGAAAGATCAGTTTCCAGGCTCTGCGCATTATACCCTCCAGAATTCCCGGCAATTTCAAAGCAGGTTATTTTAAATTAGCAGGTAAAAAGCTCAGAAGAGGGGGACTCAGGAAAAAACAGCAGGAGGAAGCAGATGAAGCCGCAGAACGACTTCACCTGTAACAGAATTAACGCAGACCGCTGATATAACTTGCGAGGGCATCAATCTGCTTGTTACTCAGCTTTTCAGCTATATCACGCATGATTCTCGTGTCCCCATCGTTGATACGATCACCTTCACGGAAGTCACGCAGCTGCTTGGCGAGATACTGTGGGCTCTGGCCAGCAAGATAGGGGAACTTCGCGAGGGTGTTACCTTCACCAGAAGGCATATGGCAGGCAGTACATGCTGGGATTTTCTTCTCGATATCACCACCACGGTACAGCTTCTGGGCGATAGCTACGGAAGACTCTTTCGCCTGGCCGGTAGCGGCAGTCTGGCTGGCATAGAACGCGGCTATGTCAGCAATATCCTGCTCAGAGAGATTGTCAACCATG
Organism: Parendozoicomonas sp. 209JJ7-1; assembly: GCF_058147085.1. NCBI lineage: Bacteria > Pseudomonadati > Pseudomonadota > Gammaproteobacteria > Oceanospirillales > Endozoicomonadaceae > Parendozoicomonas > Parendozoicomonas sp. 209JJ7-1. The sequence goes on along the minus strand of NZ_JBYVJU010000002.1, from coordinate 177,305 downwards.
CCGGTCATCTCCAGAACCTTGCGCTCACCGCTCTTGATATCATTGATCTGTTTTATCAGGTAACCCTCGCCCTGACCGGCGAGGTTCGGATAGTTAGGCGCAATACTAATGCCTACGGGGCCATGGCAGGCCGAACAGGTAGCGACCTTATCTTTTCCTGCTGCGGCATTTCCCCCGGCGGTTGCGTAACCGACCCACCCCAAGCTTACAAGCAAACTCACTATTAGCTTTTTCATCAACACAACCCGGCTTCAGTTATTTTTTATCGATGGATCTCAAACCAACCCCTTCACCGGGAGCTGGACATAAAGCTTATCACGGCTTTGTAATCTTCAGTGCTGCAATCCATGCACATGCCTTTCGGAGGCATTGCGCCCATTCCCTTGCTCACGCTCATGACCAGAGAACCCATACCTTTCTTCAGCCGGGCATCCCAGTCACCGGCAATACCTTTACGGGGCGCTCCCGCGACACCGGAATCATGGCAGATACGGCATGACTTCTGATAAATCTCTTCCGGCGCTTTCTGAGCCATTCCCGCTTGAGCCACGAGAAAAGCACCAAGGAGTAATGTTGCTTTGGTTATTATCTTCATAGGGCCTCGTCAGGCCTCCGGGCATCCCCATACTCTGACGGAACACGCACGGGGCAGGCTGTTGTCTTTATATATTCTTCTTTGCAAGCCTGTTTATATGCAGACTCGCGCTAAGGCGGGGTCATTATATACTATGCCTTCTGTAAATCTGAACTCAGGCGTTTATTTCAATCCCTGAGAAATCACAAGAGTCTTTAAAACGAGCCTGCTGCATGCCAGAAAACACGTCTTCTCACGTTCAACTGAACTATCGTGCCACCCGATTTATGGTCAGTGCTGCCCGACTGGATCAGTGCCCGCCTGCCATTGGCAGGGAGATTGCCTTCGCCGGTCGCTCCAACGCAGGTAAGTCCAGTGCCCTGAACGCCCTTACCGGTTCCAATAAACTGGCAAGGACCAGTAAAACCCCGGGCCGTACACAACTTATCAACTTCTTTGAAGTCGATACAGAGCACAAACTGGTCGATCTTCCCGGTTATGGCTATGCCAAAGTGCCGGAAAAGATGAAACTGGAATGGCAGAAACACCTCGGTGCCTATCTGGAACAGCGGGAAAATCTCGTCGGTGTTGTGCTGCTGATGGACATCCGCCATCCGATGAAAGAGTTTGATCAGATCATGATTGACTGGGCTCGTCAAAGTCATCTGCCCCTGCACATTCTGCTGACAAAGAGTGACAAGCTGAAATTCGGCGCGGCAAAAGGCACCATGCAGAAGCTGCGCAGCCAGCTGCAAGATATATCTGATCTGGTTTCCATCCAGCTGTTCTCCTCCCTGAACAAAAACGGAGTCGATGAACTGAGCACAAAACTGGATACCTGGTTTACCCAGGAAATAGATGATGAACCTGCAAGTAAAGACTTTGATGGGAAAGGGTGGGAAGAAGAGTAGTTTTTAAGCCCTCCATAAAAAAACTCCGGTTACCTGGGGGAAGATAACCGGAGGAAGTTTTAATCCCTGAAGCACACACTTCTTCAGGGTCACAACACCAAACACACACAAGGAGTAATGAGGGTTTTCATACCGCTCATATATTCAGACAACACCTTTCGAAAAAAGTTCCGTCTTTTTTGAATTTTTTTTACTTTTTTCTCAAGTCCATCATCTGTCTGTTTTTCGAACAGCTTTCAGTGACTTTTCGAGCAGGATTAGACGCTATGCTTTCCTTGAATATTCCAACACTATTTCTGGACAGTTTGCTTTTGGAAGGGTTCATATTGCCCCTCCCTTGCGCCAGCCCCTATTGACCAAAGAAGTTTCTCAAACACCTCTTGGGGAATTTTGTTTTTGAAAAACGCCTGAGTGAAACCATCCGTATGCTTCTTCCAATGGTCATAATTCTCCACCTGAACCCCCTGATATTCAGGCAATGCCATCCAGGCTGCGGGGGTTCTGACGGGATCGCCTTTGCTTACAGTCGTTTTGAAATCAACCGTTTCAAGCTCTGCCGGGTAAAAACCATACCTCGCTTTAGTCATTCGGTGCCGCCTTGGTGACAATTTAGGCTCCGCCCTTTTTGAGAGGGTCAGTTCTTTATTGTCCCAATGCCCCGCACGCAAATCATCCTCATTAATTGTCTGCTGGGGGTTAAGCCAGTTCACACCAACCGTTATGGCAACCCTTGTTGCCAGACTGCGCAAAAGCTCAATCCCCAGACCAGCAATGCCACGGAAGTTACCGGGAATCTGTCGTTCTTCCAGGTACGACAGGGCGGTGCCCATATCGCCAGCCGGCCATTCTTCCCCTGTATTTAACCAAAGCTCCGGCAGTTCAATAAGCCCCGTGTGGTTTCTGTCTGCCAGCAGGTATCCGACCCCCCCCATGGAAAAAACAGCCAGTCGCTTTTGCGGCCCTGTTGAGCCATCTACCCGCCCGGAGGACATTATCGTCCCTTTCCACCCGCTGTTGATAAAAGAGGTAATAGTTGTCAGCACTGGTTTAGCCAGAGGATTAAAAAGACTTTCCTCTCCCAGTGTTTCAGGCCAGGTTTTGTTTACCAGCCAGTCTGTGACCCATACAGGAGGAGTCTTGCCTGAGAATGACAACATAAGGGTAGCTTCTGACGATAGCTGGTTATGATCCCAAAGCTGAACCTTCAGGCTCCGGCCACTATCCCAGGGCTTAATACGAACAGAGCTGACATTATGGGCAAGGCAAACCTTGACCAGATCCAGCCATGCGGCAGTTAAAGGTTCTGAAGCCATCCCTTCGCCAACGCCACCATTGCTCTCAACATTGATAACCAGTTCAGCATTTTCACCGAGACCTTTTGGGGCAACAAGTTCCAGATCAACAAGTTGATCCAGGGAATCCGACATAAATCGCACTCGCCGGGAACCCTCATAATAGCTGTAGGTCTGCTTCACAATTTCAGGTAAGTATCTGGCACCAAGGGCACTATGGCCCACAGCAAAAGCCAGCCCACGCCTCCAGAAAGAAGGCTGGCCTCCGTCAATAATTCTTTCAAAAAAATTCGAACCTGTACGAAGCAGGAAGTCCCTCCTGCTGCCAGACGAGACGTAATCCATAACTGTCTGTAGGCCAAGGGCCGTAATAACAGGGCCTGACTGTCCAAAAACATAATTAACAGCATTACGGGCTACAGAAGAGGCCGCCAGCATGCCAACAACGGCAGCAATATGAAGGGATTCTGATTTACCAAATCTCCAGGCTGTATCCTGCCAGTCCCAGGGCCGGGAGAGAAACTCCTGTTTCTTGCTGTCTGGCATGGCCTGGAGAACCAGGGAGGCGGCTTTTTCACCCATTCCCCTTTCTTCAAGAGACATCTCTCCAGTCACAGGCCCATCATCACCCTGGGGCAGGGCAATACTGGTAATACCGGGAAAAGATGGAGAAAGGAAGGAAAAATCCCTGGCAGCAGACAGACCTTCTGTATCAGAAGCCTGATGAAAAGGTTCTGCCTGTATTGCCTGAATAAAAACCAGGCAAATACATAACAAAACACTACCGGCCCAGTGCTTTCTTATATTCTGCATGCCGTTCCTCCTCACTGCGACCGGAAGTATAGTGAAAATCGCAGTAAATCAAGGAACGGATCTGTAACCGGTTAACGGCTTACTTTAATGGGCTTCATCCCAGTTATCGCCAATACCGGCATCCACCACCAATGGCACATCCAGGGTTGCCGCTGCCGACATACGCTCTTTCAGGCCAGATACCACCTCATCACTCTGATCTTCCCGGACTTCCAGCACCAGTTCATCGTGTACCTGCATAATAATGCGGGCATCGAACTCACCTTCCTGAAGCCAACTGTCTACAGAGATCATCGCCGCTTTAATAATATCCGCGGCCGTTCCCTGCATCGGAGCGTTGATTGCAGTTCGTTCAGCCGCCTGCTGGCGCATCTTGTTACGGGCATTAATCTCGGGAAGATGCAGCCTGCGGCCAGCCAGGGTTTCTACATAACCCTGTTCATGGGCCAGGGTCCGGGTACGGTCCATATAGGATTTCACGCCAGGGTAACGGGCAAAGTAAAGCTCAACATACTTCTGGGCATCTCCACGGGGAATCTCCAACTGTTTGGCCAGGCCAAAAGCGGACATACCGTAAATAAGGCCGAAGTTAATCGCCTTGGCCTTTCGGCGCTGGTCGGATGTCACCTCATCAAGAGGCACATCAAACACTTCCGCCGCTGTCGCCTTGTGAATATCCAGACCTTCCGCAAAAGCGTTCAACAAACCTTTATCACCGGAGAGGTGGGCCATAATCCGCAGCTCAACCTGGGAGTAATCTGCTGCCACCAGTCTATAACCTTCTGGAGCCACAAATGCCTGACGGATGCGCCGTCCTTCACCAGTACGCACGGGAATATTCTGCAGATTGGGGTCAGAGGACGACAAACGTCCGGTAGCGGTCACCGCCTGATGGTAAGATGTGTGCACCCTTCCGGTTGCCGGATTCACCATACCCGGCAATTTGTCGGTATAGGTGGATTTCAGCTTGCTCAGGCTGCGGTGCTCAAGAATCAACCGGGGCAAGTCAAACTCACGGGCAAGTTCAACCAGTACGTCTTCCGCTGTAGATGCCTGGCCTTTTGGGGTTTTCTTCAACACCGGCAGACCCAGCTTGTCGAACAACAACGCCTGCAACTGTTTGGGGGAAGCGAGATTGAACTCTTCGCCTGCCATGCTCCAGGCTTCGTCCTGCAGTTCCTGCAGACGTTTGCCTATCTCCTGACTCTGCTCCGCCAGTCGCATACTGTTAATCAGCACACCATTACGCTCAATGCGGGACAGAACAGACAAAAGGGGCAGCTCAAGGGTATTAAAGACGTTTACCAGCTTTTCATGCTTCTCCAGCTCAGGCCAGAGGGTCTGGTGCAGACGCAGGGTAATATCAGCATCTTCTGCCGCGTAAGGCCCGGCTTGCTCCAGGGAAATCTGGTTAAAGGTCAACTGTTTTGCGCCCTTACCAGCGATATCCTCAAAATGGATGGTGTTCACATCAAGGTACTTCTTCGCCAGGCTGTCCATATCATGGCGGGTACCGGTGGAATCATAAACATAAGACTCCAGCATGGTATCGAAGGCGATGCCTTTCAGATCGATATCGTAACGCTGCAGTACGCTGCGATCATATTTCAGGTTCTGGCCAACCTTTCGGCAGTTGTCGTCTTCCAGCAAAGGTTTTAGTGCTGACAGAACGGCGGCACGATCCAGCTGCCTGGGCGCATCCAGATAATCATGGGCCAAGGGCACATAAGCCGCTTTGCCGGCTTCCACAGCAAAAGAGACACCGACAATATCAGCATCCATATAGTTCAGGCTGGTTGTTTCAGTATCAAAGGCAAACAACTCGGCATTGCGAAGCTTTTCCAGCCACTTATTAAAGGCTTCCTGCTCCAGAACAGTTTCATAACTGGTTTCAACCGCAGCGGGAATAGCCGGTCCATCATCAACATCAGCACTGCTTTGCTCTTCAACAGCTCCACCAGAAGCAGCTGCCGGGGAAGAATCACTGCTCAGTTCTTTCACCCAGCCACGGAACTCCAGATCCTGGTAAAGGCTCAGGGTTTCTTCCTTATTGAACTCGCCGGGCACCAGATCATCCAGGGTGCAACCAAGCTCAAGGTCTGTACAAATAGTTGCCAGCTCGTAAGAGAGGTAAGCCATCGCCTTATTGGCTTCCAGCTTCTTGCCCATGGTTTTGGCACCACGGAAAGTCAGCTCAGCGACTTTATCCAGATTGGCATAAATAGCATCCAAGCCACCCAGTCCCTGTAGCAGGGCCAAGGCTGTTTTCTCACCCACGCCGGGGACACCGGGAATGTTATCCACCTTGTCGCCCATCAGTGAAAGGAAGTCGATAATCAGCTCAGGGCCAACACCAAACTTGTCCATAACACCAGGAATATCCATAAGCGTATTGGACATGGTGTTTACCAATATCACATTCTCATTCACCAGCTGGGCAAGGTCTTTATCTCCGGTAGAGATGATTGTCTTACGGCCAGCTTTTGTAGCCTCAACCGACAAAGTGCCAATCACGTCATCCGCTTCTACTCCCTCAATGACCAACAAAGGCATACCGCTGGCGCGAATCAGTTTATGGAGAGGCTCTATCTGCGGACGCAGGTCATCAGGCATGGGAGGACGATTGGCCTTGTACTCCTTGTAGATATCATCCCGAAAGGTTTTCCCCTTGGCGTCAAATACCACCACAACTGTACTGCCATGGTAGTCTGCCTGAAGCCGCTTCAGCATGCTGATCACACCTTTTACGGCCCCGGTCGGCATGCCTTTTGAATTCGTCAGAGGGGGCAGGGCATGGTACGCCCGGTACAGGTAAGATGAGCCGTCAACAAGAACCAGAGGCTCTTTGTGCTGGAGATCAGACATGGTCTTCCTTGTTCAGGGGAATCTGGATTTTTTGAATTCAGTTCCGGTCGCTATTTTTCGGCGCTTGGCGTTAGAATGACCACAGGAACGAACCGGTTCGGGCTATTCTAGCTCGAATATTGCGCCATCTGTACTGGGGCCTTTGAGACTCAGGGAGCGTAAAGAGAATCTGTGTGCAGGGAAATATCTTTGACAGGAATGTCGTCATCGTCGGGAGGAAGTATGAACACGCCAATAAAAACCATCTCAGTCTCTCTACTGACAATGGTTATAGCCGGTTGTGCCGGAACCGGACAGAAACAAGTCGCGGACACGGATGCGCCGCCACCTCCCGAGGCCGCTCTGCACGCGCCCCGGTCACCAGCCCTCGCAACAGAAAAGCCGGCAGAACAATCCATTGACGAAAACCAGGTTCCCATTGAAGAACCGGAAATCATGCGAGATCTGCCAGCTGGTACGGATATTGTGATTCGTCCCGGCAAGGAGCGTACTATTCAGGAGTACCGGGCAAATGGTCAGCTCTATGCTATCAAGGTGATTCCCAAAATCGGTAAACCTTATTATCTCGTTGCCGTTGATAAAGCAGGTAACTTTATTCATCCCGACCGTCCCCAGATGCTGATTCCCAGCTGGAAAATTCTGGAGTGGTAATAAAGCGTTCTGATAAACAGAAGAACGACAAATAAAAGGGCGGGAACTTGCCACCCTTTTTATTTATAAGCCGACAAAGCAGTTAATGTCAGGATAAACAACAATGTCTGTGTACACGCAACTTTCAGATGAAGACTTTCGCAGTTTTCTGTCTCTTTATGATCAGGGAGAACTGGTCAGCTGGAAGGGTATTGCAGCGGGTATTGAAAACACCAATTACTTCGTGAACACCCATCACCCGGAACGGGGTGACCAACGCTTTGTTCTGACTATTTTTGAATATGTCCCGAAGCACAGACTGCCGTTTTTCATTCGTTTTATGGAGCTGCTTGCCGGCTCTGGCCTGCCTGTTCCCGCGCCTGTTCATGGTCGCGATGACCAGCCCCTTCGGGAGCTAAAGGGTAAACCCTGTCTGCTCCAGGCCCGAATGTCTGGCCATCATGTCTCACCGGAAAACCTGACCCGCAAGCACTGCGAAGCCATGGGGGAACATCTTGCCTACATCCATGTCTCTGGCCAGACCGCAACATTTTCCCAGGATAACCTGCGGGGAATGGAGTGGATTGACCGACAGGTCAACCGCCTTTCCACACTTATTCCTGTAGAAGAAGCCGCTCTGCAGGCAACCCAGTGGCAGGAGATTCAGCAAGGCCTCACCGCCCTTCCGGATTTGCCAAGAGGGCTGATCCACGCCGACCTGTTTGTGGATAACGTGCTGTTTGAAGGGGAGAAAGTCACCGGTATTATCGACTTCTTCCAGTCCTGCGAAGAATGGCTGCTTTATGATGTGGCCGTTACGGTCAATGACTGGTGCCTGAAGCAGGGCACCCTGGAGCTGGACCCAGCCCTGGCAGAAGCTTTCCTGAACGCCTATCACCGGGTTCGTCCTTTTACGGAGAGCGAACACAAAGCCTGGCCCCTGATACATCGGCTTGCCTGCCTGCGATTCTGGATATCCCGGATAGTTACCTACACATTCCCCGAAGAAGACTCGGAACATCCGGAAGATGATGTTATCCGCCACTTCAAGGATCCGGCATTTTTCCGGGATATGCTGAAGCTGAGAACAGCGTCAGCGGCTCGCCTATCTCTTCCTTGAAAGGGCTTCGCCAAAGAGTCTTAACCTGCTCAAAATATGGTGCTTTTCGCCGATAGTCCCTTGTGATTCAGGCATATTGATGAGAAACACCCATGAAGCTGTCTTCATCCGGGCAGGTCGACAGAATGAGTCTGTCCAGCTTCATCACCTACCAGAAATATAATGGTAACCCGTTCCAACGGCGCTCCCATAACAACCGTGCTTACTGGGAAACCAGTGACGGACGGGTTGTATGGCTGGAAACCGCCTCCGGCCCGGAAAAAACAGAACACCTCCGAGTCAGCAAAATTTCCGACTTACGTTCAAACAAAAGCGTTCAGGCCGGCATTAGTGAACTGGATAAATACCTTCCCCCGCCAGTACCGGATACCCGGGTGCTTAAGCGTAAAGCCGAAATCCTGAGCAGCATCCAGAGACAAAACAGACCAGATGCCCCGACGCCTGACGTTAAGCCCCTGAGCCATCTTCTGCCAGATACGGAACAACCTGCCGTCCCCTATCCGGGCTCTGGTAAAACGAAGAAAATAAGAAAGCACAAGATAAGAAAAAGAGCGGTGTATGTCCCTGACTCCTCAGATTCCGAAGAGGAGTTCCCTTCAGATGTTCGACACAGAAGAAAATTCCCGCCTTCCCGACGTCTGAAAAGCCGAAGCGTACGAGCCAGAAGATACCAGCCAGAACCTGTCGAACAGTCCATGCAAGAGAGTCCCATACAGGAAAAGCCCTCGCCACACCCGAAACTGTCATCCAGGCCCCTGCAAAAGCCACAACCTCTCCGGCTCAAAGAAAACCAGCAGGAAGCAGGTTATTTAAAAAACCTCCCCGTACGCATTGAGTACTTCCTGACCCGGGCAGCCCAGGAGCATCCAATATCCCCTGAACAGACCCAAAACCGATGGCTCGGACTCAATGAAAAGAACCAGCTAATCATGACCAAAACCAGCTGGCTGGCCCCCCTCCATCGCCTGCTTGGACATATCTTCCCATTCTTTGGCAATTCTGCGATTGCCCGATTTATATCCGTTTATAAAGACGAGATGCGGACCCGGCTTTTTAAAATGAACCGGGTGCGGAGCTGGTATAATCTTCCGGCTCTGTCCATAAAATTTCCGCAGAAAGAGAGTGACTGCCATGCGGAGATTATAAGCACCCAGCTTCGTGAGCTAAACGACGTTTATAACCAGGGCTTTATGCTGCTGATGAAGAAAAGAATGGCGGATATCAAACAACTGTTACAGTTCCACACAGGCAGCAGCAAATTATCACCATTCCTTATGGCGCAACTGCAGTATCACAGCGAAATGATCGCAGACTGGATACAGCTGGTACCGGAAAGCGCAGAAAACATCACAGAAACCTACCTGCGGGAAGTTCGAAACACCTGCCCGGAAGCAATATCGAAATACTACCCCGGATTCGTGAAGCATCTTGAGAACACAGCAAAAGCTACGCTTATTAAACAGATAAGGCTGATCAATGACTGAGACCATATCGACAAAGACCATGGATGAGGTTACCCAGATATGAGCCGCACCCCGTCACATACTCTTTTCAACAAATTTGATCTTGGCGATTTTAAAGAGTTCTATAAGACAAGATCTGCAATGTTTACCCAAAAGTCTCCAAAGGATATCAATAGTCCGGTTCTGGAGACCAAAGACGGCTATCTGGTGTACCTGGAAACAGGCAGTGACAATATACGCAGAATTCGTGTAGCAACTTCCGGGGAATGGCACAAAGACAAAACCCTGCTGGCCAAATCCAGTGAGCTTCTGAGTGAGCTTCCCACCCTTGACACAGACCTGCGTAAACGCACAATCACCCGTTCCCGGTCAGTTCCTTCTGAACTTCAGACTGCAGACAGGCCTGTGCTCCGGCATTCAGCACCCGGCCAGACTGCAGAAGAAATCACGCTGGCTGATGAGTCTCTTCCCCAGGAACAACCTGACGAAATGGAACTGTCATCCGTCACCCACTCCCTCTCAACACAAACCAGCCAGACCAGTACCCTTCCTGTGGATGAGGATGAGCTTGAAGGGGAAGGCGAAGAAGATCAGGAAGACAGCGGCGAAGAGCAAGGGGAAGAAGAGGCTCAGACAAGCTACAGCACGGGATTGGACACCAGCTCAGACGCTGAAAAGCACCATAAAGATCCTCTACTTGAACCAGCCTCCGGCAAAGCCGCTAGAGTCACCCAGGTACCCGCTACAAAATCTATTCCGGATACCATTCAACAACCAGCAAATACACCTGCAACACAGGAGCAGATGAAAGCCCACAGGAGATCAGCCACAGAAGCGACCCTGGAATTTACTTCGTCAGCCAAAACTGATGCTCCCAAAGCCTTCACATCGGCCTGCACAACTTTCCATAAAGAGTGTGACAAATACCTCCATGAACAGAGCTGCCAGACGGTGGAAGAGGAAGGGCAATGTCGCCTGATGCTTTATAGCGCTCTCCTTTCCCCGGAAGGAGGTGCCATAAGCTGGAAGCGGGACGATTATGACGCAATTCAGTTTGACCAGCTGGATATTAAGCTGGACCAGCTTAAAGCAGGTCAGGATTTTCCTGACTCCGCACAAATCAAGAGCCAGTTCAGTAGAGCCAGACACCTTCTCAAACAGCATCGGCTCTTTTTGAACAGCCCTGCCGATCAGGTCGTACCACTGCATCTGCAGTGGGAGCATCTTGATGAGGAAGTCAGGAACATCCGTTCTTTCTGCGACGGGCAAAATCCCTCTCTGAACGCCCAGACTCTCGCAAACCTGATCTCTAAAAAGAGAGCAAGAAAAACAGCACTCTCTGCTGAGCGTATTCACACGCTTGTTTTTGACAGGAGTCAGCCAACCCGAGAAAAACGGGAAAACCAACCAACCGATGTTCAACGGGACGCTATCTGGCGAGATATTCAAGATATAAAACAACTACACACCGTCCTGAAAAGATATAGGTACCAGCCAAAACACAAAGAACTCACTCTCATTCCCAAGCCGCTCAATAACGACAGAAGAAGTTTATTTACCGTTATGGAAAATCAGGCAAGCATGCCTGACAGCACCTTTACGGTCGACGATGTCCGGCGTTTCCGGGAATACCATAATTCCCGCTTTCCCGATCATGGATGGGTCATTTCAGAAAAAGAGCAGCGTGAGAGAAACCTTCAGGTTCTCAATGACACAGAGAGTCCTGATGTACTCTGGACAGGACAACAGGCACGCCTTTCATCAACTCAGGAAGCCATGATGAGAAGAAAAATCACCCACCTTGAAGCAAGCAGAGAGAAAGCCCGACGCCTGAAGCAGGCAAACCGGAGCAAGAAGACTCCCCCGAGCCAGACATAATTGGAATGGAGCCTGCTTTCTATCAGCTGCTACGACATCTTCAGAATTCTTACTTACACCGACACTCCGTTAAGTAAAGCCCCTGCTAACAATGATCGTATTGGTGTGAGCAGCACTGATCCTCACACGGGATGATGATAGACAAGTTTGAATAGGCGCATTTAGCACCAGATGGCAAGCAGTCAGACGCAAATGGCCGTTCAGGTATTTCATCTGTATCCGCATCAATACCTTCATGAGCAAAGCTGACACTGATATTCACTATGGAAATGTAAATCACGACAGAGGTAAGTCTTTTGATGATATTCATAACATCAAACTCCTGTGCATTTCTGTGCTGGCTTACACAATCATAGACCTTGCTGAAATATGAGGCAGGCCATTAGCATACCCTCATGGCGCAGGCGTATAATTAAGCACAATACAGGGTATATCAGAGAGGTCAGTAGTGCTCAAAAACTATCTGCTTATCTTGGATGCAGATTGGATACAGATTGGATACAGAGTTTCAAAACTAATTTGCCTGTTACCAAACCGTAAACTGAATGCCGGCCAGAACCCACTCTACTAAAAACCGTGGTCTTATCATTTTTCGCGCCTTCCTGTACTTTCCCGGTATTTTTCAGTCTCTGCCTCACATTTTGTAATTTGCACCTCAAGGCACGGTTTCTCCAAACGGTCTTGCCTGACATCTTTTTTCAGTTCTTCTATCTCGCTTGGTTTCTTCTCGGCTTTCTCCCTTTCAAGAGTTCGCATCAACTTTATAAATTTCAGTTCATGCTCTTTGATTGAAAGTTTTCTGATAATCCCTTCAAGCTGTGCATCACTTATAGTTTGGATGCTTTTACCTTCCCGTAAACAATGCATATTGACCATTGCAACAAGGTTGTTGCGATGAGATTTGTTGTTGCAATGAGCTTTCGAACTTTCTAACTTTGGGCCGGCAGCTGCTTTTTTCGGTTCTAATTTCACAAGAGATGATTCAGCGTTCTGCTTAAGCACTGGTGATTTGATCACAGAAACACGTTTTACCTCACTAGGTTCATACGGTGTTAATTCGACCATCCAGCGATGAATATCTCCACAAGTATGAGCATAAGTTTTTGATGGCGGGGCAGGAACCTGGCGCCATAAAGAAAGGCGATTTACACCTGTAACACCTTTTAAACCCTGACTTACAACTCTTCTATGAAATTCACACCGGCCACAGCTTTTGTTTTTGCAACCGGGATATGGCTCAAACCTTCGAGTGCCTTTGAGATGATTTGCTGATACCGGTCCGCTTGCTGAAGATTCCATGCCTGACTCCCTATATCCCATGAAAAATACACCATGCACCTTTGCGGGATTCTGATTCTTAATAGGTATGAAAATCAGAGGCAGTATTTGTTCATCCTGTATCTAGTACCGCTGTCTGTATTACAAACGATGAGGTCAGAGAAACTGACCAGACACACGCCGTTACCCGGTGAAATATTGCCCTTGCGCCTGCTTCCCCGATTTTTGTTATATTATATCTTTTTATTTTCGAGATATTTGTGTGATCTCTTCCAGCAAGGCCTACACGCCCCACGATCACAACGCCTGCATTCAGAGTGCCCTGGAACAGGCTGCAATCATCTGCCAGAAGAACGGCCAGCGCCTGACAACCCTGCGCCGCCAGGTTCTGGAGCTGGTCTGGGCCAGCCATAAGCCCGTAGGCGCTTATGATGTCCTGGCCATGCTTTCCAAAGGGCAGGAACGTCCGGCAGCACCACCAACGGTGTACCGGGCCCTGGATTTTCTTCAGGAGCAGAGGCTGGTTCACCGTATTGCCTCACTCAACGCTTATATTGGCTGCAACTGCCCGGATAAGCCCCATGAGAGCATATTTCTTATCTGCGAGAAGTGCCGGACAACCCGGGAACTGGATAGCAAAGACAGCATTCAGCAAATCCACCAGCTGGCCAATAACACCGGCTTCCAGACAAACCACTCTCTGATCGAACTGACCGGCTTCTGCCCGGCCTGCCAGCAGGAAACGGATCATGGTTGAACCTCTGCTGGCCCTGAATGATGTACAGATTGATTTTCATAACCGAACCGTTCTGAAAAACATCAACCTGGAGCTTACCCCGGGTGAGATTGTTACCCTGATCGGCCCAAACGGCGCAGGTAAAACGACACTGGTCAGGATTGTTCTGGGCCTGCTGTCGCCTGATTCTGGTAACCGCAGAATTCAGAAAGGCCTGCGTATTGGTTATATGCCCCAGAAGCTGCAGATAGAGTCCACCATGCCCCTGACGGTTGCCCGTTTTCTCGGGCTGGCCGGAGCAGGTAAAGTGGATATAACCTCTGCCCTTGCCAGAACCGGCGTTGAACATATTCTTAAAAGCCCGGTTCAGAAGCTGTCTGGCGGAGAGATGCAGCGGGTTCTTCTATCCCGGGCACTGTTGCGGAAGCCCCGACTTCTGGTACTGGATGAGCCGGTTCAGGGGGTGGATGTCACCGGCCAGCGGGAACTCTACAGGCTGATAGCTGACCTTCGGGATGAAACCGGCTGCGGTGTGTTGATGGTGTCCCATGACCTGCACCTGGTAATGGCAGCCACAGATAATGTTATCTGCCTGAACAACCATATCTGCTGTTCCGGCCATCCCAGCCTTGTCAGCAAGCACCCCGCGTATCTTCGCCTGTTTGGTGGGGAATCCGATGCGCTGGCCGTCTACAACCACCACCATGACCATTGTCATACCCTGGATGGCCATATTATGAAAACCTCAGAAGCTGATTCAGCCAACAAAACACCAAGTCACAAACATGATTGAGCTTTTTCTTTTCCCCCTGCTGGCAGGTATTGGTGTTGCCACTATCGCTGGCCCGCTTGGTACATTTGTTGTCTGGCGTCGTATGGCCTACTTTGGCGAAACCCTGTCACACTCAGCCCTGCTGGGGGTTGGCCTGGGGCTTTTGCTGAATATTAATGTGAATATCGCCGTTATTGCCGGTTGCCTCATTCTTGCCCTGGTGCTGGTCTGGCTGCAGCAAAAACGGATGATGGCCACCGACACACTCCTTGGCATTCTTGCCCACAGCTCCCTCAGCCTTGGCCTAGTGACCGTCAGCCTGATGGACTCAGTACGCATTGATATGATGGCCTACCTGTTTGGCGACCTGCTGGCAGTAAATACCGCTGACCTGTTCTGGATATACGGCGGCGGTATTCTCGTTCTTGGTCTGCTGTGGAAGTTCTGGAGCCAGCTTCTGGCTATTACCGTCCATGAAGAACTGGCCGAAGTCGAAGGTATACCGGTCAAACGCGTCCGCCTTCTACTAATGCTGCTGATTGCTCTGGTTATTGCTGTGGCTATGAAAATTGTCGGCGTTCTTCTAATCACTTCGCTGCTGATTATTCCCGCCGCAACTGCCCAGCGACTGGCCCGTTCCCCGGAACAGATGGCCTTTGGGGCAAGTTTTCTTGGTATTCTGGCAGTTTTTGGAGGGGTGTGGGCTTCCATCACCTGGGATACGCCAACAGGTCCTTCCGTGGTAGTCTGTAGCGCATTTATCTTTATACTTTCCCTGAGCCTGTCCGGGCTGTTATCGGGAAAACAGAACAGACATCAGGGATAATCATTCAGAATATGAAACGTTTGTCGTTTTTATGGCCACTGATGATTCTGGTTGTGCTGGGGGGCTGCCAGACCACACCTCCCAAGCAGCAAAGCCAGAGGTTTACACCAGTCGGGCCGGTTATCACTGCCATTGAAGCGGATATTGCCGCAAACCGCCTGACCCGACCGACCGGGAATAACGCGCTGGAAAAGGTAAAACGCCTGTCCCTGATCTCTCCCGGTGACCCGCGTGTAGAGCAATACCTAAAGCAGATTACGGGAAAACTGGTATCCCTTGGTCAGCAGGCATTTCTGGACAAAAAGTACTATCGGGCCAAGGTACTGGCCCTGAGAGCACTGGAGATTCAACCTGATACTGCGGAAGCGGGATATATTCTTGATGCAGTAGCGGCAGCCCAGAAGCCGGTAACCACAAAGCTATTGTCGACTGAGCAGGTGGAAATAGAGAAGGTTCCGGCCAGCAGCTCCGTGGGGATTATTACTGTGACTATTCCCGATCTGGATAACTCTGTATCAGACAGCTCAAAATGAGCTGTCTATTTTCACCAGCGCACTTGCCAGTTCCCGGGGTTTAAACGGAGGTCTCAGGAAACCCTGGTAATCACCTTTTGGATTCACCAGCACCACTTGGGAACTGTGCTCAACCAGATAATCATCTGCTGAAGTATCCCCCACCAAAGCAAAAGCCACATTCAGCTGTTGGGTTAACGCGCCAAGGTTGGCAGAGTCACCCGTTACACCGACAAAATCCTTGTTAAAAAACGGAACGTACTGGGCCAGCTTGTCGGGTGTATCCCGTTGCGGGTCTACGCTGACCAGCACCACCTGAATTTTTTCCGCCACCTTTGGGTTAACCTTGTTCAGCTCCACCATGACCTGATTCAGGTTTGCCAGAGTTGCCGGGCAGATATCCGGACAGAAGGTAAAGCCGAAATACATCAGGGTCCAGGAACCTTTAATATTCTCAGCGGTAAATTCAGAACCGTCGTGTTTCACCAGCGGATTAAAAACAAAGCTCCGTGGTGTTTCATAATAAACGACACCACTTTCACGCAGGGATTCGCGGTCCAGCCCCGGTTTGCCTGTGTATTTCTGTACAGTCAAACCCACAACACCCAGCACCACCAGAACCAGAGCAACAACCGTATTACGTACACCTTTCTGCATCATTTTTATCCCAGGTAGATATAGTGGTCAGCCAGCAGTACAACGAACAGCAGCATCAAATAGGTAATGGAGTATCTGAAGGTTTTAATCGCGGCATGGGGGCGGGATTCCCGCATCAAAGTTACCGCCCAATAGAGAAAACGCAATCCCAGTGCCAGGGCGCCGACAAGGTAGATCACACCGCTCATGCCCGTCATCCAGGGCATAATGCTCACCAGTATCATCACCACGGTATAAAGCAGGATATGAAGCTTGGTATAAGCCTCTCCGTGGGTCACCGGCAGCATGGGAATATCCGCCTTGGCGTACTCTTCCTTACGATGAATGGCCAGCGCCCAGAAATGGGGAGGAGTCCAGGCAAAAATAATCAGTACCAGCAGCAGTGCATTGCCATGGAACTCACCGGTCACAGCCGTCCAGCCCAGCAGAGGAGGAGCCGCACCAGCCAGACCCCCGATCACAATATTCTGGGGCGTTGCCCGCTTAAGGAACAGAGTGTAGACAACGGCATAACCCAGAAGAGATGCAAGGGTCAGCCAGGCTGTCAACTCATTTACCATACCCAGCAGAATGCCCATACCCAGCACACCAAGTACCAGGGCAAAAACCAGAGCGCTGACCGGACCAACCTTTCCTGTGGCCACCGGACGATTATGGGTACGAGCCATCACCATATCGATACGACGATCCATCACATGGTTAATCACCGCCGCTGATGCCGCGCACAGAGCAATACCCAGATTGCCAAACAGCAGTATATCCAGGGGTACAAATCCCGGTGTCGCCAGACACATGCCGATAACGACAGTCAGAATCATCAGCGCCACAACCCGGGGCTTGCACAGCTCCAGATAATCCCGCCAACCCGCTGGCTGGGACGCCACAGCCGTATTATTCACAGTGCTTTCCTGATTGGTCATAACATCACCACCTTTATAGTCCTTTTTATTCGGTCAGTTGCCTTGTAGTCCCAAGGAGCTTTGGCAATGAATCACGCAACCGATAATTGAGTATTACCAATGAAACCAATAACAATGCCCCCCCAAGGTTGTGGGCAACAGCAACAGAAAGAGGCAAATAGAAAATAATATTGCTAAGGCCAAGGCCAATCTGCAGAACCAGTGCTGCCAGCATAAAACCATAAAGGCCACGGGTTCCTGTCTGATCTTTAATTAAGCCACTCATAGCCAACAGGCCAACCACCAGAACAGTTATCAGCGCACCAATACGATGAGCCATATGAATGGCTGTACGGGCATCGCTCTCCATCTGTCCGCCAAGATAGTTGGGGCCGATGGACTGGTTGATATCAAAACCTTCGGAGAAATCAGTATTGGGCCAGTATTGTCCCTGACAGGTGGGTAGATCCGGGCAGGCGAGGGCGGCATAGTTCGAGCTGACCCAGCCACCTAAAATGATCTGGGCAATCACCACCAGCAGAGCCGCCATAGCCAGATTTTGGGGTTTGAACATAACCAATGTCGTTTGCCTGGCAGCCATACTGTGCCCGGACAGACGCACAGCCAATAGCGTAAGCAGCGATAGTGTTGCGAAACCACCAAGCAGGTGAGCGGTCACGACCTGGGGCCAGAGCTTGAGGGTTACCGTCCACATTCCAAATGCGGCCTGAAGAATAATCAGCCCCAGAATAAACAACGGCAGTTTCAACGGCTGACCTTCACGGTGACGGTTACGTACCGCGCTTACAGCCAATCCAAGAACAAGCAGAAGCAGTGTACCGGCTACATAACGGTGAATCATTTCCGCCCAGCCTTTTTCCGCTTCAACCGGCGCTTCCGGGAACAAATCCTCCGCCTGCTGAATCTCTTCTACGGATTCCGGTACCGTCAGAAAGCCATAACACCCGGGCCAGTCCGGGCAGCCAAGGCCAGCGTGAACCAGACGGGTATAAGCCCCCAGGCCAACCACAATAACCGCCAGAAGAACCGCGATAACCGCAAGGGTAAAACCGGGTTTTGGGCCTGTATTCATACTACTGGTCATAGAACATCCTTATCCTATCCGGCTGGATTTCAGCAGTTTTTCCATATCCTTGATCATCTGCTTGCCGGTATGGTCTTTCCCATACCAGAGCATGATGTTGCCCAAAGGATCTATCAGAAAAACCCTTACAGGCTCTTCTGTCGTGTAATCCAGATCAGGCATATCTCCGACAACTGTCTTTAACCCTTCATGCTCTACCGCAAGAAATTCTGTGGTTGCTTCTGTGGGAACAACCGGGGAAACCATATACCGACCAAAGCGGTGCATATTTTTGCCAAGGGCCACATGGGCCTGCCGGGTTTTATAGAGAGCCTCCTGACACACCTTGCTACACTCAGCGCCAGTTACAATAACAATCCCCCAGTCACCACCCAGGCTTTCTTCGTTAAAGGCAGAACCATTTTGCTGCCAGTTCTGGTCTGCAAGGCTGGCCGGAGGCCACAGTAAATTGCCCTGATGACTGCGGCCTTCCGGTAACAGCATGCCCCCGAAATACATCCAGGCGGCCAGCGCCATACTTCCAAAAGGAATCAACAGCAGAAACACCAGTTCCAGCTTACTTCCACGTCCTATCTCAGCCCCGGAGGCGACATCCTGGCTCATCATTTCAGCCTATCCTGTTGCATGGTTTTCTTGTTGTTATTAACAGAGTTGTTCTTGATGGTTTTTCGCTCTTTGATCAGCGCCCAGCCCCCTAACAGCACCAGAGCCACAGCCATGGCAAACCACTGCACGGCGTAACCGAAATGGCGTATCGCGGGCATATTGGTAAGATGAAAATTTCTTTGCAGGGCTCCGGGCTGGTCACTGTCCAACACCAGCAGCCAGGGTTGCAGTCCGGTACCCAGAATCTCGGTAATACGGGTCATATCTATGGCCTGTATCAGTTTGGGCCATGTGTCAGACCAGTTATCTTCCGCCAGCAGAAAAGCCTCTCCGGCAGGCTGCCAGCTTAGACCTGTAACAGTCACCGGACCGGTAATCAAAGGAACATCAGGAAGTACACTGCGGTCTGCACTACCGGGAAACCAGCCCCGGTCTATCAGAACAGTGTCGCCCTGCCGGGTGTTTAAAGGGGTTAATATATGAAAGCCAATACGACCGTTCAGGGTACGGTTATCCAGCAGGAAACTTGTGTCGTTATCAAAGGTGCCTGTAGCTGTGACATGGAAATAGAGGGGATCTTTCCGGCCTTTCAGATCTTCAATAACAAACTTTCCCTTTTGCCGGGCGTTATACTGCTCTTCCATGGCCAGCTTGGAGTGATAGCGCTGAAGCTGCCAGAGACCTAACCCCACAAGAACGGGTAGAAGGGCGCTGACCAGTAATACGATTCGGATTTGATACATCACTTTATCCGTTCAGGCTTTTATTATTATTCTCAGCCGGGGTAAGCTGACCTTAAAAAAGGATCGCAGAAGCATGTGGATAAAAATCGCCATTGTCGTTTTGTTGATTGGCATGATCGCCAGTCTGGTAAACGCATTTATCGGACTGATGAAAGACCGCAGCGGTTCTCCCCGACTGGTCTGGTCTCTCACTGGCCGCGTTATCATGGCCGGGCTTATCCTCGCTCTCGTACTCTACGGAAAACTCTCCGGACAACTGGATATCTCAGCCCCCTGGTTATAAAACCAGAGGGCACAGCACCCTTTTCAAAGAGCTCTTCTCAAAGAGCTTTCAGAGAGCTGTCACAGAATATAGACAAACAGGAACAGTCCGATCCAGACCACATCTACGAAGTGCCAGTACCAGGAAGCAGCCTCAAAGCCGAAGTGGTTTGCTGGCGTAAAGTGGCCTTTCACTATCCGGATAAACATGATCGTCAGCATAATCGCCCCCAGGGTTACGTGAGCACCGTGGAAACCGGTCAACATAAAGAATGTTGAACCGTAAATGCCGGAGTTCAGGGTCAAACCAAGATCGGTGTAAGCGTGGTGATATTCATACCCCTGCACAAACAGGAAAACGAAACCCAGAATCAGGGTTAGTCCCAGCCAGATTTTGGTTCCGCCACGATTATCATCTCGCAGACAATGATGAGCCTTGGTACAAGTGATACTGGACGTTACCAGCAACAGAGTATTCATCAGGGGCAGAGTCCAGGGGTCAACCGTACCCGTCGGGCCTTTAAACCGTTCCGGGTCAGGATTATTCATCAGTGGCCATTCAGCAGTGAAGTTGGGCCAGAGTATTTCGGTAACCCCTTTATCCCCTTCACCGCCCAGCCAGGGCACCGCAAGGTAACGGACAAAGAACAGCGCTCCGAAGAAGGCCGAGAAGAACATTACCTCAGAGAAAATAAACCAGCCCATTCCCCAACGGAAACTACGATCCATCTGCGGGCTGTACAAACCACTCCGTGATTCATGGATAACATCCCCGAACCAGCCAAACAGCATATAAGCCATCACCAGGGCACCGGCAAAGAACACATAATGCCCGGTGGGGTCGTTGGATTTGGCGGTCATGGCGTTCATCATCATCCCGGCGCCAACCAGGGTGAGGAACAACCCGACAGAGGCCACTATCGGCCATTTACTCTGGGCTGGTACGTAATAGGTACCTTCACTCGTCGTGTTTTCACTCGACATGATTTTCCCTCGACATAGCTTTTGCTTTTCCTGACAGAGCAGGGGACTTACAGCCCGGCAGTCCTCTTGTTTTTATTCATCTCAGTAATATCAAACAGCGTGTAGGACAGGGTCAGCTTGTTGATATGCTTAGGCAGATCCTGATCCACAATAATCTTCAACGGCATCAGTTTTTCCTCATGGCCGTCCAGGGGCTGGGAGGTAAAACAGAAACACTCGGTTTTGTGCAGATAATCCGTCGCTTCAAAAGGCGTTACGCTAGGAATCGCCTGGCCCACCATATTCTTCCCGGTAGGGTTCTTAACGTAGAAAGTCAGAGAACCCACTTCGCCGGGATGAATCTTCACCTGATGGGTGCTGGGCTTGAAATCCCAGATCATGCCTTTGTTATTTGTCGCCAGAAACTGCACGGTAATCGTCCGTGAGGTGTCCACTGCCGCCGGCACTGACTTGTAAGGGTTGGGGTCTGTCTTGCCGTTCAGACCCGTCACCTGACAGAGCACGTTGTACAACGGAACCATCACCAGAAAGACAAACGCAAACATTCCTATCGCAGTAAAAACCGCTTTTACAATTGTCTTCTGGGCCGGATTTAACACCATCAGTACCTGCTCCTTTTCACGTCTGTTACTTCACTTCCGGAGGTGTCGTAAATGTATGGTAGGGGGCCGGTGAGGGCACCATCCACTCCAGACCATGGGCTCCTTCCCAGGGCCTGGCTTCTGCCTTTTCTCCACCTTTCACGCACTTGATCACGATAAACAGAAACAGCAGCTGGGTAATACCAAACAGGAAACCACCAACGCTGGAGATCATATTGAAGTCAGCAAACTGCATGTTGTAGTCGGGAATCCGTCGGGGCATGCCCGCCAGACCAACAAAGTGCATGGGGAAGAAAGTCAGGTTCATGCCGATAAACGACAGCCAGAAGTGCACCTTGGACAAGGCCGTGTCGTACATATGACCAGTCCACTTGGGCAGCCAGTAATAAGCGCCGGCAAAGATTGCAAAAATCGCGCCGGGCACCAGCACATAGTGGAAATGAGCCACTACAAAATAGGTGTCGTGATACTGGAAGTCTGCTGGCGCAATGGAGAGCATCAATCCCGAGAAACCACCGATGCTAAACAGCACCACAAAGGCCACTGAAAACAGCATGGGCGTTTCAAAGGTCAGGGAACCCTTAAACATGGTGGCCACCCAATTAAACACCTTCACCCCAGTTGGTACTGCAATCAACATAGTGGCGTACATAAAGAATACCTCGCCTACCAGCGGCAGCCCTACGGTAAACATATGGTGCGCCCAGACAATAAACGACAGGAAAGCGATACTTGCCACCGCGTAAACCATGGACGTGTAACCAAACAGGGGTTTGCGGGAAAAGGTCGGAATAATCGCGGAGACAATCCCGAAGGCCGGCAGAATCATGATGTACACTTCCGGATGCCCAAAGAACCAGAACACATGCTGGAACAACACAGGGTCACCGCCACCACCAGCGTTAAAGAACGCGGTTCCAAAGTGGATATCCATCAGCATCATCGTAACAACACCCGCCAGTACCGGCATAACCGCGATCAAAAGGTAAGCGGTAATCAGCCAGGTCCATACGAAGAGGGGCATTTTCATCAGGGTCATGCCCGGAGCCCGCAGGTTCAGGATGGTAGCAATCACATTAATGGCACCCATGATGGAGGAAATCCCCATCATATGGATGGCAAAAATGAAGAACGTGGTTGATGGGGGAGCATAGTCCGTGGACAGCGGGGCATAGAAGGTCCAGCCGAAGTTCGGGCCACCGCCTTCCATAAACAGCGTGCTTGCCATAAGGGTAAACGCGAAAGGCAGAATCCAGAAACTCCAGTTATTCATTCGGGGCAGAGCCATATCCGGTGCCCCGATCATCATGGGAATCATCCAGTTCGCCAAACCGACAAACGCCGGCATAACCGCACCGAACACCATGATCAGACCATGCATGGTGGTCATCTGATTAAAGAACTCGGGCTCCACGATCTGCAGTCCGGGCTGGAACAGCTCCGCCCGGATCACCATGGCCATGGAACCACCCAGCAGGAACATGGCAAAACTGAACCACAGGTACATTGAACCAATGTCCTTGTGGTTGGTTGTCAGCACCCAGCGCATAAAACCCTTGGCTGGCCCGTGATGATCACTCATTTGATACCTCCCACAGGAACCTGGCCGGTTTTTCCTTTGTACTCACCGGTCTTTTTGAAATCGAGAATATCTTTCGGGGTTACCATCTCCCCGGTGTTGTTACCCCAGGCATTTCGTTCGTAAGTGATAACCGCTGCCATATCCACTTCATTCAGCTGGTCCTTGAACGCCTGCATGGCCGTTCCTTTTACACCGTGGAGAAGCACGAAGATATGATCAGCGATCATCTCTTTCTTCACCGCTATAGGCGTGCCTTTCAGGGCCGGGAACATAGGCGGAAGTCCCTTACCGTTGGGCTGGTGACAGGCTGCGCAAACCTTGTTATAAACCTCCTCGCCACGGGTCATCAGCTCCTTCATGGTCCAGTTCTTCTGGGTCAGCTCTTTGATCTTTTCAGCTTCTGCGCGTTTTTCTGCCAGCCACTCCTGGTATTCATCCATGGGACGGGCATCCACCACGATGGGCATAAAGCCATGGTCCTTACCGCACAGTTCAGCACACTGGCCACGGTAGATGCCGGGTTTATTAATTTTTGCCCAGGATTCGTTAATAAAGCCGGGAATGGCGTCTTTCTTGACCGCCAGCTCAGGTACCCACCAGGAGTGGATAACATCTGCCCCTGTAATCAGAAAGCGGATTTTCTTACCTGTGGGAACAACCAGAGGCTCATCAACTTCCAGAAGATAATTTGCGTTCTTGGGGCGGGCATTGTTGATCTCTTCCCTGGGCGTAGAAAGATTACTGAAGAAGCTGACGCTCTCACCCAGGTATTCGTACTGCCACTTCCACTGATAACCGGTCACCTTGATATCTATATCCGCTTCCTCGGTGTTATAGACTTCCACCAGAGTTTTTGTGGCCGGAATCGCCATAATAACCAGAATAGCGAAAGGAATACTGGTCCAGAGAATCTCAATCAGCGTGCTTTCATGAAATTCTGAGGCTTTGGCTCCCCGTGATTTACGGTGAAAAATTACCGACCAGAACATAATGCCAAATACCAGAACACCAATAACGACGGTGATCCAGAATATGGTCATATGCAGGTCATAAATGGAGCGGCTGAGATCAGTAACCCCTACCGGCATATTAATCGCCCACTCCGCCCACAGGGCTGGGGAAATCAACAGACCGGTCAGAAGCGAAACAAGTCTTCGCGCTTGCAGCCTCATTCCCTATTCATCCTCTGACGGTAGCTCTATCGCAACATTCCGGGGCGCTTCCCCCAGGCATATGGCATACGTTGGACAGTGCTTATCTTGTTATTGCCCGGTATCCGCCACAAAAGGTAGCCAAACCCGGAATAATTCGCATAGTTCAGAGAGAAGAATTCGGTTCAATACTCTTTATCAGCACTCTTTAGAGCATGTGATAGAGCATGAATCCACAGGAAAAAAATGCACTGGAAACAGACCGGGCACCGCAAATTTCGAGATCACGAAACTTTAAGGTCACCCTTAACTTTTGAGGCGAAACATCAAACAGACAACTTTCGTACTAATTCATACTAACCAGCACCAGCATTTACACCAAACCAGTAGTACACGACGAAAACGATTTATTAGCCCAGTCACTCCCCTGCCTTAAATCGTATCGGAAGGAGGCTGACAATGCCTGTACCAAACACTTCACAGGAGTTCCTGCTTCTCGCAATCTGGTTACAACTATGTCACTGAGTCTTTTACTGCCCCCTCATTAAACAACAAGAGCACACAAAAGCAAACAGGTTTCATGGTTTTTCTACACTATCCGGTGACAAAGTGGACAGGCTCCATAACGGTTGAACCTTTGAGGAAAGTACACTGTCTAAGAGTCACGACAGGAGAATCTCCCATGTCCCGATTCCCGCTCCGTTACCAGCAAAGCGCTTTGACAGCTCTTTTTCTGGTATTTCTCTGCGCCGGATCAGAGGCCTGCACTCCAGCCAGAACCGTATCCCCGGACCACCCCTACGAGCTTGAGCGTCTTCTCGAACATGCCCGAAAAAACCATATGAATATCAGCCTGTTAGGAGCTGGTTACAGCCAGGGAAATCAAACCTGTGCGGACAATTCCATTCAGATTTCTACTGGGGAAATGAATCAACTGGTCACCCTGGATATCGAAAAAAAGCTGGTCACGGTTCAAACAGGTATGACCTGGAAACGGCTGCAGCAGCACCTCGCCCCCTATAGGCTGGCGGTTTCCGCTATGCAGTCTTATAACGATTTCTCCATAGGTGGCTCCCTCGCGGTAAATGCCCATGGCCAGGATGTTCACTGGAACCCGGTGGCACAATCGGTGGAATCCCTGCGGGTTCTGCTCACAAGCGGGCAGTATGTTCATGCCAGCCGAACGAAAAACCCAGACCTGTTCCGTGCGGTTCTTGGAGGTTATGGCCTGATTGGCATTATTACTGAAGTCACCCTGAAGATTGTTCCGGACAATATGCTGCAGAAACGTACCCGGCTTATACCCACGGAGAATTATAAAAGATATTTTCTTGATGGATTAAGAAACAATAAAAACCTGTCTCTGCATTCCGCTCGACTCTCTATCAACCCTCTGTATCGTTTTTACAATGTTGTTGCAGTGAGCTACTGGAATACCGGTGAACTGGCTCCTCCAGCTAACCAATTGCCCAAACCGGCCATTGCAGATGCCAGCCTGATCAATCTTCTTAAATCCAGCTGGATCGCCAGGGTTGCCCGGACAACCTTTGAGTATTACCTTTTTGAGCGGGAGGGGCGTATGTCCCGCAATCAGGTTATGGGGGAAAGCCTATCCATCCTGAGCAATAAGGTCGCAGGCTCAAAAGATATTCTTCAGGAGTACTTTATTCCGCCAGCGAACCTTGAAAGGTTTGTTGCCACTCTCAGGCGGTGGGTTGCTGCCCACAAGACCTTCACTCTGCTTAACGCCACAATTCGCTGGGTCAATGCCGACAGAGATACCCTGATTCCCTACGCCCCGGAAGACCGTTTTGCCGTAGTGCTGTTTATTAACCATACTGATACCAGGGAAGCGGACAGAAATATGGCTAAAGCTACCCAGGAACTGATAGATCAGGTTCTCGACCTGAACGGTCGGTATTATCTACCTTACGCCCTTTACGCTCGCAGGGATCAGTTTTACAGAAGTTATCCTGAGTTTCGCGCTCTTATTGAAACCAAAAAGATATGGGACCCCCGAAACATCCTGACCAGTCAGCTATATAAGACTTATGGGCCGGGAAGATAATTGCCTCTGACCCTCACAGCTCCGACTCATCTCCAACTCTGACAACTACACTTACCACGACCTCGTTGAGAGCCTTAAATATTTCCCTCTTGTCTGAGGAACTCCCCTTTTTCTTTCAATTCCAACCTGTTCTACCGGGAGATTTTTCAGGTTAAGCTTTCTTTCTACCGCACTTTTCTGGGTAAAGGCATAGACCTTTTTATTTCCGACATACTGCCAGCATTCAATACTCAACTTGTCATAACGCCCTTCACCTTTTGTCACATGGAGAACGATTCCTGATTTAAAGACATCTCTTATTTTTTCCCCTTTCTCAGGAGTTCCACCCACAAAAACAGTTATATCTTCTTCAGGTATTTTTTCATGCAACGTATTTAGCCAGTGACCAAAATCATTTGACCGCGACGATGAGGCAAAAAAGCTATCCATATCAACAAGGGCAATTTCTTTACCTCTCAGGGATTCATGGTTCAGCATCAACACATTATTTTTTCTGACCACCTTGTTTTTATCATTAACCCAGACCAGTTTATAAAATCCTTTTGAATCCGAAGGGAAGTGTGAAATCGGTATATACCGCAATAAAGAGAAACCAGGCGCAGCTATTCTGCTACCCATTTGAGCCCGATTTGTTGCATAGGGAAACAACGACACCACTCTGGAAGCTTCTCCAAACCCATTCTCATCTGTCCATGAATGCACCTGAAGATAGTAAGGCGCAGACATACGGGCATTCATTTTTCCAACATCTGCATGTAACTCATTAACATCCAATAAAACATCATGACTTGCCTGTGGGTTTCCCAGGGGGGCATCAGCAGAAACCGGGATATATTGCGCACTCTCCACATAGCCTTCCGATGACCGGCTTTTTAACATTGTCAGATCTTTCTCAAAATCCTGCGCAGCGGTTGCTTTGTCTGCTTGTTTCAGCTCTTCCAGAAGATCTTCAAAAGGACTCCCATCCTTAATATCAGACAATGACAGGCTAATAACGCCATCCGGCAACATGATAGGCAGGTAATAATTCTTTGGGTCTGTCACTACAACCATGACATTACCAGGCTTGTGGCTTATCGCCCTGGACATTATGTGGGACAGATGTGTATTCACCCGAGCAGTAAAGTCTTTTTTCTCCCCATCGGTACCTATATTCAGAGTGTAAAGTGAAAGCTCCTTAATAATGTCCGACTCCATTCTCAGGACATGGAAAGATTTGAAACGCCGGGGCTGATATTTATCAGGCTTTTCAGCAATTTCCACCCGCAGGATAGCGTTCATGCCGGCTTGATTTAGATTTTTCAACTCTATTGTGACCTCATTCCTGTCACGCTGGTAAATCACATGGGCATTATCGCTAAGAATCTGTTCTGCGGAAAAAACCTGCTCATCGGCATCCCAGGCAAATACAGTTACCTCGCAGCTGCACTCCATATCCCATGGAACGGAAACTGAGAAGCTATCACTCCCGGCTGGTATCAACTGATCCTTAACATAGTCCCAAAAACGGGTGTATAGACCTGGAGGAGGCGTTCCCGCACTACCCACATCTTCCCTAACAACATATTCCTTAAAGTCAGCGTGTTGCTCTGAAGGAACTTCCACACCAGCAGCATCTACCGGTTGTACTTCTTCGCCAGACTCACTTGAGGAAAATGACGAAGGAGAACTATCTCCCACCAAAATTTCAATCAGAGCTTTTTCTTCATCAGCATCCGTCTTATGAGGCGCTGATTCTTTTCCCCCTTTGATAACAATCTTCGGAGATTCTTTCCGCCCCTCCTGTTTTGCAGTGCTGCACTGATCTTCCAGAACAACAACTTCATCACCTGGAGTCGGAGGGGGTGAGCCATACTGATTACCGGCAGGCGCTATAACTTCCGGGAGCGCGATTGTACCTGTAGATGGTTTAGAGGCGTTGCCACCACCATTCATAGCTGGCGTGGATAAACTCCAGCAAAGCAGCGGTAATCCGAGAAAAAAATATCCAGTGCGGATAGTGTAATGCATCGTGACCAATCTCCTTCCAGGCAAAAGGAGATTAGTCGATATTGGCAGGAACGCTTACAGACAGAGACTCTTCATAACAAGAGCCTCTCATAACATCAGTGAAGGATTTTTATCGGTTGAATATCATCATTCGCGTCAACAGCTTCAGGTTCTAGTGACGGAACCTGATTTACCCGTGTGACCAGCTCTTCAGATGCATCTTCTGCAACCTGATGATCGCTGAACCCACACTCAACACATTCACGGATGGTGACACCATGGTCTTTAAACATAACCAGCCGGTCCATTGCGGCACACTTCGGGCAAACTGCACCGGCAATAAAACGCTTTTTCATTGATTCACCCATTTATGCCTTTGTGGCGTAAGAGTGCATCAATTTCCGGCTTACGGCCACGAAAAGCGACAAACATATCCATTGGCTCACGGGAACCACCCCGTTCCAGTACCTCATTGAGGAATGACTCGCCAGTTTCACGGTTGAAAATACCGTCTTCCTCAAATTTGGAGAATGCATCCGCAGACAGCACTTCCGCCCACAGATAGCTGTAATAACCCGCCGCATAACCACCGGCAAAGATATGGGAAAAGCTGTTCTGGAAGCGGTTAAAGGCAGGAGGAATCACCACAGACACCTGGCTGCGCACGTCATCCAGCACAGTTTGAATATCTGTGCTTTCTTTCCAGCCGTGATGGAGCCTGAAATCAAACAGGGCAAACTCCAGCTGCCGCACCAGCATCATGGCGGACTGAAAGTTCTTGGCCGCCAGCATCTTTTCCAGCTTTTCTTCCGGCAGGGGTTCACCGGTTTCAAAATGCCCGGAGATTAAAGCCAGGGCTTCCTTCTCCCAGCACCAGTTCTCCATAAACTGGCTGGGCAGTTCAACCGCATCCCAGGGCACACCACTGATACCGGACACACCGGAGCAATCAACTTTGGTCAACATATGGTGCAGGCCATGACCAAACTCATGGAACATGGTAACCACTTCATCGTGGGTTAGCAGGGCAGGCTTATCACCAACGGGGGGAGTGAAATTGCAGGTCAGAAAAGCGACCGGCGTCTGCACAGAATCATCAATCTTGCGACGACTGTGACAATCCGCCATCCAGGCACCGCCACGCTTATGCTCACGGGCATATAAATCCAGATAGAAACGCCCGATCACCTCATCGCCATGGCATATATCAAAGAACTGAACATCGTTATGCCAGGTATCAATACCTTCGCAGGTTTTAAAGGTAATGCCGTACAGACGGCCAACCGTGGCAAACATACCATCAATCACCTTGTTGGCCGGGAACCAGGGACGCAGTTCTTCCTGGCTGATGGAATAGCGCTGCTGACGCAGCTTCTCCCCATAAAAGCCGTAGTCCCAGGCGGACAGTTCTTCCGCGCCAAACTCTTCCTTGGCATAGGCTTTCAGTCCAGCCAGCTCTTTCTCAGCCTGGGGCTTACTGCGTGCGGCCAGGTCTTCCAGGAAGCTCAGAACCTCTACCGGAGATGTGGCCATCTTGGTGGCGAGGGAGTAATCCGCATAAGTATCGAAGTCCAGCAGGGAAGCCAGCTCGGCTCTGGCCGCCATAATCTCTTTCATGGCTTCGCTGTTATCAAACTCACCGGCGTTGGGGCCTTGCTCAGAAGCACGGGTCACATAAGCGGTGTACATCTCTTCCCGCAGAGCACGATTTTCGCAGTAGGTCATAACCGGGAAGTAGCAGGGGAAATCCAGGTTCAGCAGCCAGCCTTCCTCATGGCCCTTGCTTTCAGCCAATTGCTTTGCGCCAGCCAGGGCGCTTTCCGGCAGTCCTTTCAGCTCGGCTTCGTCAGTGACCAGCTTGGTCCAGGCCATGGTGGCATCCAGCACACTGTCAGAGAAACTGCTGGTCAGCTCAGAAAGCTTCATGCTCAGCTCCACAAAGCGTTTCTGCTTTTCTTCCGGCAGATCTACACCCGCAAGATGGAAGTCCCGCAGAGCATTTTCAATCACCTTGCACTGAGCTTCGTTCAGGGTTTTGAATTCATCGCTTTCAGAAATCTGTTTATAAGCTTCAAACAACCCTTTGTTCTGGCCAACCCAGGAGGAAAATTCCGACAGTTTGGGCAGACAGCCGTTGTAGGCATCCCGCAGTTCATCATTGTTGACCACTGCGTTCATATGGGAGACCGGGGACCAGGCCTGACTCAGGCGATCATCCAGATCATCCATCGATTCCTGAAGGTTGGCCCAGGTGTAGGTCTTTCCTTCGGACAGTAATCCTTTAATACCGTCTTTGGAGGCTTTCAGTAATTCATCGATGGCAGGGCCGACATGTTCCGCTTTGATCCGGGAAAACGGAGGCAGTGTATTCTGGTCCAGCAGAGGATTGCTCATTGTTCGACACCCTTCAGTTTTGTCGGCTTATTATCGACTTCAATGGAGGCAACTCCAGTTCATTTCAAGAGCGCATTTCAAGGTTTAATGCCCGGCATCTTAAGAGGTGACTTGTGGTAGCCTCTAGTTTTTAGAATAACGCACGAGGGTGTCATGTCAGTACGTAGCTACCAGGGGAAAACCCCTGATATTCACAGCAGTGTTTTTGTTGATGCGTCAGCCGTGGTTCTGGGTAATGTGGCCATCGGAGAAGAGAGTTCTGTGTGGCCCTGCGCTGTTATCCGTGGCGATATGCACAAAATCCGTATTGGCGAACGTACCAGCGTCCAGGATGGCGCGGTTCTTCATATTACCCATGCCAGTCCTTACAATCCCGATGGCTGGCCTTTGCATATTGGCAATGATGTCACCATTGGTCATAACGCCTGCCTACATGGCTGTACAGTCCATGACCGGGTACTCATTGGCATTGGCGCTATTGTACTGGATGGCGCGGTGATTGAGTCTGAAGTACTGGTTGCGGCCGGAGCTATGGTACCTCCGCGTATGACTCTGGAGAGTGGTTATCTCTATAAGGGCAATCCTGCGAAAAAATCCCGCCCATTAACCGACAAAGAGCGAGACTTTTTCCGCTATTCCGCTGATAACTACGTCCGCTTGAAAAACAAGCATCAGGAGTAAACTGTTTATTATATTTTGGTAGCTGGTGCCAGCACGTGGGGAGGAACATTTTTCATTTCCAAATCACCTGGATGAACCTGGCTCTGGGCTTTACTCCTCCTTGGGCCTGGTTCACGAGTCGTGATTTTCATCTCAACCATTAAGGCCATCAGACTAGTCATCAAATCAGCAGGGTTGGTGAGTCTTCCGGATAGTTTTGATGTTGAGTGATGAAGCAAGGCACCTGTTGTTCTCCCGTGCATGCGCAACATTGCGCTTTCAAGGGGGGTTTTAAAAAACCACGCATTTTTCTGGGAAATTTCAGGATTCGCACCCAACTCAAGCAGCTTTTCTACAAGGTCATATTTACCCATTGACGCCGCTATATGGACAGGGGTTTTTCCTGTATCTGGATCATATCGATTGATATCGGCTCCGTGCTTAATCAGTAACTCAGCCAGCTGGGTGTCGGTCTGAACGCTTCCAGCCCGTTTAGGGTAAATGGTTTTTACCGCTCTATGGAGAGGCGTGCCCCCGCTCTTTTCGTTACCTGGCTCTGCCAAAGCCCCTTTAGACAGCAGAAATTCTACAACATCAACATGTCCGGCCCAGACTGCCCAGTAAACCGGGCTTGGGTATTGCTGCCCATTTAATTCGGCATTAAGCTCAACCAGCGCTTTAACCGTGTCAAGATGTCCCCTGCTTGCAGCCCTTTGCAAAGGTTGATAACCACGCTTATCCGGTTTGTTTACATCCGCTCCTGCTTGAACAAGGGTTTTTATCAACTCACCATCTTTTCTCACGGTCGCTATTTCCAGAGCCCTGTCTAAGCCAAGATTACCCAAAAGTTCCTGAGGGGCATCTTTTAACAATTCTTTTACAACACCTGTATGCGTTCTCAAGCACGCCAAAATCAGCGCTGTTTCATGATCAGGTGTTGTCAACGAAATGTTGGCGTTTTTTTCTTTTAATACTTTGACAATATCCAGATTCCCTTTTCTGGAAGCAATCATCAGCGGAGTCAACCCTTCGGCGTTTCTTGCGTCTATATCCGCACCATGCTCCAAAAGCTTTCTGACGGTATCCCCGTGGTTATGGGATGCGGCCAGATGAAGAGGGGTAGCATTCGTTTTATTTCCGATATTGACAATAGCCCCCTTCTTCACAAGATCATCAACAATATCAGTGAAGCCAGAGGACGCTGCCTGGTGCAAAAGGGTTCCATACTTCTCAGAGACGCCATTAAGCTCTGCCCCTTTTTCAATAAGGAAATCAGCTACATTCTTATGCTTCCAGGCAAGTGCCAACATCAGGGCAGAGGTTCCCCTGATCGTTCTGGCATTGATGTTGATCCCCTCACCGTGAAGGTATTTCACCATTTCCAGATGTCCCTCCATGGCCGCAAGATGGAGAGCATTAATACCGGCCAGGTTTGTTTTCTGAAGATCCGCTCCCTGCTCCTTAAGAAATATGACTGCTTCACGATGCCCACCAGCAGCCGCAAGCATAAGGCAGTTGAAGGAGCCGCTTGTCTTGTACTTTTCCACCTTCATGAAAACATGAATACTGCTATAAGCGGTGAGTGAATCCCACAGGGCATCTCCCTCATGGGCAGAAAAATGTTTTTTCAGCGCGTCCATATTCCCTTCCCGGCAGATTTTTACCAGGCGATGCCCTTTTCCAAAAACACCAAAAGAGAACAAAAGAAAGCCCATCAGGCACAGGCATTTCATTTTTTTGAGATCACGAAACCCACATAACAAACTGGACATAAGTGGCTTCCAATCCAGAGATTCCGGTCAAATATAGATTGTCATAGAACCATAGCCACCCATTTTATTTTTATCAGGGACTATCCGGCTGCTGGTCAGGCATGGCTTTAACAACGGCATCCAGGGTCAGACAATGATCCCAGATACGTGTCAGTTTTGGATAAGGGGATAAATCCACATGAAAACGGCGAGCGTTGTTTATTTGCGGGATAAGACAGAGATCCGCCAGAGTCAGCTGCTCTCCCATGCAAAATGGGGCAGCTGCCACCTGCTGCTCAATGGCTTGAAAGCCCTGGTGAATCCAGTAGTGATACCACTTCTGAATATCATCCTCCCTGAGATTCGCGGTTTCCCGCAGGCGGGCCAGCACCCTCAGATTATTCAAAGGATGAATATCACAGGCGACGGTGTAGGCCATGGCCCGTGCCTGTGCTTTCTGCCAGCTGCCTGGCGGTAACAGCGGAGGTTCGGGATATTGCTCATCCAGCCATTCAATTATGGCCAGGGACTGCCCAAGGGAATCACCATCATCAACAGTAATGGCCGGCACCAATCCTACAGGATTTACAGCTTTATACGCTGGGTCATTCTGCCGCCCCTCCCGTAAATTCACAGGAATCTGTCCGGGAGTCAGGCCTTTCAGGTTCAGAGCAATCCTTACCCGAAAAGCCGCAGAAGAGCGAAAGTAGCTGTAGAACTTCACCGGCAACCTCCCTTTAATCTATTGTTTTATTTATTCTGTGCCAGAAACCTGTCCAGCGCATTGGCAAAATCCATCTTTTCCCTGTTCCCCAGAGGTGGCGGACCTCCGCTGACCTGCCCGGTACTTCTCATTTCTTCCATAAAATTTCTCATGGCCAGGCGATGTCGAATATTTTCCTGGTCATAAAATTCACCTCGGGGATTCAGGGCATGGACACCTTTCTGCAGCACTTCAGCGGCCAGGGGGATATCTGCAGTAATAACCAGATCGCCCGCTTCACACTGCTGAACAATATGACTATCCGCTACATCAAACCCTGAGGGCACCTGAACGGCGGTTATCAGGGAAGAGGACGGTGTACGCAGATACTGGTTCGCCACCAGGATCAACTCTATTTCTGTTCTCTGGGAAGCTTTGAACAGAATGTCTTTTATTACATTGGGGCAGGCATCGGCATCAACCCATATTTTCATCAAAACCATCCATAATTTGCGGCTGTAAAGCGTAATGCTGTGAATGCCTTCAGTTTACCAGCCATCAGGGGGTTATGGTCAGCACCTATAACCGGTCTGTCAAAACCCCAGACACAGGGAAGTGTCTAACAGTGAATATCTACGGGCACGAGAAATCGAAAGTAAGGATATATATGGCTGCCAGCATTCAACAACCAGTGTCACCAGCATCTGTTGTTTCTACTTCTGATATAACCTCTTCTGATACAAGCTATTGTGATAGTGAAGCTGCGTTCGGACCGTGGTCTGTCACAAGCGCAGACAGCGAGTTATCCGTTGCCAGCCCCCAGCAACCTCTGGAAGAGTATTTAGAAAACTTAATGGCACGCTTTTCTCGGGAAACCACGCCTATCAAACCGGTGTTTATTCCCGAAGGGAAAGAAAAACTGCCTCCTAACTGGAAAAAGTATCAGCCCCTTACCCAATGGGTTGAATCCTATAAATTAGCCAGTCACGAGTCTGACTCATCCCCCACTCCTGGACCAGAATCCGGTCATGAATCTGATACCGAGCCAGATTCTGAACCAGCTACAAAGAACGCATTGAAACCATATATTAAAGCAGCGAGCAGAGATAACCACTTTTGTCCCCCCTGGGCAACCAGCGATGAATTCAAGTTCACGGATAATCTGGAAATCTATTTACGGGGCAATAAAAGCAAAAAAATGCGTGAGGCAAGGTGCGTCGCAATTTTGAACGGGAAAAGCCCACAGGCAACCATTCTCAGGGTTCACTTTTTACAATACTGTAAAGCGGCTATTGATTATCAGTACATGGGAGATTATTTCAAACGGAAAAGCATATCTCTTAAAGCCGACTTTCCAAAGAAGCATCCTGATGTCTCTTTGGATAACTGGATAGCCCAGTGGCATCACTGCGAGTCACAGGAAGCCTGTGGAAGTCTGGTTACTTTATATAAAACCACTGAGCCGGGAGCTCTGGGCCGCAGGTACTTAAAGGCAAAATTAAACGCTGAAAATCCAGCCGCTGCTCAGGATTTTTATGCCATGATGGATGCCAGATCGCAGTCTGCAAGCTGTTATAACAGAGTCCAGATAATGCTTCTCTGGCTGGATATTGCATCCTTCTTCAGCGGCTTTAACTGGCCGAAGACCTATGCAACCCTGAGTAAAGCCCAAAAAGATCAGGAGATCCCTGTCAGTCAGGAGGAAGAAGACCAAAGAACACAGAGCAAAACAGGCACCCGTCTCTCTTTGTCCGTTGAAAGCCTGCTACAGGATGACCCCGTCTGGTTCCAAACCAAGATCTCCCATACTGTTGAAACTGTGGCCCAGCAGGCTGCCAGGAAAACCAAGCGCCAGAAACGAGCGAAACGCCTGAAAAAGGGCCGTCGTTAATATTTCACAACCCGCTGATTAATTGCCCCAAAGATACTCCCTCCTTGCTTGTCAAACATTTCTATTCGAACCTGCTCACCAATATCCATAAAAGATGTTTGAGCTTCACCATGCTCAAGCACTTCAAGCATTCGCTTTTCCGCTATACAACAGGAACCAACAGAGCTGTCACTGTTGGATATGGTTCCTGAGCCAATAATGCTTCCTGCGCTCAGGAAACGTGTTCCGGCAGCATGCTCAATAAGCTTGTGGAAATTAAAGGTCATATCTGTCGCGCAATCGGGCTGACCGAACAGTTCGTTGTTTCGATGAACCGTTAAAGGACGATGCAGCATACCTTCCCCCCATGCATCACCCAGCTCATCAGGTGTTACAAACACCGGTGCAAAAGCTGATGCCGGTTTGCTCTGCATAAAGCCAAACCCTTTGGCCAGCTCCCCTGGGATCAGATTCCGCAGGGAAATATCATTCACCAGCCCCAGCAGCAGAATATGCTGTTCAGCCTTGGAAACATCCAGCCCCATGGGCACATCATCGGTTATTACAATCACCTCGGCTTCAAAGTCCAGTCCCCATTTCGTGCTGGCTACAGGAATATTGTCACAGGGGCCTAACATGCAATCTGAACCGCCCTGGTACATCAGTGGGTCAGACCAAAAAGACTCAGGCATTTCAGCACCACGAGCTTTTCGTACCAGCTCCACATGATTGACATAAGCACTGCCATCCAGCCATTGGTAAGCCCGGGGCAGGGGAGCTGCACAGTTGTGGGAATCAAAAGGTTGTGCCGCCGGATAATCACCTTTGTTCAGTCGCTGATAAACCTTATCCAGAGCAGAGGCGGCGGCTTTCCAGTTATCCAGAGCCTGCTGCATGGTTGCGGCAATATCGGAAGCTGCCACCATGCGCTGCAAATCCCTGGAAACCACCACTAGCTGGCCATCACGGCCTCCCTTCAGGCTTGCCAGCTTCATGATTTCTTCCCTTTGGTTTTCCAGGAGTGAACATACTTGCAGTCTTCCACCGGCCAGAGGGTATCGACCATTTTCAGAGGGCGGCGGGAATCGATCATCACGGCCACCTCATCAGTCTCGGTCTTTGGTTTGCTCTGGCTCCTGGTCAACGCTTTAGGGTGGGGGCCGTGGGGAAAACCGCAGGGATGAAATGTAATCATGCCCGCTTCGATATGATCACGGCTGAAGAAATTGCCTTTGTGGTAAAACAACACTTCATCGTAATCATCATTGCTATGGAAGAAGGGCACTTTAAGAGCGTTTGGGTCGGATTCTATGGGCCGTGGAACAAAAGTGCAGATCACACACCCGGTTCCCACAAATGTTGTATGTGCAGAGGGCGGAAGATGATAACGGTGGCTCATCATCGGCCGAATATCCCGCCAGTTTATCCGTAACACCATGTTTGTGCCGTGCCAGCCCACAGCATCCAGAGGGTTAAATGGATAAGTGCATACGGAGATATGCCCTGCACGCTT
This sequence comes from Parendozoicomonas sp. 209JJ7-1, assembly GCF_058147085.1. Taxonomy (NCBI): domain Bacteria; kingdom Pseudomonadati; phylum Pseudomonadota; class Gammaproteobacteria; order Oceanospirillales; family Endozoicomonadaceae; genus Parendozoicomonas; species Parendozoicomonas sp. 209JJ7-1. The sequence goes on along the minus strand of NZ_JBYVJU010000002.1, from coordinate 140,097 downwards.
TACATAAATCTTCCAGGTATTTTCATCCTGCTGGGCAAGGAAACGGTCATTAACAGCAGGATGATCAAGGCAGGCCGGGTCAAAGATGGCGTTATAACCTGCCAGTCCTTTATCGGGGAGGCTCAGCATGCCGTCTGTATTTTCAACCATCAGAATAGTGCAGGTTTGGTTGATCTCCAGACGCCAGGCTGTTCCCCTGGGGATAACAATGTAATCCCCCTCCCTGAACGACAGATGCCCATAATCGCAGAACAGTTCACCACTGCCCTGATGAATAAACAGCAGCTCATCACCATCACTGTTCCGCACCAGGTATTCCATATCCTGAACCAGTGTCCAGAAGCGCAGGCGCACATCACGGTTATAGAGCAGGGGAGAAGCCAGCCAGGGGCTGATGGCTTCTGAATGAAGTTTATTCAGGTCAAAAGCGTGGGGCCGCAGAGGGCCTTCCCACTTTTCCCAGGCGGTAGGTGGATGACGGTGATGCATATGGGACACAGGGCCATAAAAACCTTCCCTGCCAAGTTCCCGTTCATAAGTTCCCTTGGGCAGGTCACAGTGAGCCTGCCGGGAACATTCCCCCTCACGCACCGGCAATCCCTGCCAGTTCTTTTTATTCATATTGAATGACATCCCATGTCAGAAAGATGAAGTGAGTGAAAAGAAAAACTACAGGGCTTCTGCGGTTTTATCGGTTTTGGCCGCCATAATAAAATCGTTGCGGTGCAATCCTTTAATTTTATGGGTCCACCAGGTAACGGTGACTTTTCCCCACTCCGTCAGCAGGGCAGGGTGATGGCCTTGCTCCTCTGCCAGCTCTCCGATTGAGTTGGTAAACGCGAGTGCTTCTCGAAAATTACTGAAGGTAAAAACCTTTTCCAGTTGGGGAACGTTGTGCCGGTTTTCAATACTCCACCCTGGCACAATACTCATCAGCTCTGCCATTTCCCCTTCTGTCACCTTTGGGGCATCCGCTCGGCAGGCTTCACATTTTGATTCCGATAAATCAGACATTGCCATTACCTGTATGCATTAAAAGTCTGCTGTAAATTAAAACTCTGCTGTGAACAGCGGCGGCAGCAGACCTGTCTGCCTTGCCTCCGCCACCATCAGCATTATGTCCTTGCGACTCAGTTCCGTAAGCACATCCATACTCTTAATCACATAGTACAGGGGTTGCAGAATATCGATGCGATAAGGGGTTCTCAGGGCCAGCACCGGATCAAAATCCTCCCGGCGGGGGGCCACACTGTCTATGCTCCACCAGGTTTCCTTAGGGCTGGATAATATTCCTCCTCCATAAATACGTAGCCCGTTAGCTGTTTTTATCAACCCGAACTCCACCGTAAACCAGTAAAGCCGCGCCAGATAAACCCGCTGTTCATGAGTTGCTTCAGCTCCAAGTTTGCCGTAAGTGTGGGTAAATTCAGCAAAGGAAGGATTGGTCAGCAGCGGACAGTGACCAAAAATCTCATGGAAAATATCCGGCTCTTTCAGGTATTCCATATCTTCCGGCGTACGGATAAACGTCGCCACTGGAAACTTTTTCTCCGCCAATAGACCAAAAAAATGATCGAAGTCGATAAGGGCCGGAACCCGCTTCACCTGCCAGCCCGTCGCCTCGCTCAAAACACGATTGATGTCCGTGAGCTGAGGAATATGGTCGTGGGGAAGGGACAGGGCATCAATGCCATCAAGATATTCCTGGCAGGCACGACCGGGAAGCAGTTGGGTTTGTTTATCTATCAGTTTTGCCCAGGTGTCATTCTCCTCCTGGGAATACTGGATAATACCATCCGCACCGGCCTCACGTGCAGTGTACGGAGTACTTCCTGACTTGCTGTTAAGATTTTTAGTCTGATGAATCATTGAGCTGTTCATGCGGCGTGGTTATCCTGTCCTGTGTGGCTTTCAGACAGCACCCCCCGCTGGATCTGATCCCGCTCGATACTTTCGAACAGAGCTTTGAAATTACCTTCACCAAAACCCTCATCTCCTTTGCGCTGGATTATTTCAAAGAATATCGGGCCTATCACTGTTCCTGTAAATATCTGCAGTAACAAACCACCTTCACCATCACCATCCAGCAGTATTCCCTGGGTTTTCAATGCATTTTTATCCTGGCCATGGCCGGGGAGACGTTCATCAAGCATGTCGTAGTAAGATGCTGGAGGAGGGGTCATAAACTGAACACCGGCGTTCATCAGAGACTCCACAGTTTGATGTATATCCGTTGTGGACATGGCAATATGCTGAATACCTTCCCCTTTATAGTCTTTCAGGAACTCTTCGATCTGGCTGCTATCGTCGGAAGACTCATTTATGGGGATACGGATTTTTCCACAGGGGCTGGTCATGGCACGGGATTTCAGGCCGGTAAGCTGGCCTTCAATATCAAAGTAACGAATCTGTTTGAAATTAAAGTAGTGCTCATAAAATGCTGCCCAACGATTCATATTGCCCCGGTACACATTATGGGTCAGGTGATCCAGTTGCTGCAGCCCGAAACCTTTATGCTCGAATCCGGTGTCTGACAGAGGTTCAAAATCCACTTCATAAATAGAACCCCGGTCATCGTACCTGTCTACAAAATAAATATGCGCTCCGCCAATACCTTCAATGCCCGGAATATTGAGTTCCATAGGCCCAGCTTCTGAACGCAACGGGCTGGCCCCCATACTCAACGCACGCTCCATAGTGTGTTTTGCATCAGCCACACGAAAAGCCATGGCACAGGCGCAGGAACCATGCCTTTTCATAAACTCGTAGCAGAAACCGCTGCGTTCAGCGTTAATCAGAAAATTAATATCCCCCTGGCACCACAGAGTAATGTTTCGGGAACGGTGTCTGGCGACAGCTTTAAAGCCCAGGGAAGAAAACAGCACTTCCAGATCGTGTGGGTCGGCGGCGGCAAACTCCACGAATTCGAAGCCATCTGTTCCCATTGGGTTGCTATCTGTAATTAATGCCGCTTTTCTTTTACTGAGCAGCGTATTCATAAGAGCCTCCGTGCCCTGTCTTTTTGTTCTTTATCCTGAGATCAAACTGCGTTGATTCACTGATATCACAACAAAAAGTATAGAGCTGGAGACTCAGGAAGGAGGTGTTTATAGGTGTCTTGTTTATTTATCCGGCAATGGCTTATCCAGAAACCAGAGGTATCGTATAACCCAGTTCAATATCCCAGGGGAAACGTACCCGGGTTTCCTTTAGACTCTTAGACCAGCCCCGTTCTGGTTAATGTGCAGACACCATCCGCCCCAAAACCCGAAAGCATCAATACCGCCGGCGCTTTGCACAAGGGCTGCAATTCCTGCTTCACCAGACCGCTTCCCTGTTTACCCGCAATGTAAGAGCCAAACACAGGTACTGCTTCCGCAACCCGGCCATACAGATATACGTGATAGGTACGGCTCAGATCTTCTGTTTCAAGAGAATTCAACAGGGTTTTGCCAACGACCGTGAAAAATTCATTGTTGTGGCGGTCTTTCAAAGACAGGGCCAGCGGATTTGATGCCTGAAGAGTTCCATCTTTCACATCAACATCAACCTGCAGCAGTTCGCAGTTGCTGTGTTTGGTACGGATATAAAGTGTCATCTGCTTTTCACCAGTTACTTCACAGGTATGACCAGCAAACACACTTTTCACCCGGGGGGAATTCTGGCCTTTCCACGGACCGTCAGAAAGAGCGGTCAGCAGAGCGGTGGTTTTTTCTTCATCTACAGCGACAAGGGGTTCAACGCATGATCCTCTGTCGACAACTACCTTTAATGTTCTTGGACCATCTGTATTCTTCTCTTGCACAGCCATATTGCCCATCACAAAGGTGTTTTTATCCAGCGCTACCAGACCTGTGCAGTCTACCTGACGGCGGGGATCTTCCGGTGGCAGTTTACCAATCCAGATCATAGTGCCGGACTGATGATCCATGCGATAAAGGCTGCCCATTACCGCAACCACGAGCTGGCTGCTGTCTTCAGGAACAAGTGTTACACGGGTTTTGAACAGCGGCATAGTTTCGGGTTTGAATGCGTTATCTTTCCGATTTGTAACCCCAGCGTGTTTCCAGTGTTCTCCAAGCCCAGGCATCAGACTGTCCGCAACATCCAGAGGCTTTGCACAGGTTTTGATAAACTTCCCATCCCGGTTCCACAAAACCTTGGCTTCCTCTTTCATAGGGCCGTCTTTGGAGATCATGGTTTCCAGTAGGCCAGAAGAATCCTGCTCTGCCACTCTGGACGCTAACCTCTTCATACCATCACCAATGCTTATGCCATTCTTAACCACTTTTGCTCCGAAAGTTTTGAGTTCTTCCTCTGTCATAATCCCTTGATTCAGGAACAGGTGATGTTTTGGAAATTGTGCGCCTTCTTGTAAAGAGCGCTGGAACTCCTCCATATCAGAGATAAATGGAGCATTTTCCTCTCGACCATTCACAATTCGTTTAACTGTTGGGTTATTAACAACAGTATCCCCTCTGGCAATCAACGTAACCGGACGGGTGTTGTTCACAAAAGCAAAGTCAGCAAGCGGTCTTTCACCGTTGAGAATGGCATAATTGTGGTGATATCCCCCCTGACCATCCGGCGTCAGACGGTTCACGACGCCACCAGCGGCAGCAATATAAATCGTGCCGTCGGGGTGTATAGTTGGATTACCAACAACGGGGCAGCTCTCCCTTGTTTCTCCTTTTTCCAGATAGCGGGAACCTTCCGCGCCACCATCAAGCAGTGGCAGATGAAAAGTCAACCACTCCTGTGTATCAGCCTCATAAATCATAAAATATGAGAGCTGATGCCCTGTATTAATGTTCTGAAGATCAATACCATGTCCGGAAACAACAAATGTTTTCAGGTTCTGGATATCTGGATTGAGTGATTGAACCGAAGACTGCATAACGACTTCCCTGATATCTTTATATTTCGTTGTTAATAAAGAGTTGTGAAAAAGCCGCTATGTTCCTTGTCCTTCGATACACAGACAGAACACCTGACAGCCCTGTCAGTTTTCATCTCCAAATGATGTAACGGGTGTGGGATTCTCAGTCATAAGCACTGAAATGCCGTTCAGCCCATAAGCCCCAAAGCGAAGATAACGGGGCAGGGTCAGCAGAACTTTCTCAGGCTCCTGCTGTTTCTGAATACTGGTTTTATTCAGCTGGTATGCACTTATATAATCTGATTTGAATGCCTTTTCGCCACCAAAACTCCAGAGCATTGTGTCCCGAAGAATATCTTCCACCTCCGGAGCCCTGAGCAACGCATCAGGCAGTGCTGTAAGATACTGCCGGTTATGGTGGTCAGACAGGGACAAGGCTCTCGCCTGACCAATAGCAGTCTGCATCCTGTCCTCGAAAATACAAACCTGAACCATATCATTTGAAGCATGCTTGGTGCGGATAAAGAGTGATGTTGCCCGGCTGTTCTGACAGGCTTTCTGGGGGTGTATGCTGCTGCCTGTATAACCGGCTATGGCCTTGACCCTTGGCGTTTCTGAACCATTCCAGAGAGCTGCCAGTTCTTTTAGCAGACGCTCTGTAGAGTCAGCGATAATACTCACATCATACACTGTGTTCTTTTCTGTTACGGCATCACTTTTCACTCCAACATTCACTCCAACATTCACTCCAACATTCACTCCGACAATGTGCAAAGTTCTCAGATTATTACTGTCCGAACCCTCTCCCATATTGCCCATTACGACAGTGGTATCATCCAGAGCCACCAGCCCTGTTGTATCAATATGCCGGCCGGGGGAAGCGTTAACCTTCCCGTAAAGAATCATCTCTCCATTTTCGTGATTCAGCACATAAACATAATCCAGAACAGTTATAAACAGCCTGTTACTGTCCCCCGGGACTTTTGTGATACGGGTTTTATAGAATGGCAGTTTTTCAGGTTTGAATTTGAACTTCCCTTTATGGGTAAGCAGTTCATCGGTCCACTTACTCCCAAGCCCGGGCATAAGCTGGTCCGCATAAACCCTGGCCTGTTCGGCATTTTCAATAAAGCTGTCATGCCGGTTCCAGTACATCTTTGCAATTTCTTTTAATGGGCCATCTTTTGAAATGGAAAGATCACGAACACTCCTCAAACCATTCGGTCCGTTTATCTTGAATCCTTCTTTATCCGCTCCGGGCTGGTTTTGAAGATTGAGCCGGTTCATGGCTCTATTGATACTTGCGCCTGATTTGTGCTTTTCAAATATCTTTGATCTGTATTCCTCAAACCCTGCAACCTCACTCTCTACCAGCAGATTATAGAAAGGTCGGTTAGCGCTATCGAATACGTGAACGGACTCTGTAGCACTGTATGAATAGGAAACAGCCCGCTTTTCCTCGAAGTTCACAAGGAAATTCACTCTCCCGGCATATCCGTGGGGAACATACTCCTCATCATCAACAGCCATCAGCATGGACTCGAGAATATTCTTCTGAGGGACGAGAGCCTTACCAGTACTGGAGCCATCCAGAATCCAGAAGGAGTGCAGATAATTGCCAAAGCCATTTGGTGTCAGCCTGTTCAGAACCCCGCCGGCACAGGCGATATAAATTGTGCCGTCCCGGAGTTCTACCGGCATGCCCTCAATCGCGCAGCTTTCACGGGACTCACCCGCCTTGAGATAGGTGCCACCGGTTTCGCCTTCCAAACGTGGCAGGCGGTACGCCCGCCATTCATCAGTGATCCTGATACCTGCGTTTCTTTTTTCTTTGGAAAACCGGTTATAGGTGAGGAAAAAAGAGATCTGCCTGCCAGTATCTATGTTATAAAGCTCAACACCGTGGCCAGAAACCACGATCCTGTCTATAGTCTGTTCCGAAGCGGCATAGAGACAGCCGGAAAACCAGATCAGCGCCAGAACAGCACTGACTGGCAGAGACCAAATAAAACAGTGTGAATTAAGGCACTTCATACTCCTCCTCCTGAGAACTGGTACTCCCTGAATCCGGCAGGGCCGGAATAACAAATCACCAAAGATGGTATTCCAGAGGTTCAGACAGGGAAGAGAGTACAAGGTTCACGACAGCTGCGAAGGTTTGATGAAGTAACAATCGTCTCTTATCCTGGATAACCGTGATATTTCCCTCTGTAACAGCACGGTCAGAAAGACTGACCATTATTTCCCCAAATACTTTTATTTCAGGCAGAATGCACCGCTACCAAACAAGCACCAGCATGGTGCAGAATAAAACAGGAAATGAAGGACTCTGAAGTATGGAGATCTGGAGCGCAGCACTGACGCTGTTTTTAATCATGGACCCCCTCGGCAACCTGCCGGTCTTTATGTCGATACTCAAACCAGTACCGACTGAACGCCATTTCAAGATTTTGTCCCGTGAGCTGCTGATCGCCCTGGGCATTATGATGGTGTTCCTTTTTGCCGGTCAGACCATTCTTGATGTGATGCACCTCAAACCGGAAGCGGTGAGTATTTCCGGCGGCATTATCCTGTTTATCATAGCTATTCGCATGATTTTCCCTACGCCGAAAAACGGCAATGTCGATGAATTTCAGCACGAACCCTTTATTGTTCCCCTGGCAACCCCTCTGATTGCCGGCCCTTCGCTGCTGGCCTCCCTGATGCTACTGGCCAACCGGGAACCGGATATGACCATGGAGTGGACCATTGCGGCTGTTGGTGCCTGGGCCGTGTCCTCCGCCATCCTGCTCAGCGCTCCCAAAGTGTTCAAGCTACTCGGAGAACGCGGGCTGATGGCCTGTGAACGTTTGATGGGGATGATTCTGGTGATGCTGTCTGTGCAGATGCTGCTGGATGGTATTCGGGAGTATTTTTTCTAGACGCTGCCCGCAATGAGATTGCAACATTGCTAGCGTGCAACCTTTGGAATTTGTCTCTAAAAAAGACACCCGGCCGGTACCGCCATAAGCCGGTCGGAGAAAGGGAGCTATTCGATTTAGGTTGTCAGTCTGGATGTAGCCATTGAGAAATGATATCCGGTCAGCCAACCGCCAGCGCCTTGTAAATATTCACATCAACCGCCCCCCGGGCAGTGTCATCAACTTTGAAGCCGGTTTTGCCACAGTTCGCCCACTGCTGCCTGAGAGCGCCACAGGTGACATGCGCAACGGTCTGATTCCTGGCCACCTCCGGAGAAATCAAATACTTACCCAGCCCCAGCCGTTGCCAGGCTGTTCCTTCATGCCCCCTCATCGCCCTGGCGTGGGCCATGCCGCTATCGACGATATGGGATTTATTCGCATTATTGGTGCGATCCTTGGCACTTTTACAGCCATTCAACAGGCCCTGCCCGGTGCGCATACTGATCTGCTCCACCAGCCAGGAAGGGTAGAAAGGACGTTTTCCAGCATGATGATAAAGACGGTTGGTAATCACATTACGCAACTCATCACACAGCTCAGTTAACTCTTCACGCGCCTCACGGGTCAGAGTCTTACCAGCATCAGATGCCAGGAACAGGCCCACTTCACCACCGGGTTCGCCTTGCTCGTTATTCTTTTCACCGATCAGTACCCTCATGGCTTCATCATTGATTTCATCGGCAAGAGTAAAGGTGCGAAGCCCCGTAGCCAGAGCCTCGTTAAAGCCCAGCATATTAACCGGGAAGACAAACATCTTGGGTTTAACATTAACTGTGACTTCGCGGGCATCGTCCCCAGTACCAAAAGTTAACTCTCGAGGCGTTGTCGCCATTCGATCCAGCATCGCCTTCGACTGCCGCACCATCTCATATTCATCTTCATGTAGATGAGTTTTGGTTCGCGCTTTATCAGGCGACAGATAGCACACATAAGAGAAGGGTAAATCAACAGGCTCCATTTCCCCTGTATCGCCCAACAACGCATCTTCCAGACCACCCAACAGATCATGGTTTGCAGCTGCCATCATTGTCAAAGCCTGGGTACAGCGCTTCTCGGTGATAGTTTCACGTTCAGTGTCATCTTCTATTAAATATGGCACCAGTGTACCGACCCGCACTTCCCTGCGAACCAGCTGCCCCTGGTCATCTTTCACTTCAACAACCACAAGGTTTTGAGCGTCTTCAGAATTACGGTTAGCTGAGCAGGGAAAACGCCCATGGAGCCCAACCGGATCAAAAATTTTCTGACCTTCATCAAGGTCTACCGGCAGAATAAAATCTTTGGCCGGGGTGAAACTCACCTGAAACTTATGCAGCTCACCATCAACCATCAACGGCACGTAATAATGGCTGATACCTTGAGGGGCAGTCTTTTCCAGCCTTGCAATCACCTTCCCATTTAACAATTGCTGACCGCCTTTGAACTCCTTCACAAGGTCGGTCAGTGCAGAGACATGGGCATCAATCATTGCGACCATATTGGGTATATCGGTGTTATCCAGACGCGTAAAATCAGCGTCCTGCTGTTCATTCTTCTGAATCTCTTCACGGTAAGCATCCTGTTTCGTCTGCAGGACCGTTCTCAGGTGCTCGGCTTCCCGATCAATCGCCAGTAACGCCTCATCACAGCGTTGTAGTTTGTACCTTGTATAACGCTCATGCAGAGCCTTTCGGACTGGGTTCATCTTTCCATCACCACCAATCTGACTCTGATATTCGGCTTTAAGTTCTTCAATAGCAGCTCTGGCATCCTCTTCCCAGGACTCAGCCTGAGCTAGCACATGACAATACTTGCGCTCATCATTCTTCTGAATCAACTCAACCTGCTCAAGCTTCATTTTCAGCAGGTTCTCCATAGTGCCAAGATCGGACTTAATGACCGAACCAAGCACACCTACGGATTGTTTTTTCGCCATAGATAACCGCCGGAGCATAGATTCCATTGCGCAGATCTGGTGATAGTAACTCTCCGATGTCCTGCCAAATATCGGGGCATGTGCCAGATGATGTACCTCTCTGAACAGCTGGAGAAAGTGGGTCATCACACTCCTGTAGGAAACATCCACAACATTATCCAGCTTGTTAATATCATCCATAATTACAGGCTGTGAACGGCTGGAACCCTGTTCCTCCATATACCTCACCAACGCCGGAACCAGGCGATGGGGGCGAGAGCGGTACGTTTTTATAAATGTCATGAATTGCGCTTCCAGCTCTCTCTTTTTGTATTTGCGCCCATCAAGATGTTGAGCCAGTGCTGCGGCAATCTCCGCATATTCACTGACCGGGATACTCTTGTGCTGATCCAGTAATTTACGAATACGGCTGCCTCGAATGTAGGGATCAAGATCTTTTGCCATTCCCCTCTTCTGACGCTTGTCCTTCTTGCGGGTCTGCTGAACCATAAAGCGTAATGATTCAGTAGGACTCTGATCTTCAGCGTGAGGCATATCAAGTAAATGGGGGTGGAGGCTGCGAACAAGCTCTTCCGGCCTCTGCTCATCATCAAGGCCTTTTTCACCCTGCTGATCAGCTGCCGCTTCTCGCATATGCGTTATTTGCTCCATCAACCCCTTTTCAGAAAGCTCACCTTCACCGTTCATATCGCTATTCAGCGATTCTAACTCCTGCTCAACATCGCCTTCTGAGACTTTCAGCTCTACGGCCAGATTCTTTTTCTCCGTATCCGAGAGTGTCAGCGTATTGGCCCGCATCCGGGACTGAGGCTTAACAGCAACATTTTCTTCAACATCCCGTTTTGTGGGCAGTGGTGCGAGATTCAGTTGATGAACAGACATGTAGGGTTGAGCCACAAAACCCTTTGCGCACTCTGGATCGGTATAGATATCCGTCGTTTCTGAGTCACCGGCACATTCTGGCTCGGTGTAGGTATCTGAAGAGTCAGAATCGTCAGCATCTGAGTCTGGAAGCTCTGCTACAAATTGCAGCTCTGTGGTCAGTGGTTCTTTGGTCGGAGACTCTTCGACCGACGGCTTTTTGCCAAACGAAGGAAGTGGTAAAACTGGCTGTGATGGCATGGCAGGTTGAGCATTTCTGGAGGCAAGAGCAATATTTTTCAACCCGCTGTTAATATGGCTGTTCATTGCCAGAAACGGGGACTTCACAGTCACAACGGAAACACGCCAAACGCCGCATGCAGCTCTGGCAGTAACTCTGGCAGCCAGACCCAGGGCTCCACGCCCGGCATCCACCAGATTTCCAACAAAGCGTGTTGTATATTGCCCTATGCCAATCCACTGATTCGGGGTCATAGAATCTGCCTCCATGCAGAATAGACTCGGAGAGTTGGAGACAAAGATAACAAAGAAGTTCAGTTTTACTGATTCCGACTTTAGTCGAAAAGCGGTTAGAAATGCTTACCTGCCAGCAAGCATTTCTAACGAAAGCAACGGAGAAGGTTAAATAATCTTGCGAGTCAGTATATGGGCCTTGAGCCGACGAATCCGACCCAACAGGCGCTGCACTTCATCCGGATAGTTGCTGTCCTTATCCAGCTGACGATAACTGACGATGCGGGGGGAATTTTTCAGAATCAACTCACGTTTCCGGGTCAACTCGCCAGTCAGAAGCTGATCTTCATCCTGAATCAGAATACCACTCTCAAGGTACCCCAGGCTCGTAAATAAGACGCCGGAACCGGCGAATCTCCGGCTTCATAAGAGAAATTCCCACTGTATCCGGGCTTCTGGAGGTGCTGTTTGGGTAACTCCCCCGGAGTCCATAAAGAGCCTCCATTAAAAGCCAATATTATTTGCGTCCAGAGATCGTCTCAACCAGCCAACCCGCCATCAGGACTTTTCTTGATTGATTGATAGACGACTTCTCAACCTTATCGAACAACTCATAGTAATGTTTTGATAACGCCGCTTTTTGATCGTCATCGGCAACAGATAACAGCTCTTTCAAACTGCTGGAGCAAAGCTCATATTTACCTGAGCAACACTTGTCTATTAATAATGACACCTTTTCTTCATAAGAACCTTTCAGACCACAATCATCTGAAAGGTTAATCTCGGTTCTGCGATCTAACTGGTACCAGTGATCTCTGGCCCTGGTAACCAGTGAGCCGTAAGCTTTACCACGGAATTTAAAACTGTGAATCAGGGCTTTATCATCAATAGGAAGCTGTCTGACCAACCTGTAGGGCCTTGGAATGCCTGTTATATGGCTTCGAATGTCAGAGGGCGGGTCATCAAAGTCGTCGTAGTATTCAAGAGCATTCGTGAGATTCATCAGATGAATGCTGGCGTTATTGTCTCTCAGCACTTTCGATAAGCGACACATGTCCACGTCACGAAAAATATTGATATGCACCGCTACGAACTGTAATTGTCTGGATGCCTTCTGTACCTGACATAAGCGTTCGGCAGATGAAAATGGCCAGTACATGCCCAGATCTGATTTTCGGTGACAATATGAGTGCTTCAATCGTCTAAACAAGCCCGCTTCTGTTTCTCTATGAGTGACGATGTATTCGTGAACTGCGGCCATGAACGGCTCTTCATCCTCCAGTGTCTTGCACTGTTGAATTTGTTCTAGCCGTTTAAGCTGGGCGTGCAGTAGCATATGGTCATAGTCAACCAACAGCACAATATCACAAAGCCTTTCCAGCTCCGGCAGGCATGACAGCAGGGAGCTTTCACCGATAAGAAATGCAACACGTGGCAGAATGGCATCTGCAGGAACTTGCTGACTCATTGCTAAGATCATGGAAATAAAGTCAGATGCACGGCCGAATTGGAAGTCATTGCTGTACCAGAAATGGCTGCCGGGCTGGCGACTGCTATCTGTTTCATTATAAGGGAGGAGTGGAAAACAGGCTTTTAGCTCATTCACACACCTGCTGACCTGCTGTTGCTGCTTTTTTTCAACATCAGTCACTGAAGACCAGCTGGCCAACAGCTTCTCAGTATCATCGGAACCGGATTTTTCAGAAGGTATATAACTGGTGGCTTCTACTCTCTGCACAGAGCCGGTTGCAACAAAACCTGTGTTTACATCAATCTCTTCTAATCTCTTATGCTTATTGTGTAATGATCCGACCCCTTGCAACATATTGTTCCTGACTGATTTGACCCAAATGGAACTTTAGAAAGCCAGGAAGAGAACTGGTTCTCTCGACAGAATAACGAAGGGGATAGTCTTGCTAACAATCTTCCTCCAAATCCGTTTAAATTTTGGCTCTTAATGGATTCCGGGGTACTGCCAGCGCAAGTTTGATGATCTGACTCTCTCCCGGGAGCCTGGGTGGTGCAAGGTGAACACTCAGCACAAGAAAAACTTGGTCAGTCACCTGTCAACTTGTTACATTATTTTTTGTCTTTTCATACTGGGCGCAGTTTTACGGCCCGGTCAGACTGGCCCAACGGCCATAAAGATCGCAATACAGCTATATGGAAACAGATGCCAAGGCGGCTCACTGTATTGATAAAGAAAAAATAAAAAAGTGTTTTCGGGCATGAAACTTGCCCAACGCAGTAGAGACACACAAACCGATAATAACAACGATCGCAGAGAGAAGAGCACAATGAAAACAGCCATAAAACTCGTCGGTGCTGCCTTGGCACTGACTGCCATGTCTGGCATGAACAATGCTGCAACCCTCGATTCAGTGAAAGAACGCGGACAACTTCTGTGTGGCGTAAGTACCGGCCTGCCCGGTTTCTCCAGCCCCGATGACAAAGGTAACTGGACCGGCATTGACGTTGATGTCTGCCGAGCCGTTGCTGCCGCCACTCTCGGCGATGCCAACAAGGTCAAATATGTTCCCCTGACAGCCAAAGAGCGTTTCACCGCTCTGCAGTCCGGTGAGATTGATATCCTTTCCCGTAACACTACCTGGACCCAGACCCGTGATACATCCCTGGGCCTGAACTTCGTCGGCGTAAACTACTACGACGGCCAGGGTTTTATGGTGAACAAGAACCTGAAGATTTCCAGTGCCCTGGAGCTGGACGGTGCCACTGTCTGCATCCAGGCCGGCACCACCAGTGAACTGAACCTGGCCGACTACTTCCGCCAGAACAAAATGAGCTTCCAGCCCGTGGTATTTGATACCTCTGCCCAGAGTGTTCAGGGCTTTGAAAGCGGCCGCTGCGATGTTCTGACTTCTGACCAGTCCCAGCTTTATGCCCTGCGCACCAAGCTGGCCAAGCCTGAGTCTGCGGTTGTACTTCCTGAAATTATCTCCCGTGAGCCTCTCGGCCCCGTTGTTCGCCAGGGTGACGATCAGTGGCTGAATATTGCCAAGTGGTCTCTCTATGCCCTGGTGAACGGTGAAGAGCTGGGTCTGACGTCCACCAATATCGATTCCAAGATAAAGGGTGAAGACCCTGCTGTTTCCCGCTTTGTGGGTAAGTCTGGCCCCGGCGGTAAGGCACTCTCCCTGAAGGATGACTTCGCTTACCAGATTGTTAAGCAGGTTGGCAGTTACAACGAGATTTTCGAGCGCAATGTGGGCGAAAAATCTCCCCTGCTGATTCAGCGTGGCATTAATGCGCTGTGGAAAGATGGTGGCATTGTTTACGCGCCTCCTTTCCGTTAAACACTGAGCCAGAGCCCTCTGTTGCAACTCCGCAACAGAGGGCTTTTTTCATTGATGTTAAGAAATTCACTGACTGGCTGGTGTATGCATGTCTGAAAGAATATCTGTAAACAGCTCCACCATGGCAGCGCCACAATCTTCAAGCGGCGTGCGCTTCTGGTATGACCCTAAAGTCCGCAGCGTCCTTTTCCAACTGCTTTTTATCGGGCTTCTGGCTTATTTCTTTGTCACCATTATTGACAATACCACCCAAAATCTTGAAGAGCGTGGCATCACCACGGGTTTTGATTTTCTGTTTAATGAAGCCGGCTTTGGCATACTCCAGAGCCTGATTGAGTACAACGAGACTCATACCTTCGGTAAAACCTTTATTGTTGGTCTGCTGAACACTGCCCTTGTTGCCGTACTCGGGGTGTTTTTATCTACCGTTATTGGTTTTCTGGTAGGCATCGGGCGCCTTTCCAGCAACTGGCTGATTGCCAGGCTCTCTACCGCTTATATCGAGATATTCCGGAATGTTCCCGTTCTTCTGCAGATTCTGTTCTGGTATATCGCCGTTCTCAGCACATTACCTTCCCCCAGGCAGAGCATGGCCTTTGGGGAAATGTTCTTCCTGAATATGCGGGGGCTGTATATTCCTGCTCCGGTTTTTGAAGAAGGATCATCACTGATACTTGTGGCACTGATTGCCGCAGTTGTCCTGGCCATTGCCATAGCTCGCTGGGGTAAACAAAGGCAGATTAAAACAGGTCAGCCTCTGGCGTCATTCCGTATTGGGCTGGGGCTGATTATCGGTCTGCCGGTTCTGGTCTATTTTATTACCGGCCAACCGGTCACATGGGAAGTTCCAGAGCTGAAAGGCTTTAATTTCCGTGGCGGCTTTACTGTTATCCCTGAGTTGATTGCTCTGCTCCTTGGCCTGAGCCTTTACACCGCCTCTTATATTGCGGAAAACGTCAGGGCCGGTATTGAAGCCATTAATAAAGGCCAGCAGGAAGCGGCTGGCGCTTTGGGGTTAAGCCATGGCCAGACCATGCGCCTGGTAGTGATTCCCCAGGCCATGCGGATCGTGATTCCTCCCCTTGCCACCAATTACATGAACCTGATTAAGAACTCATCCCTCGGCATCGCTGCCGGATATCCTGACCTTGTCAATGTATTTATGGGTACAACCCTTAACCAGACCGGTCAGGCGGTTGAAATTGTATTTATGACCATGGCCGTATATCTCACCATGAACCTGCTGGTATCGCTGTTTATGAACTGGTTAAACAAACGTATGGCGCTGGTTGAGCGGTAAGCGGGAAAGGACATTATGATCATTAACGAAAGTACGATTCCTGCCCGCCCTGCACCAGCATCCAGCCGGGGGGTTATTGGGTGGATGCGGGCTAACCTGTTTTCATCCCCGTTAAACACAGTTCTCACCATCACCGGGCTGGCTTTTCTTGGCTGGTTTCTGCCTCCAGTGATTCAGTGGGTATTTATTGATGCGGACTTTATCGGAACCACCAAGGATGCCTGCTCAAGGGAAGGTGCCTGCTGGGTATTTATTAATGCCCGATTTATGCAGTTCCTTTATGGCTTTTACCCCGATGACCAGATCTGGCGGGTCAACCTGTTCTTTGTGGAGATGACTGCGGTTCTGGTCTGGGTTCTCTGGGACAAGATGCCCAAACGTCTGTGGGGCGGTATCTGGTTCCTGACCGGTTTCCCGGCCACCAGTTTTCTGCTGCTGCACGGCGGCTTCGGGCTGGAAATCGTAGACACCCACAAATGGGGTGGCCTGATGCTGACCCTGGTGCTGTCACTGGTAGGCATGGTAATTGCTCTGCCTGTGGGCATTCTTCTAGCCCTGGGCCGACAGTCCCGTATGCCGGCCATCAGTTCCTTCTGTACCGTATTTATTGAGCTTTGGCGTGGCGTTCCTCTGATCACAATCCTGTTTATGGCTTCGGTGATGCTGCCCCTGTTTGTGCCCGGTGACATTGAACTGAACAAGTTGATTCGGGCCATGATTGGTATCAGCCTGTTTGAAGCGGCATTGATTGCTGAGGTTATTCGGGGCGGTCTGCAGGCTATGCCCAAAGGTCAGTACGAAGCGGCCAATGCCATGGGCCTGAGTTACTGGCAGGGTATGCGACTGGTGATTATGCCTCAGGTGCTGAAGATCTCGATTCCCGGCATTGTGAATACCTTTGTTCAACTGTTTAAAGACACCAGCCTTGTATTGATTATCGGACTGTTTGATCTGCTGGCGGTCATGCAGGCGGGCATAGCCTCGGTGGAGTGGCCCAACGTCGCCATTGAAGGCTTCGTCTTTACCTCCTTTGTGTTCTGGCTGTTTTGCTTTGGCATATCCCGCTACAGCTACCATCTGGAACGCAAACTGGATACGGGGCATAAGCAGTAGGGGTACACATAGTAAAAGCCGGGAAATGTCTGTTTGAAGATATAAACATGCAGACATTTCCATCGAAAACAAACGGTCATAAATAAGACATAGAATCGTCACCGAATAACCAGAAGGCCCGGCCAATCAGTTCCGGCCGGGTAACAGGAAAATCGCTATGCACGCAGAACTCGAACAACCAGTAAAAAGCGCCACTGATGACGCCCCCGCTGAAACCATGATCTCCCTGCAGGGGGTAAACAAATGGTACGGTGATTTTCATGTGCTGAAGGATATTAATCTCACCGTCACCAAGGGTGAGCGTATTGTTGTCTGCGGCCCGTCCGGTTCTGGCAAATCCACTATGATCCGCTGCATCAACCGGCTGGAAGAGCATCAGGAAGGTATTATTGATGTTAATGGTGTCACCCTGACCAACGATCTGAAGAACATTGAACATATCCGTAAGGATGTGGGCATGGTGTTCCAGCACTTTAATCTTTTCCCCCACCTGACAGTACTGGAAAACTGCACTCTGGCACCTGTCTGGGTTCATAAAATACCCAAACAGGAAGCCGAAGAGATCGCCATGAAATTCCTGGAGCGGGTGAAAATACCGGATCAGGCCAACAAGTTCCCGGGACAGCTTTCCGGCGGACAGCAGCAGCGTGTAGCCATTGCCCGCAGTCTGTGTATGAACCCGCAGGTCATGCTGTTTGATGAACCAACCTCAGCCCTTGACCCGGAAATGATCAAGGAAGTGCTCGACGTTATGGTTGAGCTGGCGGAAGAGGGCATGACCATGATCTGCGTAACCCATGAGATGGGTTTTGCCCGTACAGTGGCTAATCGAGTGATCTTTATGGATGGCGGACAGATTATTGAAGAGAACGCGCCTGAGCCTTTCTTTAATAATCCTCAGTCTGAAAGAACTAAGTTGTTCCTCAGCCAGATCCTCAGCCACTGACGGTTTCTTGATTGAAGTACAGGCAGAATCAAAACGCTACCTGTACTTTTCCTGCTTTTTAACAGCAGATACTGTGTCACCATAATCCCACGGGTTACCACTGGCATCTAACCTCTCTCCCCGCCCTTTAAAGGATTCACCAACTCTTGTTTTTTCGTTTTACAGTAGCGAACATAGATATTATTGAACTAAAAAATTCCAGCAGTATGCGACTGATTCATAGAAAGGAAGACTATAGGATTATCTCATGGCCAGACCGACCCGATTTAAAGGCATTCTCATCGAACCAAACGGCAAGAAGCGGTTTAATGGGCAACCTCTCTACTCCGGTAATCAATATATAAGAGAGAAACATTCATTCTATGCCAATTGTGTGCGAGATCTTGACAGAATTAACGCAACAACTATTGGCGCAGACCTTTTAAAACTCATTGGCAAACGCAATGAGGGAGTCGGCACCCACGGCAGCGGAAATGACCGGACGGTAACGATCTACTTCAGACCAAGTTCTAAAAATGAAGGAGCCAGCTCCGGCGCTTCAGGTAATATTCAGGACAAGTATCGCATTGCAAAGAAATTCGGAGACCGTGAGTTCCAGTTTGCCGGGGCGGGCAGTAAGGTGAGCATCGACATGCACAACGATGACCGCAGCGCTGGAATTTATACTCGGCTTTGTGGCATCCCGACACCAACATGGATTGTATTGGCCCATGAGCTCATACACGCATGGCACACTCTCAGCGGGACAAATCATAGCGAAACGGTGGATGTTCCCGGCAAAGTCTCTGTTGCCCGGGAAGAAATGTACACTACCGGACTTGGTGTTTACGCGAACACCAGAATCAGTGAAAACGCTATTCGGCGGGAAGCTGGGTTGCCAACGCGAGAGTATTACACATTCGAAACGGATCACACCTTCATTTGTTCTCAGATGTCAGATGCTCCACATGTTATATCCAGGAGATTACACCTGGAAGCTATAGAAGGGTATGACAATGACTAATCATAATTGGCCATATATTCGCTGACGTCCGAGCTCTTATCAAAAAGGGCTGCCAACAGGCAGCCCTTTTTCTTACTCACCAATATTTTTCTTAACAGGTTCGGCTTTCTTCATATCAGGATAGGTGATACGACACTGTGGGAAAGCAGGCCCTAACAAGGGGAGCTTTCTCTCAGGACATTTCCAACACCATCATCACACTGCATCAGGCATGTACCCGACCCACACCGGACATCCCATAATCCCGTACCATCCGGGCATTGAGAGATACTACAACTGTCCAGAACCTGACAATACTCATCGCTGGAGCAACTGTGATTTGCAACAGCAAAAGGGCTGAGCGTTAAAACCATGCATGTACCAAAAGAAAACAAGCCAGTCAGAAATAAACGCCTCATCAGTCTACCCTCTACCGCTCTGGAAACGCGGAAAGCGTCTCGGCTCAGTCCAATATAGTATATTGCGCAGCTTCCCTCTTCCTGCACTTGAAAAGTTACCCTCAGTTTATAAATTAATTTATTTCCAACAGCTCAACATCAAAAATCAACGTAGCACCGGGAGGAATCATCCCTGCACCATCATTTCCGTAAGCCAGCCGGCTGGGAATAAAGAAACGGGTTTTCTCACCAACAACCATTAGCTGAACCCCTTCTGTCCAGCCTTTAATGACCTGATTAAGACCAAAAGCAATGGGCTGCCCACGGTCTACAGAGCTATCAAACACCCGACCATCAATCAGGGTTCCATGGTAATGCACGGTGACATTACTGGTGGCAGTAGGGTGCTCTGTACCGGTTCCTTCTTTCAAAACCGTGTACTGAAGGCCGGATTCAGTCGTCTTTACGCCAATAACAGTCTGATTGTCTTCCAGATATTTTTTGCCAAGAGCGATATTCTCCAGCGCAGCTTTTTTCTGGTTGGACATACGCTTCATATACAAAACCACCAGCCCAACAATAATAATAACTGCAAGTATTTTAAACATGGTTATTCCCCAGAATGAGTGCTGGTGCCTGTTGTAACAAAATCAAAAGGGTTTGGCTCCCACATTTTCTGTGGAAGCCAATACAGAGTTAATTCTTGTGACCGGTATTCAACTGGCCTTCCAGCCACTGGCTGTACTGGGACATCCCAAAGCAGAACACAAAGAATATCGCTGCCCCAACAAAGTAGGCTTCCATGTAGTAGGGGGTCCAGGGCGGATCAGCGCTAAAGGCGACCCGTGCGGTATTAAGAACATCAAACAGCCCGATAATCACCACCAGTGAGCTGTCCTTAAAGGTACTGATAATGGTACTGACCAAGGGCGGGATCGAAATTTTCAACGCCTGGGGCAAAATAATCATGCGAGTCGCCTGCCAGTAACTCAACCCCATGGCATCAGCCGCTTCATATTGACCTTTGGGAATCGCCTGCAAGCCACCGCGAATCACCTCTGCCATATAAGCCGCCGAGAAAATAATCACCCCCACCTGGGCACGAAGCAGCTTATTGATGGTCAGCTCTTCCGGCATAAACAAAGGCAGCAGGAATGAAGCCATAAACAGAATACTGATCAACGGCACCGCCCGCACCAGTTCGATATAAAAAACACAAACAGTACGAATCAGGTTCATCTCTGAACGGCGCCCAAGGGCCAGCAGAACGCCCAGAGGCAAAGCAAAGCATACGGAAATCACCGCCAGCCCCAGTGTCAGCGGCAAACCTCCCCATTTACTGGTAGGTACATCACTTAATCCGAATATACCTCCGCCCATCAGGATAAAGCTCAGTGTGACCACTACCAGCCAGGCAGCCAGAAGCCAGGGCTTCCAAAAGGCGCGAATGCCACTGGTCAGCATCATGGCAATCAGCAGCATGCTGGTGACCAAGGGGCGCCATTGCTCTTCATAGGGGTAAAAGCCAAAGAGCATAAACCGGTGTTTTACGGTTATCAGGGACCAGCAGGCTCCACCAGCGTCCTTACAGGCGGCCACGGTCTGTTTGGTGATATCCGCAGCATCTCCTTCCGCGCCCAAAACGCCCCAGGTGGCATTAATAAAAAACCAGTTCACTAAACCCGGTAGCAACAGCCAGAGTCCGTAAAGGCAAACAGCGGTCAGCAGCGTGTTCAAGGGTGAACTGAAAAGATTGGTTTTCAGCCAGAATACCAGTCCACTACTTCTTACCGGCACAGGGCGGGCTGGTAAGGGTTCAGCATGAATAACAGCCATAATTCTTTCCTTACCTTTCCGTCAGAGCCACACGGTCGTTGTACCAGTTCATAAACAGTGAGGTGCTCAGACTGGTACACAGATAAACCAGCATAATCAGAGCAATACACTCCACCGCCTGACCAGTCTGGTTCAGGGTTGTTCCGCCGATAGAAACCAGATCGGGGTAGCCAATCGCCACGCCAAGGGAACTGTTCTTTATCACATTCATATACTGGCTGGTGGTGGGAGGAATAATCACCCGCAGGGCCTGGGGCAGAATCACCAGCCGCTGGCTGCGCATGGGAGACAAACCAAGAGAGCTGGCCGCTTCCTGCTGACCTTTATTGATAGCAAGAATACCGCTGCGTACATTCTCTGCGATAAATGCGCTGGTATAGGTCACCAGTCCCACCAGCAGGCAGAGAAACTCCGTGGTAATTTCCGCGCCACCGGCAAAGTTAAAGCCTTTCAGGGCAGGCATATCGATAACAATATTTTCCGGCCCACATAACCAGCCAATCAGTGCGCCAAGGCCGATTAAACCAACCGCAGGCAATAAAACAGGCAACTGTCGTCCGCTGTCCCGCTGAATCACTTTGGCCCGCCTGCTCCAAAACAATGCGGCGGCAATACCAACAACCAGTCCAGCCAATAACAGATAAAAATCAGCATTCGCTTCCAGCACCGGAATATATAAACCACGGTTACTGAAGAATATTCCGGGAACAGGGCTTAAAGCCTGCCGGGTACCGGGCAGGGCATGGGTAAATAATGCGTACCAGAAGAACAACTGCAGGATCAACGGCACATTACGCATGTACTCAACATAAATACGGGTTAAATTTTTTACCAGCCAGTTGGGAGATAACCGGGCAACACCGATTATTACGCCAATCACTGTCGCCAGAACAATAGCTACAAGACTGACTCTCAGGGTATTCACAAGGCCAACAATAAATGCGCGGCCAAAACTGTCTTTGGAGGAGTAAGCGATAATCGTATCGCCAATATCAAACCCGGCCTGCTGAGCAAGGAAGCCCAGCCCTATGGGAATATTCCGGGCATTCAGGTTGGTAACCAGATTTGAAACAAGATAATAAGCGGTACTGGCAATAACCAGAAAAGCTACAGCCTGAATAATCAGTGAGCGGATTTTAGGATCATTCCAGAAATGTGTGCGGGGAGGGCTTAGCGCCCTTTGGCCGGTGATGCCGGCTGAATTGCTATTGTCGTACATTAAACAACCTGCCCGGGAGACTACAACCCGAAAAGCCAGCCACATTCACTCAAAATCAAATGCAGCCAGTCTTTCGGTCTCTTTCATTAAAACGTCACGTAACTGCGTGAGTTATTAACGAATTTTTTTAGCGAACGGGCGGTGCGTACAGAATGCCGCCCAGGCTCCACAGGCTGTTCATGCCACGCTCGATTTTCAGCGGAGTTTCAGGGCCGACATTACGCTCGAAAATCTCGCCGTAATTACCCACAGCACTGATGGCACGGTAAGCCCAGCCGTTATCCAGACCAATCTTCTCGCCCAGGTTTCCGTTGGCACCCAGCAGACGCTGAACGGCAGGATCTTTGCTCATCTTCATCTTCTCAACATTGGCAGAAGTAATCCCCATCTCTTCAGCGTTGATAAGTGCGTAAGCGATCCAGCGAACCAGGGAGAACCACTGGGGGTCATTGGCGCGAACGGCCAGAGACAGAGGCTCTTTGGAGATAATTTCCGGCAGGATGACATAATCATCAGGGTTGCCCGGCGCGTTGGTACGAATACCGGCCATCGCAATACGATCTGCTGTCAGAACATCGCAGCGACCGCTGAAGAAAGCCGCACGCTCTTCGGAGCGGTCTTCAAAAACAACCGGCTTGTAGCTCATGTTGTGCTTGTTGAAGTAATCAGCCAGGTTCAACTCAGAAGTGTTGCCGGTACGGGTACAAACAGAAGCACCGTTCAGCTCAGTAGCGGATTTCACCCCCAGATCCTTGCGTACCATAAAGCCCTGGCCATCGTAGATGGTAGTAGCGGCAAAGCTCAGGCCCATGCCTGCATCGCGGCTCATAGTCCAGGTGGTGGTACGGCTGAGAACGTCAACCTCACCGCTCTGCAGAGCAGTCAGGCGCTGCTTGGAGGTCAGGGGAATGTACTCAACCTTGTCCGGGTCATTGAAAACTGCCGCCGAAATTGCACGGCAGAAATCCACATCAAAGCCGGCCATTTTGCCTTTAGAATCCGGAGCGGAAAAGCCAGGGGTCTTACCATTGGAACCACACAGCAGCTTGCCACGTTTTTGAACTGTCTCCAGAGTTGAAGCGCTGACAGAACCCGCCAGCACTGTCAGGCCAAGGATACTGGCAGTAAGAAGCTTCCATGATTTCATCACTATATTACTCTCGCATTTTTCCTGGTGTTCTATCTATCTTTCTGACTGCGCACAGTTAAAAAGTACGTAAGTACAAAATAATGTATGCATTCGGTATGCATAGCACTGTCTGACTGCGGGATCACCAAAGTCGGAACTGACATTGCAAATCAGGTGCCTGTTTGTATATGGCACCCATCTACAGCGAACGGGATGAAATGGTATTGCATTTATGTTGCAACTTTATAACAGCCTGAAGGCTGAGGAGAGAAGAAGAGAGAGGACTGGAGGGTAAAGGGTCAGGCGGCAGAATTCTCTGCCACCTGTTAAACAAAGAACAATCAGATCAAGTGACCATTACGGGCCAGATACCAGCGGGCCTGTTGTTCCTGAAGGGCTTTTTTCAGTTCGCAGTAGCGAGTGTGGGCTTCTGAAGCTTCCCACTGTTTTCTCAGGTCTTCGGCCTTGGCTTCCAGCTTTTGCTGGCGCAGATCTGCCCACTCTTTCAGGGTGTGCAGCATGGCTTCATATTGCTCTTCCAGCTGGGCCAGCGTTTTTTCACAGCCCATTCTTCCTTCAGCTCTCTTGTATTCCATGGTTAGAAGAGCTTTCTGGATTCTGTATTCATTCACCTTTTTCAGACCGGAAGCCAGCTTAAGTTTGGAAGCAGTCCAGATAATCCATTTAGTCGGGTCATACTGCCACCAGCGAATACCGTTGCGGTAATCTGTTTGGAAAATATGGTGGTAGTTATGGTAACCCTCACCCCAGGTAAACAGTGACAGAACGTCATTATCCCGGGCAGTATTTCTGTCGGTATAAGGACGACGCCCCCAGATATGGGCCAGGGAGTTAATAAAGAAAGTGCTGTGATGGGAAATAACCAGGCGCAGAACACCTACCAGCAACAGACTGGCCAGCACATCTCCGTGCCACAGTCCCAGCAACAGAGGCACACCAAAGTTCATCGCCAGCACAATAGGCACATAATACGTGTGCTGCCACATCACGATGGCGTCTTTCTGCAGATCCTTGATACCGGAGAAATCCCCTGACTTTTTATCATAAGAGCGCAGCATCCAGCCAATATGAGAGAACCAGAAACCCCGGCTGGCGGAGTAAGGGTCTTTATCATAGTCGTCCACATGGGCATGGTGACGGCGGTGACCGGAAGCCCAGTGCAGTACGCTGTTCTGAACTGCCATGGCACCCCAGAGAGCAAACCACAATCTGAGACTCCAGTGAGCTTTGTAAGCCCTGTGTGACCAGAGACGATGGTACCCGGCTGTAATCGCTGTGCCATTAAACATAAAGACCACGGCAAACATGGCCCACTCAAAGGCATCGTAGCCGTGAACTATTCCATACCAGGGAACAGCCGTTACCGCCACAAGAAACGTGAAGGAGAAAAGCAGTGTGGTAACAGCAATCAAAGGCGGTTTTTGCATTAGAACTCTCTTAACTTCCTTTTATACTTCATGGTCGTATAGTACGTGAAACTGCCTGAAAGTTTGTTTCTATTTGTCACAAAATCCAGTAACTGGTTTTCATCAATCACTAAAACCACAAATATACATCAAGTAAGGGTTGAGCCTGAACTCTTCATCAGCCAGTCCACAAAACCTATTTTTATGTTTTTTATACTTTTGCGAAGACTGCTTATGCAATTTTTTTTCTCTTGACTATTTTAGTCTATCCAATAACACAAACGGTGAAATATAAATGGCTTTGCACTCCTCTGCCTTCGGCTTGTCTGCCAGGATGCAATGGATCACGGCCCTTGGTGTTTTCCTGTTTCTGTCTGTTCTCACTTCAGGAAGTTTTGGGGGAGAATTTTCTGATACCTCCCTCTCTGTTGTGGCCTGGAGAGAACTTCTTGCCGCTGACCGAGGCTATGTATCCACAACATCCCGGGGAGAGTTTTCTAACGTTATAAGGAAGGAAATTGCAGCCCTCAAGAACATAAAACCGGATGCCCTGATCCAGATTCTGGCCCAGGATGCCGAGTCCCCTGTCTGGAACGAGGATATTGACCCTGTTGATATTATTTTCCAGGCTCCCCTTCCAAAGAAGCCAGAAACATACAGCCGACTCTGCTGCGCCATGAACTACTGCCTGAGCAAATGGCGATGCGCCAGAAATATACTGCGTACAGAGGCACGAACCCGGGACAATGCCGCCCTTAGTATGGCTATGAGTATTCTGAAGCACTGGAGAGAGTTACCAGAATATTTAACAGAAAAGAAAATCACTTATACGGACCATATCAGAGAGTTTCACTTACCAATCAAGCTGTTAATGGAGTACTGGGTTCGTCACCCCCTTAACGCTCTTCTGTCGATACAAAAAGACTCTCCTGCAGCAACCCCTTCCGTTATCTCTTCACCAGTCTCTGATGAGTCGCAGTTTATGGATCACTCCTCTCCTACAGAAGGTGAAGAAACACACACGACTCTCAACCCTCCAGTCCTGTCAGTCATGAATCTGATGAACCGACTGGAGCAAATCTCAATAACAGACTCAAATGACAGTTCGGGTTTCGATGAGGATCTGACCCTCGACCATTTGGCAGATAATCTTGACCTTGTAGAAACTCTCTCGGAAGCATTCCTGACCATTCTGGCCAGTTCATCGGTCAGGACAAATCAGGTTTTATCCAGAAACCTTGTTTCCACGTACGCCAGCCTGCGGAATCAGCTTCATAATCCACGGTCGATAGAGCTTTTTATCCTTGAAAATTATCCTTTCCTTCTGTCGGGAGATCAGAGAAAGCAGATTAACTGGCTGATAAAAGTGTTCGAGGCTCCTGCGGAGTACAGACCGGAACAGTCGGTTTTTTATGCCTTTAAAGACCAGCTTGTTCTAGCGGATGTCAGAACTCTGAAGCAGCGCTTCCTGCGCAGCATGTTTAAAGGGAAACCATTACTTTCTCTTTCTGAGATTTCAGCCATCAGTGGTTCTGATACATCACTGGCTAACACCAGGCAACAGGCACTTATGGAAGCATACAGGACAACACGGGAAGCCCTAAGTGGACCGGATAGATATGAGTTTATGGCAGAAGACCAGTCCCAGTACCCGGAGACTAAACTTACCGCAGAGACTCTTAAAGACCACCCGGGACTGGCACTGTCCCTGGCAGGCAGATTATCCCGCCCCCTGCAGTTACCCCCGGTCAGACCTGTTCCCCTGGATAACAGCAACCGGTCAAAAGCCCAAAAGCTTATAGATATTATTATCAAGAAGCTTGGCCAGGGAACCGGCAAAGATGCAGAAAACCTGTTTCACCATTTCACCTCTTCGGACTGGTGTTCAGGTAGAAGCTGTATCATGTCAAAGAAAGAGTTTCAAAGAGTCCGGAATATGGTGAAAATGGTCTCGGAAAATAAAGAGCGAGGTAGCAGCACTCTTGTCAGTATTCTCGAAGAACCTTCTGATAAGCCCTAACCTGTTGATACCTTTTCCTCCTCCAGTCTTTTAACCGTCATCCTGAAACACTCATCAACAGTCGGAGCGCCGGGTTTTTGCAGTGGATCAAGCTCTCTTAATCCCTGCTCTATCACCCTTAACATAAACCGCGGGTCTTTGAGATGCGCTTTCATAAGCTCATCCTCTTCCTCCACAACCCTGTCAGCCAGAAGAATTTTTCCGCCAAGTTCTATATAACCACAGTACTCTTTCTTTAATTCAAGGAACTCTTTCCCAGGCATGCACCTGACATCCCTCAGGAACAGGAGTATGCGATATCTGTCACCATCTCTGTACAGGAGATAAGTGCCCGTACGCGAGCATTTATCCTCCCTGCTCTCGCCACCATGTTTCCACTGTTCCAGCCAGGCTTCTGCCATCCTGGCAAGCTGATCTTTATCCGTTGATGAAAGTTGTATCGTGGTAAACGGATGATCCAGAAGATGAACATCGACATCACCATAGCTCCAGTGGGGCTCTGGACAAACCTTCGCGTTTACAATAGGAAGGTTATCCTTACGCATTAACGGCACATGGTGATGCTGGGGAATTGTCGCGCCAGCGCCTGGAATATGGGCGTTCTGACAGGCCATATAGCCAGGCGCTTCATCCAGCACTGCCATATGATCCTGAAGACTTTTGAAATCATGATGCATCCACTTATGGTCTTCCTCAATAAACACCAGATGCCCTGGACCATAAGGGTACGGAGATGGATGGAGAAAATAACGTGTACCGTTAATCTCCAGAAAGAAAGCCCGCATTTTCTCATTTTTTGGATTATTCTGGTCCGCGATATTTTCGGGACATATCCAGCACTTTGCCCTTCCGGGAAACTGAGCTTTCTTTATATTTGCGTAGTTAAGGGAGTACTGAGTCCTTCTGTGGTCAATAAAGGCTTCATAGGTCATGCCCCTGGTACGATGTTTGTAGGAGTAATGGGTCTGGCCCTGCTCCCAGTCCTTTATATGTCCGGTGTAAATATTGATATCAAAGAGCCGGCCCATGGCTGCTTCAAGTCCATGGCTTTGGTATACACTCTCAAGATGATCTTGAACGATCCTTTGCGTCAGCTGTGAGGAATCAGGAAAGACAGCTTCCAGGGCCGGCAACTGCTGATGAACAGAATTCCCACTGTCAGACCTGGCCACTTTTCTCCTGGTAACATCCGTACCCTCCACTGGTTGGGAGTCCACTCGTCCCAGGGCTTTTGGCTCCTCTACAGTCACAGTGCTTCTTTTACGTTTCCGTGTGAATGTGGATTCCACCACATCATCCAATGATATTGGAAATAAAGGGGCGGGTCTGATAGGGGCAGCCATAGCTCTCTCCTGACAACATAACAGAGTTATTCTTCAGTAAGAACTGTCAACAAAAGAGAAGTTCCTCCCCAGTAATAACCTGACTGTCAGGTTTTCTGAACAAGGCAGGTAAGAGTATGGCCTTACCCAGAAGCAGCAGGGAGTATCCTGTTAACCTCCAGGGTCGAAGAAGTTGTCGTATGAACTGCCGTATGAATTGTCATGGTTCCGTAATTTCCGAAATTTATCTGTTTGAAACATGTACTTATCATTCCGGAATTCAAAGACGATAAATAACAGACAAGTCAATATTACTGACGATTAGCCTTACTTCCTGAATTTCCAGCCCATTTCTCTTGTCAAACAGCGCAAGAAACAACTTGGGAAGAAGAGGAATCGTTATGCCAGGAGCCAGCCCTGCACATTCAGCATCACGTACTTGCGCCATCTGTCTTGAAGGCATGGATGTTGCTGACCACGAAATTCTTGATAATGACAATAAATACGGCTTAACCCCTGATGGCCGCCATGTTCGCCTGTCATGTGGTCATGCCTATTGCCGGGATTGTGTGAACGACCTTCTGTCCAAGGGAAGCAGCGACTGCCCCACTTGCCGTAAACCGATTTCAGACAGAGAGATTAAGCACCTTAACCAGCAACTCAATGCCAATCATACTCACCGTGGCAGGGAGGCTATGCGCCCGGAAAGACGCCGGACTGACAATATCAATGAGCGGGAAAATGATGCCCTGTGGCAATGTGACCTGGACCACAACAATACACCTTCCCCCCAGCCTCATTACCAGGGAAACAGGGAACAGCCATTTTTCTTCCACAGCCCCTTTTATACAGACTCAGGCGCAGATTTTATAAACGAACTGGTGAATATGCTGTGGGGTGCTGAATACAACCTGATTCAACAGGATACAGCTGCCCCTGTTATGGATTATGAGCCACAGCAACCGGCATACTTACCGGAAGACACCATCCCCACCACCACGCCCCCCACCACTGCGCCAACTCCTGCTGAATCAGGGCATACGGAATACTTTATAGACGACAATTACTTTGAAGATGAAGACGACAATATAGAAGACGAAGGTGATATCTTCCTGATTGAAGTTCCTCTCTATAACGTTAATGGTTACTACCATACCTCTCCACCAGCACTGCATCCTTTCGATGCTTACAGCACCTGCAGAAGTAATTATGGCTTTGGAGGTTCTTTCCTTTCCCCGTGGGAAGATGACTATTTCTGCCAACCCGCTCTATATTCCAGGCATTCTTACGTGCCCGATTACTTCCCCGTTAACCCTTATCAGGACATATTTCTTCAGAACTTTCTGGGGCTGGCCTGGTAAGGGCTGACAAGAATCAATAATTAGACAATTAATACGAAAAGCTCGCGTTTTTGTGCTGCAAATATATATAAAAAGTAATAGCATCCGCAGTCGTTCAGAACTGTTATATACAACATATTACGAACAAAAACAGACTCTGCGGTCTGGGGAAACGCCAGATTCGTGTTCAAATGAACATTTCAGTGCGTGGTCTGCAGAGTAAAAACACACCACTCAAATAAGACCATGGGTTAAAGATGTACCATAAGAGTACCCTGCCTTTAGCTATTGCAGCCGCTATTGCTGCTTCTTCCGCACAAGCCAACTTTAAAAACTTTTACGAAGATGCCACCGTCAGCGGTAAGCTGCGCACCGTTTATATTCATGGTGACCGTAAAGACGGAAAATCCGACACCGGTGCCTGGACCGCAAGTGCTGTTGTTACCGTGAAATCCGGTTATATCTTCGACACTATAGGGTTCGATGCGTCCTACTATGGCGTCGCGGCCATCGACGACGGTGACAGTAAAGACCCTAAAAACCTGCTGACCTACGGGCATAAAAAAGGCTTCAGCAAACTGGGTCAGGCCTATCTGAAAGGTAAGTTCGGCGACAAGAATGCAGGTATGTCCTTCAAAGCCGGCCGTACCCGTATTTACACCGGTCTGATTTCTGGCTCCGGCTCCCGTTCTGTTCCCAGCTCCTGGCAGGGTATCGACACTGACTTCAACTACCACGGCCTGAATATTGGCGTGGCCTGGGTGAATGCTGTACTGCCCCGTGATACCGCAGGCATGAAGCATATGGAAACCCATGATGGCAAGCGCATTGATTCCATCATCGGCATGGAAGCCTCCTACAAATTTGCCAATGGTCTGAAACTGAAATACACCAATGGCTTTGCCAAAGAGTATGTCAAAGGTCATCAGCTTATTGCCAAGTACCCGTTCAAACTGGCTAACGGCAATACCCTGACCCCGGAAGCCAACTACCATATTTCCCAGAAAAACGGCAAGCTGTGGGACGGTACTGGCGGCTGGGGCGGCAACGGTTTTGGCAGCAAAGCCCAAACCTATGATTTCAACGTAAAATATGCGTTTGGTGCCGCCTATATCCGTGCCGGTCTGGGTTATACCAAGGCTGATACCTACAACAAGACAGGTTCCGGCTATAAGACCGCCCGTCACTATTATGATTTCGGTAAATATTCCTACGGCGCATGGAACACCTGGACCAACTCCGGCCTGGTTGAAGAGTTTTACTGGGATGGTGAAAAAGTCTTCGCTATAGGCGCGGGTTACGACTTCAAGGAGCTGGGCTTCCCCGGCCTGACCCTTGATTACAAATTCCGTAAGGGTTCCAGCATCAATGTTGTGGACAGCAAAACCGGCAAGGTGGCCGGAGACGCTTCCGAGAAGGAACACGCCATTGACCTTAAGTACAAGTTCCAGAACTACAAGGGTCTGAGCACCCGTGTTCGCTACGGCATTTACACCCAGGACGATGTTCCCGGTGAGTCCGACGAAAACCAGATACGCGTTTACCTGGATTATAAGTTCTGATTGTGATTCCCGTCAGGAACTCTGACTCCTGGCTTTGTTAATGTGTGCAACCCGCTCCGTTTATCCGACGGAGCGGGATGGTAATAAAAATCCCATCTCACAAGGATATTTTCATGCTATCGATGCATCGTGGCCTGAAGCTGTTTACTGCGACAGCTCTTGCCCTTTCCGTCAGTGCCTGTGCCTTTTTTCAACAAACGCCTGAAACCACCTATCAGAAAGATAAAACCTACAAACTGACTGTTCTTCACACCAACGATCACCACGGCCGCTTCTGGCAGGATCGTAAAGGCCGCTGGGGTATGCCTGCCCGTATGACACTGGTTAACCAGGTTCGTGAAGAAGTGAAAGCGGACGGGGGCAATGTTCTGCTACTCTCCGGTGGGGACATCAATACGGGTGTACCCGAGTCAGATCTGCAGGACGCAGTGCCCGATTTTAAAGGCATGAATATGCTGGGCTACGATGCCATGGCCGTTGGTAACCATGAATTCGATAACTCCCGGGATGTTCTGAACATGCAGCAGGAACTGGCTGACTTCCCGTTCCTGTCCGCCAATATCATTGATGAAAGAACCGGCAACCCTCTGTTTAACCCCTATACCACTTTCGAGTTTGATGGCTTGCGGGTTGCCGTGATGGGCCTGACCACCACAGATACTCCCAAGCAGACCAGCCCGGAAAATGTTACCGGCCTTGCGTTTAAATCTCCCGTTGAAGTCGCCTCCAAACTGGTTCCCGAACTGGAAAAGAAAGCCGATATCATTATCGCTTCCACCCATATGGGTCATTACGCCAATGGTAGTTTTGGCGTAAACGCTCCCGGCGATGTGACCCTGGCCCGTAATGTAGACGGCATTGATCTGATTGTTGGTGGTCACTCCCAGGACCCGCTGTTCAAACCGGACCAGCAGAACGGTACCTATATTGTTCAGGCTCAGGAATGGGGTAAATATGTTGGCCGCGCGGACTTTGAGTTCAAAAACGGCGAACTGACCCTTGTTGATTACAAACTGATTCCGGTTAACCCGAAGAAAGCCAAGGTTAAAATCCCCCAAGACTCAGCCATGCTGGAACTACTGACGCCTTATCAGGAAAAGGGGGCCAAGCTTGTGCAGGCGAAAGTGGGCAGTGTTGACGAACGCCTGATGGGTGAACGTAAGGAAGTCCGCTTCCAGCCCACTAACCTGGGAACCCTGCTGAACAAAGCCTTTATGGCGAAAACCGGCGCTGACTTCGCCACCATGAATGGCGGTGGTATTCGTGCCAGCATTGATTCCGGTGAGATAACTTACAAGGATGTCCTGACGGTTCTGCCCTTCGGCAATACTGTGACCACGGTAGAAATGAACGGCCAGGAAGTGATCGACTACCTGAATGTTGTTGCCCTGAAGCCCACCAACAGCGGTGCATTTGCCCATTTCTCCGGTATCGAGATGGTCATCGCTGATGGCAAAGTATCCGACGTCAAGATTGGCGGTGAAGCCATTGATCTGGGTAAAACCTACAATATGGCTATTCTCAGCTTCTCTGCCAGCGGTGGTGACAAATACCCCAAACTGAGCGACAAGCCAGGCTTTGTTGATACAGGTTTTGTGGATGCGGATGTTCTGCGTGAGTTTGTTGAAAAGAACTCCCCGCTGAAAACTGCGGATTTTGAACCACAGGGTGTAATTCGCAAATAATCTCTATCTGTTCAGGAAAGCCTTATTCATGGCTTTCCTGTCCTCCTTACCCTATAACCCCC
The DNA here is from genome assembly GCF_058147085.1 of Parendozoicomonas sp. 209JJ7-1. Lineage (NCBI taxonomy): Bacteria > Pseudomonadati > Pseudomonadota > Gammaproteobacteria > Oceanospirillales > Endozoicomonadaceae > Parendozoicomonas > Parendozoicomonas sp. 209JJ7-1. The sequence continues at coordinate 107,350 of NZ_JBYVJU010000002.1, read as the reverse complement.
GCTTTCCCTGCAACCCACCCGTATGAATAAACAACACCCGACTTCCTTTATTCAGTTTTCCTTCTGTAATCTTCTTCGATAAGGCATATACGACTTTTCCTGTATAAACCTGATCCAGGGGAACACCCGTTTCCTGTTCAAATAACGTAATAAAAATCAGCAGTTCCGGTGTTGTTTTTCCATAGCCGCCACAGTGTGCTTCTGTTTCTACAATCCAGTGGTTTAAGTCCTTAGATAAGTACTGGCCAATCTCATCCATCATCCAGTGGGCGTTTTTCAGGACAGCAATACTGCGAACAAAGGCTGAACCCTGCACAGAACGAATAACTCCCGCTGCCGTAGCGCCAGTTCCTGAAGCCAGCCAGATTTCATCATAATCCTGACCATTGACAGCTCCGGCGGTAAGAATATCTTCGCAACCTTTTACGCCCAGCTCCCCTGAACCACCTTCCGGTACACACCAGGCTTCAGAGGCAGACAGATTTAACGTATCCAGCAGCATTTTTCGCCACGGGTCTGAGTTTTTCTCCCGATAGCTCGGCCTGGATATAAAATGCAGACGCATTCCCCATTTTTCAGCATCCAGCAGGGTAGGGGAGAGTATCGCTGGCCTTTCTCCCCGTATCACGCCCACAGCAGGAAAACCCAGATGTATTCCAGCTGCCGCCAAAGCATGAATATGGTTAGACCAGGCTCCCCCAAAACTCAGAATCGTTTTATGACCTGTGGAGAATGCCTGATGAAGATGGTTTTTGAGCTTAAACCATTTATTACCGCTGATATCCGGGTGGAGCTGGTCAAGACGCAGAATATCCAGTGATATTCCTGAGTTCCTGAGCCAGCCTGTAGATACAGACTGAACCGGTATGATTGTGCTATTCAAGCTGTGATACAGGGATATATTATCCATTACAACTGACTTACCCTCTATGGCTTCCATATATAATGGTACGCCCGCAGACTTTTCTGGTTTTCACCGGCCTGTTTATGAAATGATGCGGCCACAATAATGACAATGGTTTATATAGATGTCCGATGCAGCGTCCCCACAAAAGCCAAGGGTTCTGGTTGAGATCAACGATCATATTGCCAGAGTCTCACTGAACCGCCCCGAAAAACACAATGGCCTGGATGAACCACTGATAAGAGAACTGATCAGCACAGCCAAAGAGATACGCAAAAACAGAACTATCAGAGCCGTTATCCTCTCAGGAGAAGGAAAGTCCTTCTGTGCCGGCCTGGACTTCGGGTATGTGGGCAAGAATCCCATGATGGTTCCCCGGTTGTTCGCCAAGCTGCCCTGGACATCTTCCAATGCCTTTCAGCGTGTTGCTTACATCTGGAGAACCCTGCCGGTTCCGGTGATTGTCGCCATTCACGGTAACTGCTTTGGAGGCGGGCTGCAGATTGTTCTTGGTGCAGATTTCCGCATAGCCACGCCGGATTCCCGCTGGTCCATTATGGAGAGCAAGTGGGGGCTGATACCCGATATGAGCGCCACCACAGCCCTGAAGGCCCTGACCCGCTACGATATCGCCCAGGAGCTAACCATGACCGGTCGTATTTTTACCGGCAAGGAAGCCAGCGAGTACGGCTTTGTTACCCGCCTGAGCGACTCGCCACTGGCAGAAGCCGAGGCTCTTGCAAAAACCCTCTGCGAGAAATCCCCCGACGCCATTGCTGCCACCAAACTCCTGTTCAGGAAAACCTGGAATGCCGGTGACCGCCGTTCTCTGCTCTGGGAACGCTGGATACAGATGAGGCTGATGGGGCGCAAGAATCAGCAAATAGCCCTGAAAAACGGACTGGCGGGAAAAGATAAGGAACCACGTCCCTTTATTAACCGCGTTCTGTTCTGAGAACGATTAATAGAATTAACTGTCAAACAAGGGCTTGTTGGATAGCGGCCGGGGCATCGGTAAATACGCCGGACACACCCCAGCTCAACAACTCTGCGGCTCTTTTCCCGGTGTTTACCGTGTAGCAGTAGAGTTCATAACCTTCATCCAGAATCTCCCGTGCCTGGGAGCGTTTAAGGGATTTATGGTTGGTGTGAACAGTTACTGCGTTCACGTCCCGGGCTTGCTCCAGCCAGTTTTCCGGCAAGCCTTCAAACAGGTGGCCAAGGGGAATATTCGGGGCCAGCTCGCTGCACAGTTTGAGCACATCATGGTCAAAACTGGAAATTATCAACCGGCCTTCTGGAAACTCGTGCTCGGCGAGCACCGCCAGCACCGGCAGAATCAGGTCGGGAACCGGATGCCTGTGCATTTTGATTTCCAGATTTATCCCCATATCCAGTTGCTTCAGAAGATCAAGGGCTTCGACAAGAGCAGGTACTCGCTCTCCTTTAAAATTATCTCCGTGAGAGTGAGCAAACAGGACACCCGCATCCACCGCCCGCACCTCTTTCATGGTCTTTTTCAGAAGCTCTCCATGGCCCGATGTACAGCGGTTGAGGGTACGGTCATGGTGCATAACCAGACCTCCGTCACCAAGGAGAACAACATCCATTTCCACCCAGCTGACACCACATTCGTGGGCAGCCCGGATGCCTGCGAGGGTATTTTCGGGAGCCACTTTCGCAGCTCCCCGGTGCCCGATCACAGCACTCATTTTCATCACATCAGTACCAGTCGGGTATCTGTCCGTGACAAGGCCTTCATGGGTTTTCCTGCCGTGCCAATGCCCCGAAGGGTACGGAAACCTTCATCAATCACGCCCATTAACTGTTCAAGGGTGGGCGCCTCCGCATAGAACACACCATCGTGGCTGCCCAGAACATTAAAGGCGGTAATAATTTCAGGATGATGATCAATCAGCTTGCGGGTCAGGTTTTTACCGCTGATCTTCTGGTCGGTGAAAATCCACGCACCCTTGCCGTTGGGATGGGAGAACTTCTCCTCTGTTAACTCTTCACCGTATTGATCCATCACCAGCAGGGTTTCTGTTTTCTCAATAGGGTTGAATTTGTCTTCCAGCAGGCTGGGAACCTGCTCGCTCATCAGTACATTCAACTCCGGCATATTAGCGACGGAACCATAACAGATCAGGTCTGTAGGCCCGAGGGGACAGTGGGCGACTTTGATAGCATCCAGTTCCAGCAACGCTTTCCGGATCTTATGAACGTCGTTATCACCGGCATCAACCAGAATAATAAAACTGAGGTGTCCGTCTTGAGTCATACTCACCTTCCCCTACCTATTTGGTTAATTATCCTCATCATATCATTACCATTCCTTTGGTAAATGACGTATATCAGCCCTGTTATGGAGCGAAAGATTCCCGTACAGCCGTAATCACAGGCCCGGTTTCCGGACGAACCCCCCGCCAGATACAGAAGGACTCTGCCGCCTGTTCCACCAGCATGCCCAGGCCATCCATCACCTGGCCTGCCCCCAGCTTCTTTGCCCAGGTATTAAACACTGTATCATCCAGACCATACATCATGTCGTACACAGCGGTATCTGCCCTGATCACGCTCTCCGGCAGGGGAGGTACATCCCCTTTAAGGCTGGCGGATGTACCATTGATAATCAGGTCAAAGGAGCCTGATACTTCCGTAAACCCACAGGCAGACAGTCTGCCCAGATGCTGGAAAATCTCTTCAAGCTCTTCAGCCCGGCTGACCGTGCGGTTGGCAATAACAATCTCTGCGGGACTCTCAGCCAATAAAGGTTGTAGAACGCCACGAACAGCCCCACCAGCCCCGAGAACCAGAACACGTTTACCTGATATGGAAATACCATGATTCCTGACAATATCCCTGACCATGCCTGTTCCATCGGTCGTATCCCCCCAGAGACGGCCCTCATCATCCTGCCAGAGCGTGTTTACCGCCCCGGCAAGCCGGGCGTTATCAGTTAGTTCATCGGCCAGGCTCCAGGCTTCCTGCTTAAAGGGAACGGTGATATTGAGTCCTTTCCCTTTATCGGAAAAAAAATTTCTTACCGCCCGTTCAAACTGATCTTCGAGCACCAGCAAAGCGTTATAGCGCAGCTTTTCGTTAGTCTGACTGGCAAACATGGCATGTATCGTCGGAGACTTACTGTGGGCAATGGGGTTGCCCATTACAGCGTAATCATCAGCGGCAACATTCATTTATCGTCTCTGCCTTTTTCAAGCCACTCACGGGGTTTCAGGTAATTGTCGTACAAATCAGCCTCCGGCGTGCCCGGTTCCGGGTGCCAGTCATACTTCCATTCCACTTCCGGAGGCATGGACATGAGTATGGACTCTGTGCGCCCACCGGATTGCAGACCAAATATCGTTCCACGGTCGTACACCAGGTTGAACTCCACATAACGTCCACGGCGGTATTTCTGGAAAGCCTTGTGTTCATCCGTCCAGGGTGTATTCCTGCGTTTTTCGACAATGGGCAGATAAGCCTCAAGGTAACTGTCGCCAATGCTTTGAATAAAGGCGAAAGTTTCTTCGAAAGACCATTCATTCAGATCATCAAAGAACAGGCCGCCAACGCCCCGAGTCTCCTGCCTGTGCTTAAGGTAGAAGTATTCATCACACCATTTTTTAAAACGGGGATAAACATCCTCACCAAAAGGTGCGCAGGCTTTCGCTGCCACCTGATGCCAGTGGCGGCAATCTTCTTCAAAGGGGTAATAAGGGGTCAGGTCGTAACCGCCCCCAAACCACCAGACAGGTTTCTCGCCTTCTTTCTCCGCCACAAACAGGCGAACATTGGCATGGGAAGTGGGAACAAACGGGTTTTCCGGATGAATCACCAGGGAAACCCCCATAGCCCGGAAGCTACGCCCGGCCAGCTGAGGCCTGCGGGCGCTGGCCATGGCGGGCAGGGCATCGCCGGATACGGATGAGAAGTTTACCCCGCCTTTTTCAATAATATTGCCACCTTCCAGGACCCTGACACGACCACCACCACCGCCACCGGGGTGGGAGTTGTTATCCTCGATAAAACCCTTACCACGGTCGATATCAGCCAGCGACTGGCATATTTTGTCCTGCAGGCTTCGCAGATACTCTTCAACAGCTTCAATATCTACGTTATTCAGTGCTTCTGCCATAACTGCAGCTCTTTATTGTAAGTCGGTTATTAACAGTATGGGAACATCCTACCACTGTTGTGTTTTATCAGGGAGCGGACAGAAGGAACTCGCTGATAACAGGCATCTGACTTCCAGCACAACCCTCTGGTACCTCAGGCACTACCACTGACAGCCCCCCCCTACAGGAAAACCTTACTGACACGAAGAATCCGTGCTCAGCACAGAACAGGGAGTATAGAAAAGATTCAGCCGCGCAATATCTGACCGGTTTTTAAGTCGCGGATTTTTGAAGGCCTGGTCAGGCCAGAGGTTTCCCCGGGAAGGATATAATCAAGTTCATCTTTGAGAAGGGTGGTCACGTCAGCTTCTGTACGCAAAGCTTCTTCACCGGACCGGTTGGCTGAAGTAGACACAAGGGGCTTGCCCCAACTCAGGCAAAGCTCCTGTACCAGAGGGTGATCTGAGACCCGCACGGCAACAGAAGAATGCTCACCACGAACCCATTCCGGCACCCATTTGTTTGGGTCGGGTATCAGCCAGGTCACGGGGCCCGGCCAGGCCCCATCCAGCAACGTCCGCTGCTCTTGGGAAAGTGGTTCCAGCAGTGGTGTCAGCTGGACTTGAGAAGCTGCGATCAGAATCAATCCTTTATGGGCAGGCCTGCGCTTGATTTCCAGAATATGTTCAACCGCCTTACGATTCCACGGATCGCAGCCGAGGCCCCATACGGCTTCTGTCGGATAAGCGATAACACCACCATCTACGATGGTGCTGACGGCAGCAGAAATATTTGTATTTGTAGCAGACACTCTTATTTATCGCCGGATTGTTCCCGTGGCGATGAAAAGTAAACGATGGTACATACGATGTCCAGGCAACACTCTCAATTAGCCAACGCGAATAATCCCTCCAGGGCCTGTTTTTACAATCCCTTCCAGCTCCAGGGATAAAACCAGCTCTGAAATTTTATGGCTGGGCAGACCGGTTCTGACCACCAGCTCATCATGGGGACAGGGATCAAAACCTATAGTATCCAGAACCCTCTGCTGCTCAGGGCACTCCCGTTGCTGACCTGGAGGCTTGCCTCGGTCCAGGAGTTCTTCCATCCGCATTCTTCCTGAAGACAGTGCTCCATCCAGTTCAGCTAGTACCTGTTCAGCATTTTCAATAAGCACAGCACCATCACGGATCAACCTATGGCAACCATGGGACTTGGGGTTATTCACGGAACCAGGAATGGCAAAGACATCCCGCCCCTGCTCAAGGGCGCATTTTGCCGTCACCAGGGAGCCACTGGCTACAGCAGCTTCAACAACCAGCACGCCCTGACTCAATCCGCTGATAATGCGGTTTCGCCGGGGGAAATGCCCGGCCTTTGGCTGTGTTCCCAGGGCAAACTCCGATACCAGAGCGCCATTTTTGGCCATCTCGACTGCCAGCTCCCTGTGCCTCTGGGGATAAATAACATCAACGCCACCAGCCAATACTCCGATGGTTTTTCCGTTTCCCTGTATTGCTCCCCGGTGTACCGCGCCATCAATGCCAATGGCCAGGCCGCTGGTTACTGTTACTCCATTGGCAGCAATACCTTCCGCAATTTTGAAAGCTGTATTTTTTCCCTGAACGGTGGGCTGACGACAACCAACAATGGCCAGCTGCCGTTTTGACAGCACACACACATCTCCCCATACAAATAATAAAACCGGAGGGTCTGGAATGGTTTTCAGCAGTGATGGGTAGAAAGGATCTTCAATCGTCAGAACATGGTGTTGTGGGCAGGACTGCAGCCATTCTCTGCCTCTGTTAACAGCCTCCTGCACAAAAACATTTTTGCGTGCTGTCGTCACCGCTTTTGCCAGCGTGGCAGGCAACACTTTCTGTAAGCGGGAACGGGAAGAAGAGAGAACATGCTCAGGTGATTGAAACTCCCCCAGAAGAGCCTGGTAACGCACCGGCCCTAAACCCGGAATATGGAAAAGCAGCAACCAGGGTTCCAGCTGCTGCCATTGTTCTTTGCTGATTTCGAGAGAGTGTTCGTCGCCCATGGCGACGAACTATAGACTATAGAGGCAGCCCTGAAGGATCAGGGGGCTTTCAGAATATCGCCTGTTCTCAGCGGCTTACTGGCCTGCATCACGATGGCGAAACTGAGCTTATCATAAGTACGGAAAACCATCAGGTGGCCAACCCGCTCAGGGGGCAGGGTGACAACTTCCTTGGTGACCTTATCCTTTACTTTACTAGTGCGGTAAATAGCCAGAACATCACCATCTTCCATACCGTCGGCAACACCGAGATTCACAATTACATTGTTGAATATACCAATCTGGTTTACACCACCGATAACATCAAGTATCTGACCTTCAACATCCTCATCTTCCGGAGAAGAAGGAAAGAAAGATGTCGCCAGACGACGTTCCTCAGAAACCAGCAGTTTATCGCCAACTCTCAATTCTTCAGATGAGCGGGCTACGTTCATAGTAGCGATATCTCCGGTCAGGTTTTCCATCGTCAGGGAACCTACCCCCTGTGCAAGGCTTCCCAGATATTTACCGGTTTTCGGATCCGTATACTTTTTATCTCCCCGGAAAACCCCATAAACACGGTTTCCTTCATCAAACTGGCCACGGGCATAAACGGTGTCCCCTTCACCACTGATAACCTGTTCCTGCCCGCTGGAAAGAATATAGGGTGCCGCAGCAAGTTCCGAGTGGTTTTCAACAATCCGGCTTAAGTTAAGGAAGGTACTAATAGCATCCAGGGGAATGGCAGGAATCGCATCCTCAAGGGGCGTAGAACGCACTTTCGGACCAAGCTTAATTGTACGGCCTGTTTTACCCCGGGAAACAGTTAAACGAGGTTTACCGTCTACATAAACAAGGTGAACAATATCGCCCGGGTAAATAAGGTGAGGGTTATTAATCTGGGGGTTCAGCTCCCACACATCCGGCCAGTCCCAGGGGTTATCGAGAAAATGCCCGGCAATCCCCCAGAGTGTGTCACCTTTTACAACCGTGTAGGAATCCGGTCTGTCTTCCCGAAAAGGCTCTGCTGCCACAACCTGTGAAACCATACACCACAGGATGGCTCCCAGCAGTGCTTTTTTCATTTTGTTATCCTTGTTGATCTTGCCTGTCAGACCATATTAACAGCACAATTTACCGGATGACTACTTTCCTCTATTACCTTCGGCGTTTTTTTGGCCTGTCTCTCATTTGGTAATTTTTCATCATCTCCCTCTCCCTGTCTGCACGCATTTTTCCAGATAAACCTCTGGCAAGGGAAACAGCTGGTTTTGAAACAGCCTCCAGGCTTGCTTCGGGAGCAGAATAGGGTACAGGTGCGGGGTCAGGCTGATGTCTTTGCTCATCATCCACCGCCGCTTTTTTAGCTGGAGGCGGCAGGGTATGAATCTCAATCTGCTCCCTGCTACTTGATCCATCGTCAGCAGAGGCAGGATGTTTTCCAAACCTTGAGGTTACAGCCGAACAGGCATGAAGAATTAAATTCCCCCCTCCCTTAAAAACGGAGAATATTTTCTCTCCGTCCATATCATTGGCCCATAGAATCCCGGTTCCTGCTGCAATTCCCCCGGTAACAAGTGGGTTCCCAAGAACTGCTATTTCGATTCCACCCAGGCCAGCAATATACCAGGCTGCTAATGTAACCCCACCGATGACCACCGTTCTTTTAAAGTGTTGCCGGAGCAAATCCATACTAAGCATCCCGGCCCCTGCCATAAAAACCTTATCCAGATGTTCCTTTTCAATAAACCAGAAAGAACCTCCAACATAAAGCAGGGTATAAAGGGTACCGGTACTGTCCTGAAACTCTTTTCCTACCTCTCCGGCAAGATTGACGACATGTGCGGATTTAGAATCAGGAGAGTGTCGATGAAGGGTATTGAGCTTATAAAGAATCTGGGCAACCAGCCCTCCACCAATGGCCCCTCCCAGGGGGCAGCCAAGAACAGTTCCTGTTGCAAAGCCCAGAATCTGCCCCACACACCTTGCCCCCTGAAGGGCCGGGTCACGGCTACAGGAAGCGCCACTGACAAGCCCGAGGAGCGGCACAAAGTAATCGTCATACCTCCCCGCGCCGTTCCAATGAATGGCCGCTGTAGCCGCGGCACAGCTAATGCCATTAACACACTTCCCTTGCCAGGAATCCCAGAATGCCCGGTGGGCCGGCACAAACGGGCCACTCTCCTCTTTCAGGGTCCACAGCTTCTGGGCAGTACCTTCCGTATTGGTTAAAAAACACTCCGGCCCCAGGGGGTCTATCGAAGTATTCTTCGGATAGCAGGGGCCATGGACAAGATAGGAAATCACTCGCCCCTGTTTGGTTTTGCAGACCATTAAGCCATGGGTAAACTTTCTGTCTGATCGACAAAGCTTTTTATAGAAATCTATTTCTGCCTTGTGTCGGCTCACTTTGGTTTCATCAAACTGATAGGTTGCGATTGCGCAAAGTAGAGTTTTTGCTTCCTTTTGTTTCACTTCACGAAAATTTCGTTCCATCAACAACCTGGCACCAAGGAAACAATCCTCTCTGGCTATTCTTTGCTGCTCTTCGATTGAGGGCAGGGGAGCATCGGCTTTTAACAGAGCATCTATATAATCCTGATGACAAGAAGGTCTCAGAACCTTCTCCAAAATGGTTAATCCGCTTGTAGCACTCCTTTCATGAACAAATCGTTCAAAATTCTTTTTCACGTATGAATGATTCTTATGGGCCTCAACCAGCTCATCCAGTTTTTTTATCTCCTCAGCACTCAGGTTATTCTCAACAACGTTTTTAAGTGCTTCTGCATTTTCTTTCGAAGATACTTCCCCCACACAGATCCAGAACTCACCACTTTTATTAAGCTGGCATGCGCGTTCGGATAAACCTCTGACAACATAGGGAGCGACAGGTGTATGACTGGTCAGCAACCTGCGGAGTTTTCCTTCTGAGCCATAGCCACTAAGAGATTGACAGGTGATCTGGTCCAAAACATCCGGGTGGGCATTCTGTAAAACGTTATCTGTTATACATCCAGTACTGGACAGCAAATTCTGCCCAAGTCCTGTAAAACCCTCCTGCTGGCCGAGAACCGCCTCTGCAGTACGTCCTGCTGCACGTACCGTTCTCCCTCCCCAGCTCAGAACTTCCGTATGCTCCATACCCATTGAAAACGCAGCAGCCCCGGCACAAACAGGTCGCGCCCCGAACATAAGCGGATGACTCATAGATTTATCCCCAGAAGCAGAAATGCCGCCAAAATACTGGCCTGCTATAGGGAAAACACTGACAACACCGGCAGCACCAATAACGTTACACCTGACCCTGTGGTTACTGATACCAACCTTTAACTGATAGAATTGCCTATGTGAAATGTGTACATTTTTCGTACAATGAAAGAAAACTGGCAAGAACTGCAGGGCTGAACGAATTTATGGCAAAACTGGAAATCCTTGAGTTTCCGGACCCCCGCCTGAGAGAGCAGGGACGGAAGGTTGACATGGTCGATGATGAGCTGCGGACCTTTATCGACGATATGTTTGAAACCATGTACAACAACGATGGTTGTGGTCTGGCCGCGACCCAGGTCAATGTGCAAAAGCGCATTTTCATTATGGATCTGTCCGCGGAAAGGGATGACCCGAAAGTCTTTATCAACCCGGAAATCACCCCGTTAACAGAAGAACCTTCCGAATTCTCTGAAGGCTGCCTGTCTGTTCCCGGTTTCTTCGAAAATCTGGAGCGCCCCAACCGTGTTTCCGTAAAAGCCCTGAATCGTAATGGTGAAGAGTTTGTAGAAGAGTTTGAAGGTCTGGCGGCGGTTTGTGTTCAGCACGAAAACGACCACCTGGACGGCAAACTCTTTGTGGATGAGCTGTCCAAGTTCAAGCGTGACCGTATTCGGAAAAGACTGGAAAAAGCCCACCGTCTCTCAAGCAAACAGTAATATTCCTCAAAACGGGCGGAGTTCTGCCTGCCCGTTTTTCCCTTTTCGCTCTGAGCAGGCGATAATTCAGTCTTTCATATATTTTTTATCCTATTTACCACAATCAACCGGATACCCATGAGCAAAGCGCTGCGTATTGTCTTTGCCGGCACCCCTGAATTTGCCGCTATTCACCTGCAATCCGTGCTCGACAGTGAGCATGAGGTTATTGCCGCCTACACACAGCCGGACCGTCCCGCCGGAAGAGGGCGCAAACTGACTCCCAGCCCGGTAAAAGCTCTGGCTCTTGAGCACGATATTCCAGTTTACCAGCCCAAATCCCTGCGTAACGAAGAAGCTCAGAAAGAACTGGCGGAGCTAAAGCCGGACCTGATGATTGTTGTGGCTTACGGCTTGCTCCTACCCACGGAAGTCCTGGAAACACCGGTTCATGGCTGCATCAATGTTCATGGTTCCATTCTTCCCCGCTGGCGGGGCGCAGCGCCTATTCAGCGGGCGGTAGAAGCAGGGGACAGCGAATCCGGCGTAACTATTATGCAGATGGATGAAGGTCTGGATACCGGCGATATGCTGCTGAAAGTCACCTGCCCGATAAGCTCCGAAGATACCAGCCAGGATCTTTATGACAGGCTCGCAGAACTCGGCGGCCCGGCCCTGATCAAAACCCTTGGTATGATCAGCGAGGGTACTCTAGAGCCTGAAGTCCAGGATAATGAACTGGCATCCTACGCCCACAAGATGACGAAAGAAGAAGGCCAGCTGGACTGGACCCGTTCCGCAAAAGAGCTGGACTGCCAGATTAGAGGCTTTAACCCCTGGCCCGTAGCCTGGATGATCCAGGATGTCTCTCAGCAGGATAAACGCACCCGTGTATGGCAGGCTGAACCTCTTTCCACCAGCACAGAGCAGCAGCCCGGCACTATTATTGACGCCACTAAAGCAGGTATTGATGTGGCCTGTGGCGAAGGTGTTCTTCGGTTGAAACAACTGCAACTGCCCGGCAGTAAGGCTATGGGCGTTCTGGATATTCTGAACAGCCGGAAAGAAATGTTTGCTCCGGGCGTGGTGTTGTCCTGATGGGTGGCCAATCTGCAACCCGACACTCTGTACGCCTTCAGGCGGCCCGTATTATTGCCAAAGTAATGAAAGGTGAGTCACTGGCCACAGCTCTGCCTGCGGCGGAGTCCAATGTAGAAGTACGGGATCAGGCCCTGCTTCGCCAGTTGTGTTACACAACATTGCGCCACTGGTTTTCCCTGAACAGCATTCTGGATCAGCTGCTTGGCAAACCCATGAAACCGAGGGATAACGATGTCAAAGCCCTTATGCTTGTTGGCCTGTGCCAGCTGTTTCATACCCGGATTCCCGCCCATGCGGCCATCAGCGAATCGGTAAATGTCGCTAAAGGTCTGAAAAAGAGCTGGGCCAGTGGCCTGGTAAACGCCATTCTCCGCTCTGCCCAAAGGGATGGAGAAAATCTGCGGAACACACTTTCAGATAACAGCCTTTCAGACAATGCAGCTATCAGCGAACTCCCTGACTGGCTTTACGGCAAGCTGGCCAAGTCCTGGCCGGAGCAGCTGGACAGCGTTATCACTGGTACCAACAGCCACGGCCCAATGACTCTGCGGGTGAATATCTCCAAAACATCTCGGAGCGAATATCTTCAGCAATTAAAGAACGCAGAGATTGACGCTAAAGAGTGCCGTCTCTCCAGCCACGGTATTCAGCTGGATGAACCTGTATCTGTAGATAAACTGCCCGGCTTTGCTGACGGCCTTGTCAGCGTTCAGGATGAAGCCGCCCAGCTTTCTGCTGATATGCTCGGTTGTCAGCCCGGAGAACGGGTACTTGATGCCTGCGCCGCTCCTGGCGGAAAAACCTGCCATTTGCTGGAAAGTACAGAAAACCTTCAGCTCACAGCCCTCGACCTTGAGCCCCAGCGCCTTGAGAGGGTAGAAGAAAACCTGAAACGTCTGCAATTACAGGCAGGCATTATTCAGGGGGATGCCAGCAAACCGGATGAATGGTGGGATGGGGAGTTATACGACCGTATCATTCTAGATGCTCCTTGCTCTGCCACAGGGGTTATACGTCGGCATCCGGATATTAAACTTCTGCGTCGCCCGGAAGATATTTCCCAGCTGAGAGAGTTACAGGGCAGTATTCTTGATGCTATGTGGAACCTTCTTAAACCCGGCGGCAAACTTTTGTACGCAACCTGTTCTATTCTGCCGGAAGAAAACAGCCGCCAGATAAAACAGTTTCTTGCCCGTACCGAAAATGCGGTGCAGGATACCCCTGACATGGCGTGCGGAATAAACACAGGCTATGGATTGCAGCTGTTGCCACAGGCAGAAGGTCATGACGGATTCTTCTATTGCCGGTTACGTAAACAGTCATAAGATGGTACTGAGCCTTTAAACCTGTTTAGGGAAAAAGGCCATAACCTAAAAGCCGGTGATACCGGCTTACGAGAATAACTGAGCTTGCATGAAGATTATTATTCTGGGTGCCGGGCAGGTCGGCGGCACACTGGCTGAAAACCTGGCCATTGAAGAGAATGACATCACCGTTGTGGATACCGATGTCGAGCGTCTGCGGGAACTGCAGGATCGCCTTGATATCCGCACTGTTCACGGTATGGCCTCATTTCCGTCGATATTGAAACAGGCCGGTGCCGATGATGCCGATATGCTGGTGGCCGTCACCAACAGTGATGAAGTGAATATGGTGGCCTGTCAGATCGCCTTCACCATGTTTCACACTCCCACGAAAATTGCCCGTATTCGGCAAACGGCCTACCTCGCCCGGTCGGGCCTTTTCAGTGAAGAAGCGTTCCCGGTTGATGTCCTGATTAGTCCGGAGCAAGTGGTTACCAACCATATTAAGCGCCTGATAGAGCACCCCGGCGCGCTGCAGGTTCTGGATTTTGCCAATGGCCGCCTGCAGATGGTGGCAGTAAAGGCTTACTATGGAGGGCCTCTGGTTAACCAGGAGCTGCGGACCATTCGGGAGCATATGCCTAATGTGGATACCCGGGTAGCCGCGATTTTCCGTCGAGGGAAAGCCATTACTCCGGAAGGGACAACTGTTATTGAAGCGGACGACGAGGTCTTCTTTATCGCTGACCGTCGCCATATTCGGGATGTGATGAGCGAACTGCGCCGTCTGGATCAGGACTATCGCCGCATTATTATTGCCGGTGGCGGTAATATCGGCCTGCGCCTGGCCCAAGCCATAGAAGACCGATACAACGTAAAAATCATCGAGCGCAATCTAAACCGCTGCCACCAGCTCTCCCAGGATCTGAACAAGACCATTGTCTTTAATGGCAATGCCTCTGATAAAGACCTGCTTCAGTCTGAAAGCATTGAAGGTACGGATATCTTCATCGCCCTGACCAACGATGATGAAGCCAATGTGATGTCCTCCATGCTGGCCAAGCGACTGGGGGCTCGCAAGGTTATGGCTCTTATTAATAACCCTGCCTATGTGGACCTGGTTCAGGGGGGGGAAATTGATATTGCCATCTCGCCCCAGCTGGTCACCATTGGCAGCTTGCTACGCCATGTAAGACGTGGTGACGTAGTTAATGTTCACTCTCTTCGTCGTGGCGCAGCTGAAGCCTTTGAAGCCATTGCCCACGGAGACAAGAACAGCTCACGGGTTGTAGGACGGGCTATTGGGGAAATTGACCTGCCTAATGGCACAACAATCGGAGCAATAGTCCGCAACGATGAAGTACTGATCGCCCACGACCATATCGCCATAGAAGCCGGAGATCACGTTATCTTGTTCCTGACTGACAAGAAGCGTATAACCGACGTAGAGAAGCTGTTCCAGGTAGGAATTGCCTTCTTCTAGGCTGCGAAAATCGACTTAAAGACACGCAATAATTTTAAGGAGCCCGGTCATAAACGGGCCACGAACTAATAAATAAAGGGGTTCAGGACGGTCTATGCACCCGTCGGTTATCTTTCGTATTCTGGGGGTATTGCTGGTGCTGTTCAGCCTGGCGAGTATTCCCCCCATGGTTGTAGCCTGGATCTACAACGAATCTGAAATCACCCTGTTTACCTATACCTTTGTTGTCACGCTGGGGACTGGCTTTGGCTGCTGGCTGCCTTTTTATAACACCCGCCATGAACTCCGACCTAGAGATGGCTTTCTGGTTACAGTGTTGTTCTGGCTGGTACTGAGCCTGTTTGCCTCTATTCCATTCCTGTTGATGGATATGCCGGAACTGTCTTTTACCGATGCGTTTTTTGAGGCTATGTCCGGCCTGACCACAACCGGAGCCACAATTCTTACCAATATTGAAAGCCTGCCTCGCTCTATTCTCTTTTACCGGCAGCAACTTCAATGGTTGGGGGGGATGGGCATTATTGTGCTGGCTGTTGCCATTCTTCCTATGCTTGGCATTGGTGGTATGCAGCTTTACCGTACAGAAGCCCCTGGTCCGGTAAAAGACAGAAAACTTACACCTCGTATTGCCGAAACAGCAAAAACTCTCTGGTACCTTTATCTGGTGATAACTATCGCCTGCGCTCTGGCTTACTGGGCAGCAGGAATGAATCTTTTTGATGCTATATCCCACAGTTTCTCAACGGTTGCGATAGGTGGATTCTCAACATACGACGCCAGTATTGGATGGTTCGATAATCCTTTAATTGAAGGAATTGCCATCTTTTTTATGGTTCTTTCGGGGATGAATTTTGCTCTGCATTACTTCGCATTGCACGACAAAGACCCTCTTTATTATCTGAAAGACCCGGAAGTACAGGCTTATCTGGGTATTCTGCTGTTTGTTGGCTTGATTACCGTGCTGGCGCTGCATTTTACCGATACCTATACAAACTGGGATGCACTACGTTACGGGGCTTTTCAGGTTGTTTCTGTTGCGACTACAACCGGATTTTCAATATCAGACTTTTCCCTATGGCCTATTTTCCTGCCCATGCTGCTGTTTCTCACCAGTTTCTCCGGAGCCTGCGCTGGCTCAACCGGGGGAGGGATGAAAGTTATTCGGATTATTCTCATATTTAAGCAGGGTTCCCGGGAGTTGAAACGCCTCATTCACCCGAATGCGATTTTTTCAATCAAGCTGGGTAAAAGAGCTGTTCCTGATCGGGTTGCAGAAGCAGTTTGGGGGTTCTTCTCGGCTTATATCTTCCTGTTTATTATTATGAATCTGGCGGTACTGGCTACAGGTGTTGATATTATTACTGCATTCTCCACAGTGGCTTCCTGCCTGAATAATCTTGGCCCTGCACTGGGCGAAGCTTCAGCAAACTACCAGAGCATGCCAGACACTGCCAAGTGGGTACTTTCTTTCGCCATGCTTCTTGGCCGACTGGAGATATTTACCCTGGTTGTGTTGTTTTCTCCGATGTTCTGGAGGCATTAACCCTTAATTCATCCTGATACCAACACTTCTGTGTACATTATCTGGCTGTCTATCCATACCCCGGACTTATCTGGGGTATAATCCCCCCAATTTTTGATCCGGCAGTCCTCATAGATACGAGGAGCTCCCAGTAAATCCAACCCGAGGTGGAACAGTGAGCAACCCGAACGCGCCCGATGTCAGTACTTTTCAGGGGCTGATACTTACCCTGCAGAATTTCTGGGCAAGCCATGGCTGCGTAGTGATGCAACCCCTGGACATGGAAGTCGGTGCGGGCACTTTCCACCCGGCAACCTTCCTGCGGGCTATTGGCCCGGAAAACTGGAACGCGGCCTATGTTCAGCCCAGCCGTCGCCCGACCGATGGCCGTTATGGCGAAAATCCCAACCGTCTGCAGCACTACTACCAGTTCCAGGTAGTCATGAAGCCCAACCCTTCCAACTTTCAGGAACTGTATCTTGAGTCCCTGAAAGCTCTGGGCATTGACCCTCTGGTTCACGATATCCGCTTTGTCGAAGACAACTGGGAATCTCCCACCCTTGGTGCATGGGGCCTGGGCTGGGAAGTCTGGATGAACGGCATGGAAGTGACCCAGTTCACCTATTTCCAACAGGCTGGCGGCCTGGAGTGTTACCCGGTAACCGGCGAAATTACCTACGGCCTTGAGCGTCTGGCCATGTATATCCAGGAAGTGGAAAGCGTTTACGACCTGGTCTGGGCCCGTGGTCCTCAGGGTGACGTGACCTACGGTGATGTGTTCCACCAGAATGAGGTAGAGCAGTCCACTTTCAACTTTGAGCACGCTGATACCAAAGTTCTGTTCGAGCACTTTGACTTCTTTGAACAGGAGTCCAAGCGTCTTGTGGAACTGGGCTTGCCCCTGCCAGCTTACGAGTACACCCTCAAAGCTTCCCACACCTTTAACCTGCTGGATGCCCGTCACGCTATCTCCGTGACTGAACGTCAACGGTTTATCCTCCGCGTGCGGACCCTGGCCCGTGAAGTGGCCAAGGCGTATTTTGAAGCCCGCAAGGCCCTCGGCTTCCCTATGGCCGATGAAGATATTAGAAATGAGCTTTTGAAAGACGAAAGCATGAAGCAGGAGGCCAACTGATGTCTACTCAGGATTTTCTGGTTGAACTGGGTACAGAAGAACTGCCTCCCAAGGCTCTTCGTAAACTCTCAGATGCCTTTACCGCAGGCATAATGAGTGGCCTTATTGATGCTGATATCAGTTTTGATATTGAAACTGCTCAGTCCTTTGCAGCCCCCCGTCGTCTGGCGTTACTACTGAAAAATGTTGCCACCTCTCAGCCGGACAAAAACGTCGAGCGTCGTGGACCCGCTGTTCAGGCCGCTTTTGATGCTGATGGAAACCCTACCAAAGCCTGCCAGGGCTTTGCCCGTTCCTGTGGTGTTGAAGTCGCAGACCTTGAGCGTCTGGAAACCAAGAAAGGCTCCTGGCTGGTTTACCGTTCCGTTCAGCAGGGCAAACCCACAACTGAACTGCTGGGTGATATTATTTCTGCTTCTCTGGACGCTTTGCCCATTCCCAAGCGTATGCGCTGGGGTAACACTCGTACAGAATTCGTACGTCCGGTCCAGTGGCTGGTGATGCTGTTTGGTAATGATGTTGTTGATTGTGAGATTCTCGGCCTGAAATCCGGCCGTGAGTCCCGTGGTCACCGCTTCCACCACAATGAAACCATTTCTATCCCGACTCCCACTGATTACCAGAGCCTTCTGCTGGATACCGGCTTTGTGGTGGCTGATTACGTTACCCGCCGCAACACTATTCGCGAACAGGTAAAAGCTGAAGCAGGGAAGCTTGGCGGCGTAGCCGTTATCGATGAAAACCTGCTGGATGAAGTGGCTTCCCTGAACGAATGGCCTGTGGCTCTGGCTGGCCGTTTTGATGATGCCTTCCTGGAAGTGCCTTCCGAAGCGCTGATCTCTTCCATGAAAGAGCATCAGAAGTACTTCCACGTGGAAAATGCCAAAGGCGAGCTGATGCCGCACTTTATCACTGTTTCCAATATCCAGAGCAAAGACCCGTCCCAGGTTATTCATGGTAACGAGAAGGTGATTCGCCCCCGTCTGGCGGATGCCCGTTTCTTCTATGATACCGACCGTAAAACAACCCTGGCCGCTAACCGTGAAAAGCTGAAGCCTGTTGTCTTTCAGAAAGACCTTGGTTCCATCTTTGACAAGACAGAACGTATCGCACGTCTGGCGTCATTTATTGCCAAAGAAGAAAAAGGTAACGAAGACAACGCCAGAAGGGCAGGGGAGCTGTGTAAATCTGACCTGGTATCCGAAATGGTGCTGGAGTTCACCGATCTCCAGGGCATTATGGGCATGTACTACGCTAGGAACGATGGCGAACAGGCCGATGTTGCTCTGGCACTGAACGAGCAGTATATGCCCCGTTTTGCCGGTGACGAGCTGCCTTCTACCCTGACCGGCAGCGCTGTCGCCATCGCAGATAAACTGGATACTCTGGTGGGTATCTTCGGTATTAAGCAACCGCCGTCCGGCAGCAAAGATCCATTTGCCCTCCGTCGTGCGACACTTGGCGTACTTCGTATCATTGTTGAGAAGAAACTTAACCTTGATCTGCGCACCATGATTATCGAAGCCATTGAAGGTTATAAGGCACAGGGCGTTGAACTGCCTGCTGGCACCGACCTGCCTGATACTGTTCTGGACTTTATGCTGGAGCGTTTCCGGGCCTGGTATACCGATGCCAATATTCCCGCAGAAGTTTTCCTGTCCGTAAAAGCCCTGAAACCTTCCCGTCCGTTCGATTTCGACCAGCGTGTCCAGGCAATTTCCGGGTTTATGGCTCTGCCGGAAGCTGCGGCTCTGGCCTCTGCCAACAAGCGGGTTTCCAACATTCTGGCCAAGGCTGGTGATGTTGTGATTCCGGATGTTGTTGACAGCAACCTGTTGAGCGAAACAGCAGAGAAAGATCTGAATGCTGTTCTGACCACCTGTAAAGCCGATGTAGACCCCCTGCTTAACCAAGGTGATTACAGCTCGGCCATGAACCGCCTGGCCAGCCTGAAAGAGCCGGTTGATACCTTCTTTGACCAGGTGATGGTGAACGTGGACGACGAGCAGATGAAAATGAACCGATACGCGTTGCTGCGCCAGCTACGCACACTGTTCCTGCATATCGCCGATATTTCTCTGCTCCAGAAGGGTTAGCCCGGATATTTCATAAATTGCCCCGAAGATCGCGTCGGGCCTTGTTGCTCTAAGGTGTTTGGCGAAGAAGCGCCGTACCGGGGTGTACGGTCGACTGAGTCAAATCTCCTTAGAGCGGCAGGGAACAAGCGAGATCGGGAGCATGTTTATGAAATATCCGGGTTAGTATTACGGTGGGAAAGTACACGGTAACAAAAATGTTAACAAAACCAACGGACTGTTGACTCTCTCCGGCCTGATAATACCCATTCAGGAAAAAGTGCGGCTCCGGTCGCACTTTTTCTTTATCATGTTCTCCGTGTGTTATTCAGGCTTTGATATCAATGAAGTTGATCATTCTTGATCGCGACGGTGTAATCAACGAAGACTCCGACAACTACATAAAATCTGTTGAAGAATGGCAGCCTGTTAAGGGAAGTATTGAAGCCATCGCCAAGCTTTCCCAAACTGGTTATTCAATAGCTGTTGCCACTAACCAGTCGGGGATTGGTCGTGGTTATTATTCTCTGGATACTCTGCAAGCCATGCATAATAAAATGCTTGCGCTGGTTGAGGAGGCCGGCGGCTCCATCGCCTGTATAAAATTCTGCCCCCACACCCCCGATGATCACTGTGCCTGCCGCAAACCTTTGCCCGGCCTTGTGCGCCAGATAGAACAGGAACTGTCCGTAAGCGCTTTCGGCGCCTGGTTTGTGGGAGATACAGCCAAAGATATGGACGTCGCCAGAACCTGTGGCTGCAAAGCGGTTCTGGTCAAAACGGGAAAAGGTCTCAAAACCCTCATGTCTTTTAATAACAGGGATAATATTCCCAACGATATTCATGTATTTGAAAACCTGCAGGATTTTGCAGATTTTCTGATCAGGGATGGAAAATGATAAAAACTCTTTTTTACGCTTTTAGAACCTTTGTCTTTTATATTTTATGGTGCGCGTGGACGATTCCCTGGTGCATACTCATTATTATCGCGGTGCCTTTTATCCCCATGCACTCCCGGCACAGTTTTTTTGTAAAAACCTGGGCCGATGTCAGCATGATGCTGTTGAAATACACCTGCGGCGTTACCTGGCGAGTTGAAGGACAGGGAAATATTCCAAACCATGCCTGTCTTGTGGCCAGTAACCATCAATCCCCCCTGGAAACTTTTCTTCTCCAGATTGTATTTTCACCCCAGTCAACTGTTATCAAGAAAGAGATTCTCTATATACCTTTCTTTGGCTGGGCCTTCACGCGACTGAATCCTATCGCTATAGACAGAAAAGATCGCCGCTCGGCTATGGGGCAGGTGAAAGAAAAGGGAGCCCAATGCCTGAAGGATGATTACTGGGTACTGATCTTCCCCGAAGGCACACGCCATCCCTGGCCTGAAGTAGGGCGTTTTACCCGAGGAGCCGCAGCGCTGGCTATCTATGCCGATGTACCGGTGCTACCTGTTGCCCATAACGCCGGACAGTTCTGGCCCGCCAACCGCTGGCTGAAAACCCCAGGTGAAGTTGTTATTCGCATTGGCCAGCCCATAAGTAGTGAAGGGGCCAAAGCGGTAGAGCTTACAAACGAGGTTCATAAGTGGATTATTGATAACCATCCCCACTGAGGCTTTCCCTTTTAACCACTTCAGGTTCTGTTGCTTAAGGTGTTTCTTTTTCCTTAAGCAACATCTCTTCTCCTACTCTTTATCCACAACCTTCCTTGTTAAACGGGAAACGGCAAAGCACCAGCCTCTGGTAAATATTGAAATATCCGCTGCTGTGTAAGCTGCCTGTTTATCTATACATTGCTGGACAACAGTCTCTTTTTCCACAGCCATCAATTTCTTGGTTATATTTCCCTGACGGAACTCCCGTAACTTTTTTAATAATGCTCTGCAATGTCTACATGCCGCTTTTACCAGACTTTCTGTCTGTGCCTCCTGATCTCTTGATTCAGAAGACAACTTTAAAGACATGGCATAATGGCGCCTTAAAACGGTACCAGCAGGCCCGTCAACAAAGCCTTCCTGTAATCGGCTCTGGTAAGATTCTGGAGAGGACAGATAAGTTTTGGTCACTCCCTGGCGCTGCATACTTGAGCTGACTACGCATAAACGATGAAAAGACTGTTGGTGTTGTTTATAAAGCTGTCGCCTCTTTTGCTCATGGCTTGCTAAACAGTAGTCTGGTAAATCCTGTCTTATATCATCCGACATCCCCTGCAGCTCATCACTTAACATGTCATATCTTTGTTGTTGTCTCTGAGCCAGATGCTGGGTAGCAATAAGGTCATCGTGTAAACGACCCAGCCTTCCACGGTAGATGCCATATAAGAGAGTTAATAATCCTGCAGCAATTGGCAATCCCGGCATTATTCCAACGCCAAACCAGGCCAACCCATACCAGGATGCTCCCGTAATAATTCCTGTAGATAACAGTGATGGAAAAATATTGACAGCTATAGGCTTCACCTTCTCAAAGCCGTAGTTAAACAGTGAGAAAAGATAATCTATATCCATCATTGAATATGCGGAATCACTGATACTGATTTTTCTACGTGAAAGACTTTTCTCTTCACAGAGAAATGCAGGGTTTTCCCCCTGTGAAATATCCCTCTCCAGAGAATGACCAGATTCTTCTCTGTTTCTGTTATAGCCAGAAGCGCTGTTTGGATAAACTGGCAGATGACCTGTTCTTATCTCCATAGAAATCCATCCCCATGGTGCAAATCCTTTACAAGATTGGACAATCGCCTGACCAGTTTGCCTCTTCAGCCCTAACTATATGGTTAGAAATACTGACACCTGCCTTCTTGGAAAACTCAAAACAATAAAGGCCGGGAGCTCCGGCCTTTATTAAGAATGACAATATATGCGGCAGTGATTAACTCTTCTTTTCCATCAGCTTCTCAACCAATCCAATCAGGATATGTATCACTTTAATATGCACTTCCTGAATACGGTCCGCATAACCAAAGTGGGGAACACAAATCTCAATATCCGCCATGCCAGCCATTTTGCCTCCGTCCTTCCCGGTCAGGGCAATAGTCTTAATGCCTTTTTCTTTTGCAGCCTCAAAAGCCCGAATAATATTGGCGGAATTACCGCTGGTGCTGATACCCAGCACAACGTCTCCCGCCATACCCACAGCTTCCAGATAGCGGCTAAATACGAATTCGTAGCCGAAGTCATTACTTACACAGGAGAGATGGCTGGGGTCAGAGATAGCAATGGCCGGATAGCCAGGGCGGTTCTCCCGGTACCGGCCTGTCAGTTCCTCAGCAAAGTGCATGGCATCACAATGGGAGCCACCATTGCCGCAGGAAAGGACTTTTCCACCCTGCACAAAAGACTCAACCAGAAGCTCAGCCGCGCCCTGAATTTTGGCCAGCTGGCTCTCATCAGCAAGAAAGCGGGTCAGGACTTCCTGAGCCTCGTTTAGCTCACCACGGATAAACCCCTGTAACTTATTCATTTTAAACACTTTTTAAGATATCAGAGACGAATAAGGCCGATTTAACCCGGCCTTATCTTATTACACGTCGAGGTTGGCAACCTTCAAGGCGTTACTTTCAATAAAGTCCCGCCGAGGCTCAACCTGGTCACCCATAAGGGTGGTGAAAATTTGATCAGCTGCGATAGCATCCTCAATGCTCACCTGAAGCATGCGACGATTCAGGGGATCCATTGTGGTTTCCCAGAGCTGATCAGGGTTCATCTCACCCAGTCCCTTATAGCGCTGGATACCGTGGCGTTTGGTGGATTCATACATCAACCAGTCAAGGGCCTGGTCAAAGGTATCCACTGGCTGGTTCCGTTCCCCTTTCTTCACATGGGCACCTTTCTCCAGCAACCCTTTCAGCTTTTCGCCCAAAGCCACAATTGAGGCGTAATCATTGGAAGAGAAGAACTCATTCTGGAACAGGTACTTGGTTTCCAGGCCGTGGGCGTACACAGACACTTCAGGCAACCAGGTCTGGTGCTCCCGGTCTTCCACGACACGCATAGTCATAGTGCTGCCAGACATGGTATTGCTGGACAACTCTTTATCCAGTTCACTGGCCCAGTTCTCAACCAGGGCCTTGTCTTTCAGGTTCTCTTCCTTCAACGGCTCGGCATACACCAGGCGCTGCATAACATCCGTCGGGTAGAGACGAGCAAGGCGGCTGATTACACCCTGAACCTGGCGATACTCATTCACCAGGGCTTCCAGTTGGGCATCTGCGATGCCAGGAGCATCTTCATTCACATGCACGCTTGCGCCTTCCAGCGCGACCGTCGTGAGGTACTCCTGCAGGGCAGTATCATCTTTCAGGTACTGCTCCTGCTTGCCACGCTTCACTTTGTAAAGAGGCGGCTGGGCAATATAGATATAGCCTCGCTCAATCAACTCTGGCATCTGCCGGAAGAAAAACGTCAACAGCAGGGTGCGAATATGGGCACCATCCACATCCGCATCGGTCATGATAATAATCTGGTGATAACGCAGTTTATCCAGATTGTATTCTTCCCGACCAATACCACAGCCCAATGCGGTAATCAGTGTACCTACCTCCTGGGAGGAGAGCATCTTGTCGAAGCGGGCTTTTTCTACGTTAAGAATCTTACCTTTCAAAGGCAGAATGGCCTGGGTTCTGCGGTCGCGACCCTGTTTGGCCGAACCTCCCGCAGAGTCACCCTCCACAATGTAGAGTTCTGAGAGGGCTGGGTCCTTCTCCTGGCAATCTGCCAGCTTTCCGGGCAGCCCAGCAATATCCAGGGCACCTTTACGCCGGGTCATATCACGGGCTTTACGGGCCGCTTCACGGGCACGGGCCGCATCCAGCATTTTGCCAACAATGATCTTGGATTCCTGGGGGTTCTCCAGCAGGAATTCAGAAAATGCCTTACCCATTTCCTGTTCAACCGCCGTCTTCACTTCGGATGACACCAGTTTATCTTTGGTCTGGGAGGAGAACTTGGGATCGGGAACCTTTACAGAAATAATGGCCGTTAAACCTTCACGGGCATCATCACCGGTAGTGCTGACTTTCTGCTTCTTCGCCAGTCCTTCAGACTCAATATAATTGTTCAGGGTTCGGGTCAGGGCTGACCGGAATCCGGCCAGGTGAGTACCACCATCACGGTTGGTTATATTGTTGGTAAAACAGTAGATGTTCTCCTGAAAGCCATCATTCCACTGCATGGCCACTTCAACACCCACGCCATCATCATGCTGGGAAGTGAAGTAAACAACCTTATTCACAGGGGTTTTATTCTGGTTCAGGAACTCTACAAAGGCTTTCAGGCCACCTTCATACATAAACTGATCTTCACGACCATCCCGCTCATCTTTCAGGTTTATACATACACCAGAATTCAGGAACGAGAGTTCACGGAGCCGCTTGGCCAGCACATCGTAACTGAAATGGATATTGCTGAAGGTTTCAGCGGAGGGCCAGAAAGTGACTTCTGTACCAGTCACATCGGTTTCACCCACAATGGTCAGGGGCGCTTTAGGCACACCATGATCATAAATCTGTTGATGGACATTACCGCCACGGCGAATGGTCATGCGCAGTTCACTGGACAGAGCATTCACCACAGATACACCTACACCGTGCAGACCGCCAGAGACTTTATAGGTGTTGTCATCAAATTTACCGCCTGCGTGCAGCACAGTCATAATAACTTCTGCAGCGGAAACACCTTCTTCTTCGTGGATTTCTGTAGGAACCCCACGACCATTATCCTTCACGGTCACCGATTCATCCGGATGGATAATCACGTCGATCGCGGAACAGTGACCTGCCAGCGCTTCATCTATAGAGTTATCGACGATTTCAAAAACCATATGATGGAGACCGGTTCCATCATCCGTATCTCCGATGTACATACCAGGGCGCTTGCGGACTGCATCCAGCCCTTTCAGCACCTTGATATTTGATGCATCGTAAGTTTGCTCGCTCATTCCGCCACTCTCTCCAATAACACTACCAATATCACCAAGTACCAGTTCATACCGGCTGCCCGGCTTACTGATAGCGATTGGCTTACATTTATCCTGCGTCCATCAGGGTCATCCCGGCAGACTGCTGACGCTCCCCAGTCATCTCACTCAGTGTTCCATGTTCCACATGGAACATTTTTACATTTGTGCCAGAATCCCACACATCATCCAGAGTATCCTTTTCCACGCATGTGATAAACACCTGAGATTTCATCTCCTCCAGCATACTGCAGAGGCGCTGACGGTGTTCTGTATCCAGTTCCGATGGCAAATCATCAACAAGATAAACACATCCAAACTGGCTTTGCTGGCTGAACAACTGCCCCTGGGCAAGTTTAAGAGCACAGACAACGGCCTTCTGCTGCCCCCTGGAAAGATTATCTACTGCCGCCAGCCCTTTATAACGGAGTCGTAAATCTGCTCTGTGAGGTCCCCACTGGGTATAACCCACTTCAAGATCACGTTTAAGGGATCTTTGCAGAACCTCCTCAAGACTTTTCTCTTTATCCCAGCCCCGTGAATAGGAAACCTGGAGGTCTGATATTCCAGAGAGAGACTCAAGTGTCTTCTCAAAGACCGGTTTCAGGGCTTGGAAATACTTCGCCCTGTAGCCATCAATATCTTCACCGGCCTGGATTATTTCCTGATCCCAAACCCTTATCAGAGAATCCGCTATTTTACCATGTCGGAGCAGGGCATTCCGCTGTTTCATAGCTTTCTGTAACCGCTTCCATGTATCCAGAAAACGATGTTCCACATGGAACACTCCCCAATCGATAAACTGTCGGCGATCTTTGGGAGAACCTTCAAGCAGTCGAAAAGTATCTGGATTAATCACCTGAAGGGGAAGAATAGAGGCAAGGGAAGAAGCCAGCCTGCAGTTTTCTCCATTTATATGGATACGGCAGGAGGCATCAAGATCACGACTCACCCCCAAAGCCCAGTTGTTATCAACACCTTTCACACTGCCAAACACCGTGCAGGACAGCTGCCCCTGGCGAATGACAGGCTTCAGTTTTGCAGAACGAAAAGAACGGGCCATACCGAGAAAATGTATAGCTTCCAGAAAACTGGTTTTACCACTGCCGTTATCGCCGTAAAGGATATTGATAGTAGGGGAGGGGGAGAGGGTCACAGACATCAGGTTTCTGATATCTGTGACCCGGACTTTCTGAAGAAAGGACATCGAGTGATGGGTACGCTTACAGACGCATGGGCATAACCACATAAACAGAATCACTGTTTTCGGGCTCTTCCACCAGTGCGCTGCTGTTGGGGTCAGACAGGGTCAGCTTCACCGCATCACAATCAATCACGGAAAGCACATCGAGGAGGTAGCTGACATTGAAGCCAATTTCGAGAGAGCCGCCGTCATAGGTGACCGTCACTTCTTCTTCTGCCTCTTCCTGCTCCGGGTTATTCGCCATTATCTTGACGGTATTCTGATCGAGGATAATGCGAATGCCGCGGTACTTCTCGTTGGACAGGATGGACGCACGGTTCAGGGCCTGACGCAGAATCTGTCGATCACCAATCACAATCTTGTCGCCACCACGGGGCAGAACTCGCTCATAATCCGGGAACTTACCGTCAACCAGTTTCGAGGTAAATATAAAGTCACCGGTGGTCGCACGGATATGGTTGGCACCCAGAGTGATGTTCACAATCTCTTCACCGTCGGTGAGCAGACGGGCCAGTTCCAGAATACCTTTACGGGGCACAATCACCTGGTGGCGATCATCCTGGCTGATATCCGCTTCTACGGTGCACATGGCCAGACGGTGACCATCTGTCGCAACAGAGCGCAGAGCATGCTCACGGACTTCCAGCAGCATACCATTCAGGTAGTAGCGGACATCCTGCTGCGCCATGGCAAAACCAGTACGGTCAATCAGCCTGCGCAGGCGGGACTGATTAATAGAGAAAGAGTAAGAGCCGGACTCTTCCTCAATACTCGGGAATTCATTGGCGGGCAGTGTAGACAGAGTAAAGCGGGAACGGCCGGAACGGAAAATCACCCGCTGGTCTTCTACCTGGAATGTAATGTCGCTGTCTTCCGGCAAGGACTTGCAGATATCCATTAACTTTCTGGCCGGAACGGTGATTTCACCATCTTCCGCCGGAGTTTCGAGATGAACACGGCCGACAAGTTCAACCTCAAGATCGGTACCGGTCAGGGAGAGGGTATTGCCTTCAACAACCAGTAATACGTTTGAGAGAACTGGCAGCGTCTGCCTGCGTTCAACAACGCCAGCGACCAGCAACAGTGGCTTCAGCAGGGCTTCCCGGTTAATGGTAAATTTCATTGTTTCCTTTCTCGCCTCTAGCTAAGGAAATTCGTCAATCTGAATACTTATGTAGACGCTGTGTATCAACTGATTCTATAAGACCAAAACAGTCAGAGATAGATCAAACAGCAGAACTAGCTGGTTAACAACCGAAGAAGGTTCTTGTGGTCTTCTTCTATTTCCGCATCTTTTGTACACAGTTCCTTCACCTTCCGACAGGCATGCAACACCGTCGTATGGTCACGCCCTCCGTAAGCATCACCAATCTCCGGCAAGCTATGGTTTGTCAGCTCCTTGGACAAAGCCATGGCAATCTGCCGGGGTCGAGCAACAGAACGACTTCTTCTTTTGGACAGTATGTCTGAAATTTTGATTTTGTAATACTCAGCAACCGTACGCTGAATATTATCAATGCTAACCTGTTTATCCTGCAAAGCCAGAAGGTCTTTGAGGGACTCACGAATAAGATCAACGTCAATCTGTCGCCCCATAAAATGGGCGCTGGCAATCACCCGCTTCAGAGCACCTTCCAGTTCCCTGACATTAGAGCGAATGCGCTGGGCAATAAAGAAGGCCGATTCATGGGGCAGTTCCACCCGGGCCTGTTCCGCTTTCTTCATCAGAATAGCCACACGGGTTTCCAGCTCCGGCGGTTCAACAGCAACGGTTAAGCCCCAGCCAAAACGGGATTTCAGGCGCTCTTCCAGACCGGAAATCTCTTTCGGATAACGGTCACAGGTCAGGATCATCTGCTGACCACCTTCAAGCAGCGCATTAAAGGTATGGAAGAACTCTTCCTGGGAACGCTCTTTGCCGGCAAAAAACTGGATATCATCAATCAGCAGAGCATCCACAGAACGGTAGTAACGCTTAAAATCGTTAATCGCGTTAAGCTGCAATGCTTTCACCATATCCGCTACAAAACGTTCGGAATGCAGGTAAACAATTTTTGCATCCGGATTCTGCCGGGCCAGATGGTTACCCACAGCATGCATAAGGTGGGTTTTACCCAAACCCACGCCTCCATATAAAAACAGTGGGTTATAAGCGGAACCAGGATTCTCAGCCACCTGTCGTGCAGCCGCCAGAGCCAGCTGGTTGGATTTACCTTCCACAAACGAGTCAAAAATAAAGGACTGATTCAGGGAACTGGTATGTTTAATACTGCCTTCAACTTCCACCTGACGGCGTGGAGACGAAGATCTTTTTTGCACCATAGTTCCTGATTGAGAAGAACGCTGAGAATCCTCTGATACCAGACCAGAAACAGACTTATCCCCAAGTGATTCCCTTTCGAATTGCTGTTTTTTCTTCTGTTTCTCTTTAACAACATTAACCAACCTGGTTTTCTTGCTCTTGGGGGGAGCAGGCTCAGGCACCACCTTGCTCAGAACATCCTCTTCCTTTTCTTCAGGAGTCTGTTCAGCAAGACCAGTCCGTTCTTTTTCCGATTGATCAGACACAGCTTCAGGGCGATGGCTTCGGGAGCTTACTGACTCCACTGCCACAGAACGTCGCGCTGGTTTCTTCACCGATGAAGGCTCTGGTGAAGATACAGAAGAAGAGGACTCATCCCCCATCAGATCAAGATTGGTTTGGGAATTTTCCCTGGATTCCCTTAATGATGAGAGAGACTTTTTTCCTGATGGCTTTTTGGTACCACGAAAGCCACCGAAGGTTGGCCGTCTGCTACTGACACCAAGAGCAATGGCCGGAGGTATGCCATCAGAAAATTCAAGGAAGATTTCTTCGATACGGGGCAGATACTTATCTTTCACCCAGTCGAGAATAAAACGGTTGGGCGCGAGCAGGCAGACTTCATCCTGGTCAGCCATGACTTTTAACGGGCGCAGCCAGGTATTGAATTGCTGAGACGGCAACTCATCCTGAAGAATTTCCATGCACTTTTGCCAGAGCTCACGAGGCACAAGGATAACTCCGCTCATATGAACGACAATGGTCAGTAATATATTGAAAACTAACTTATTTTATCCCGATACATAAAAGTTATCCACACCCTTAATAACAAATTTATCTTATAAACAGCATTTTTATTATTATTTTCATAGGGTTAAAGGGATAACTTTATTAACCTGTGGATATCATTGGAAAATAAGCCGTCTGTGGATAGACCTGTGTAAAACCATGGAATCCATTATCTACAAACGCTGATGAAGACAAGTAGATATACTTTCGTCCCACCATTCAAAATCCGGGATCTGACAGGTAGAACGGGAAGCCAATAAATAACAGGGATAAGCACTTTACAGGTTAAAAGAATTCGTTTTAAACGGTATTAACGGGAAGAAAAGCCGGAAATATACATAACAGTGGTAGATTGGTTGTTTTTTATACTTCTTTTAAATTGACGCTAATTGCTCTATTCCCTAAAATTGCGCGTCATTTTCTTTTTTCGTGTTTCCATTACGTGAAACCTTTACCAAGTAGAGATATATCATGAAAAGAACTTTTCAGCCCAGTGTCCTGAAGCGTAAACGTACCCACGGCTTCCGCAGTCGTATGGCCACCAAGAACGGCCGTGCGGTTCTGGCCCGTCGTCGCTCCAAGGGCCGTAAACGCCTGGCAGCCTGATTGCAGTTTCGAGCCTGAATATGACCTTCGCATTCAGCCGAGTTCTCAGGCTGTTGAAGGCAGCAGAGTTCAAACGGGTCTTCGACAAGGCAGACATTAAGGTTTCCGACAGAAACCTGTTGATTCTGGCACGCAAGAACCAGTCCGAAAATCCGCGACTCGGTTTAATCATTGCGAAAAAGAATGTACGCACCGCAGTATCCAGAAACAGGATAAAACGGGTTATACGTGAAACATTTCGCCACAATCAGCACAGCCTTCAGGGACTGGACTACGTTGTTCTGGCCAGAAAAGGTCTTGGAGAACTCAATAACAGGCAGCTGCACAGCTTGCTCAACAAACAGTGGTTGCGGGCTCAGAGAAAATCTGAAAAAGGAGATACACGCCGAATACGGCCAACTCCTTCTGAACGAGCGCCATCCCCTGTCGACTGACTATCCACAGGGGCACCACCGCCAGACAGAGGCAGAACATGTTTAATCCTTTACGGTCTCTCGTTCTGTTACTGATAAGGGGCTATCAATATGGAATTAGTCCCCTTATGGCGAACCACTGCCGATACATCCCCTCCTGCTCCTCCTATGCCATGGAAGCCATCACCGTTCACGGCCTCCTCAAAGGCGGATATCTCTCATGCCGACGTTTACTGCGCTGCCACCCATGGCATCATGGTGGGTACGACCCTGTGCCCGGCTGTCAGAAACACACGGTAGTGAAACAGGCGGATCCGGACACCCCCACTCGTTTCGATGGCCATTAAATCATGGATTTGCAACGCACCCTCTTGATCGCGGGTCTGGTTGTTGTCGGTTACCTGATGGTGCTGCAATGGAACCAGGACTATAACCAGCCGCCGGCTGTAAGTAAGGCAGCCACCCAGCTTCCTGCCAGCAGCGCGCCTGACGTTACCCACTCTTCTAATGCAGCATCCGATGTCCCGGTACTCTCCGAGGACTCTATACCGGATACAGCCGCCCCCCTGGCTCAGCTGGTTACCGTAAAAACGGACACCCTGATCCTTACAATTGATACCCGTGGCGGCGACATTGTGCGCGCCGAGCTGCCCAAGTACCCCCGGGTCAAAGACCAGCCAGAACCTTTTGTACTTCTGGAAAACTCCGCCAGCCGCCTGTTTATTGCCCAAAGTGGCCTGGTCGGCACCGATGGTCCTGATCGTAAAGGCAAGCCTGTGTACACCACAGACAAGACCGAATACGACATGGGCTCCAACAATGAGCTGACCGTTGATATGACCCTGAAGGGTGACAACGGTGCCAACATCACCAAGCGTTTTACCTTCACGCGTGACCAGTACAAGATTGATGTTGACTACATTATTCAGAATAACAGTGACAGCACCTGGAAGGGCAACTTCTTCGGCCAGCTGAAGCGCGATAACTCTGAAGACCCCAGCAAAGAGCTCAGCAATGCCGGTGGTGTCAACACCTACCTGGGTGCCGCCCTGCGCAGCAACGAGAAGCAGTACCAGAAGCTGGACTTCAGCGACTTCTCCGACGAGCCTTTCAAGGAAACTGTTGAAGGTGGTTATGCAGCCATCGTCCAGCATTACTTTGTCAGCGCCTGGGTACCCAAGCAGGATCAGAAGAACACCTACCAGACACGTGTCTTTAATGGTGACAACATTGTCAGCGTCGTAGAACCCGCTGTAGACATTGCCCCTGGCCACTCCGCAACTGTCGGCGCGACCCTGTACCTGGGTCCGAAAGACCAGAAAGTCCTCGGCCAGATGGCCAAGGGCCTTGACCTGACCATCGACTATGGCCTGCTCTGGTGGTTCGCCAAACCGCTGTTCCTGCTGCTCAGCTTCCTGCACTCCCTGATCGGTAACTGGGGCTTCAGCATTATCGCCCTGACCGTGATCGTGAAAGCAGTGTTCTATCCGCTGTCCGCCGCCAGCTATCGCTCCATGGCGAAGATGCGCAAGGTCACCCCGAAGATGCAGGCTCTGAAAGAGAAGCATGGAGATAACCGCCAGGCCCTGTCCCAGGAGATGATGAAGCTGTACAAGGAAGAGAAAGTGAACCCTATGGGTGGCTGTCTTCCTATCCTGGTGCAGATGCCGGTATTCATCGCCCTGTACTGGGTACTGCTGGAATCCGTTGAACTGCGTCAGGCTCCCTGGATCCTGTGGATCCATGACCTCTCCCAGATGGATCCCTACTTTATCCTGCCGCTGATTATGGGCGCGTCCATGTTTGCCCAGCAACTGCTGTCTCCGGCACCGCCCGATCCCATGCAGGCCAAGGTAATGAAACTGATGCCGGTGATTTTCACTGTCTTCTTTCTGTGGTTCCCGGCCGGCCTGGTCCTGTACTGGGTAACCAACAACCTGCTGTCTATCTCTCAGCAGTGGTATATCACCAGGAAAATCGAAGCAGAGGGTTAACCAGCCTTCCTGATCTCCTTAAAAAACGGGCCTTCGGGTCCGTTTTTTTTCGCCTTGTGGAAAGTTATCCACAAGGATGCTTTGCCCCTTGACAGCCTGTTCATTAGACTAGCGTCCTTTACACACTACTCAAAAGCGGCTCAGACATGCCATGACCTATCAGACTTCTTCATTCCCTCAAAAACACTCTCTCCAGGAGACAATTGTCGCCCAGGCGACAGCCCCCGGTCGTGGTAGTGTCGGCATTATCAGAGTCTCTGGCCCCAAGGTGAAAGAGATTGCCGAAATTATCATCAGGCAATCCCTGACCCCACGCCATGCCCACTACCTGCCTTTCTATGATTCTGATGGCCATGTGATTGATGAAGGTCTGGCTCTGTACTTTCCCGGTCCCAACTCCTTTACCGGTGAAGATGTACTGGAATTACAGGGACATGGCGGCCCCGTGATTCTCGATCTGCTGTTAAAAGAAATCACAAAGTATGGTCCACGACTGGCACGCCCTGGTGAATTTTCCGAACGCGCTTTTCTCAATGACAAGCTGGATCTGGCCCAGGCGGAAGCTATTGCAGACCT
Organism: Parendozoicomonas sp. 209JJ7-1; assembly: GCF_058147085.1. Classification (NCBI taxonomy): domain Bacteria; kingdom Pseudomonadati; phylum Pseudomonadota; class Gammaproteobacteria; order Oceanospirillales; family Endozoicomonadaceae; genus Parendozoicomonas; species Parendozoicomonas sp. 209JJ7-1. The sequence continues at coordinate 73,936 of NZ_JBYVJU010000002.1, read as the reverse complement.
GATAGACAGTACCTCTGCAGAAGCAGCCAAGAGCGCTGTTCGCTCCCTTCAGGGAGCTTTCTCACAGCGTATCCATGAGCTTGTGGAAAGCCTGATCAATCTGAGAATCTATGTAGAAGCCGCCATCGACTTTCCAGAAGAGGAAATCGACTTTCTCTCCGATGGCCGTGTCAGCCGCGATCTCGAACAGGTTATCAACAACTTATCAACAGTTTTTACCGAGGCTCGTCAAGGGGCTTTGGTACGTGATGGCATGACTGTGGTGATTGCCGGACGGCCCAATGCAGGGAAATCCAGCCTGTTAAATGCGTTGTCCGGGCGAAACAGCGCTATTGTCACAGATATAGAGGGTACAACAAGGGATGTACTGCGGGAACATATCCACATCGACGGCATGCCCCTGCATATTATTGATACCGCCGGTCTCAGGGACAGTGATGATGTTGTGGAACAAATTGGAGTAAAGCGCGCATTTAATGAAATCGCCCAGGCTGATCTGTTGTTGTTGATGGTGGACAGCACAACTACATCTTCCACCAACCCCCATGATATCTGGCCGGACTTTGTAGATCGTTTACCCCCTGGTGAAAAAATTACCGTCGTCAGAAACAAAATTGACCTAAGCAGTGAACAACCCGGGCTTACTGACTGTGAATATCCGGTAATTCGCCTTTGTGCGCAGAATGGTGATGGTGTGGACAGTCTAAGACAGCACCTGAAAACCTGTATGGGTTATACCGGTACAACAGAAGGAAGTTTCAGCGCCCGCCGTCGTCATATTGAAGCCCTTGAAAAGGCCCACAACCTCCTTGAAGAAGGTCGAAACCAGTTACTGGGCCTGGGTGCCGGTGAACTGCTGGCGGAAGACCTTCGTCAGGCTCAACAGGCTTTGGGAGATATTACCGGAGAGTTCACCAGCGATGATTTGCTTGGAAAGATTTTCTCTTCGTTCTGTATCGGTAAGTAGCAGAAAAGTCAGTACCTGCTATCTCTAAAAATTCTGAGGGTTAAAGGTTTCATAACTTTTAACCCTTTTTTTATGCACGGCTTATCCACAAGAAACACACATAAATTACAGTGCCAGTTTCAAGTATCTTCAGTTAATCACAAGTTATTCACATGTGGCTAGCTTTCTCCTTCCTTTGGTAACCAAACGAAAGAACAAACTATCCACAAAAGAGTGTGATTAACTACCTGTGGATAAATTGAGGATAAAGTACAGAATTTTCTCAGTGTATAAACCTGTTGATAACTAAGGGATAACCGGTGACTTAACCTGTGAATAAAAAACACTTGTGGATAACTAACGATTTATTCACAAGTTATACAGAGCTTAATCCCCGGTTGATCACCGGTTTTATACAACTTTATTAACCGGATAACGTGTTGTTTTTACTTTGTTTTTTGTACTTTTCCACAAAAACAGGGCTGCTTAATAACAACAACATAAATAAGAAAAGATATATAAAAGGATATATATCATTATTCTTAATATTCATCTCACCGGAAAATATTCAGAAAAGTAAAAAAATATAAACAGGGTATGTACCAGCAAAATGTGAATAAGATATATCCACAAAAATGAGCGGTTTTCTTTTTTCCGACACTCTTTATACTCACGCGTCACTGTCAAACACTTAACCGGCTATCCATAACCGGTCCCCGTTATTCAGCCAAACTTCAGAGGAAGCAGACACGTGGACTTTCCAGAACGTTTTGATGTCATTGTTGTCGGTGGTGGACATGCCGGAACAGAAGCAGCCCTGGCATCAGCACGTATGGGAGCCAAAACCCTGCTGATAACCCACAACATAGAAACCCTCGGACAGATGTCCTGCAATCCGGCTATTGGCGGTATAGGTAAAAGTCACCTGGTTAAAGAGATTGATGCCCTGGGTGGTGCTATGGCGAAGGCTACTGACCTGGGTGGCATTCAGTTCCGTGTACTGAATTCCCGTAAAGGACCGGCTGTCCGTGCTACCCGTGCCCAGGCTGACAGGGTTCTCTACAAAGCTGCTGTCCGTGAAATCCTGGAAAACCAACAGAATCTCTGGCTATTCCAGCAGGCTGTGGATGACCTGATTATGTCCGGTGACACCGTCTCCGGTGTGATTACCCAGATGGGGCTGAAGTTTTTTGCGGAACAGGTTGTGCTTACCACTGGCACATTCCTGGGGGGAATTATTCATATTGGCTTGCAAAACTATGGTGGTGGTCGTGCCGGCGATCCTGCAGCAATCAATCTAGCCAATCGGCTTCGGGAGATGCCCCTGCGGGTGGAACGTCTGAAAACAGGTACGCCTCCCCGTATTGATGCCCGGTCTGTTGATTTTTCCGTTATGCAGGAACAACCTGGGGATACACCACAACCGGTTATGTCCTTTACCGGCTCCCGTGAAGACCATCCCCAGCAAATCAGCTGCTTTATTACCCACACCAATGAGCGTACCCATGAGATTATCCGTGATGGTCTGGATCGCTCTCCCCTGTATACCGGTGTGATTGAAGGTGTTGGTCCTCGTTACTGCCCGTCCATTGAAGACAAGATTCAGCGTTTCGCCGATAAAAACTCCCACCAGGTATTTATCGAACCGGAAGGTCTAACGACCAACGAACTCTATCCTAACGGGATATCCACAAGCCTGCCCTTTGATGTACAGCTGAACCTGGTACGTTCCATTCGTGGTATGGAGAATGCTTATATTTCCCGTCCCGGTTATGCCATTGAATATGACTTCTTTGATCCCCGTGATCTGAAACCTTCCCTGGAAACCAAAGTGATTCCCGGCTTGTACTTTGCCGGACAGATTAACGGCACTACAGGCTATGAAGAAGCAGCTGCTCAAGGTTTACTGGCCGGTTTGAATGCCGCTCTGCGTGCCCGTGGTGATGAGCCCTGGTGTCCCCGTCGTGATGAGGCCTATATCGGAGTCATGGTCGATGACCTGATCACCAACGGTACCTCTGAGCCTTACCGGATGTTTACCAGCCGGGCAGAATACCGTTTGCTTCTGCGGGAAGATAATGCTGACCTGCGTTTGACACCTAAAGGGCGTGAACTGAGTCTTGTGGATGATGAGCGCTGGGAATATTTCTGCCGTAAGCAGGAAGCCATTAACCTGGAATCTGATCGCCTGAAAACCACCTTTGTTCATCCCGGTAAACCGGAAACAGAACAGCTGAACAGCAAACTGGAAAATCCCATTAACCGTGAATACAGTTTGATGGAACTGCTGAAGCGTCCGGAACTGGGTTACCAGGATGTTGCTGGTCTGAAAGGGAAAGCGGTGAATGATGAAGCTGTGGCCGAACAGGTGGAAATTCAGAGTAAGTACCACGGTTATATCGAACGCCAGGCGGAAGAAATCGCCCGCCTGCGTCGCCATGAAGAGACACCTCTTCCGGAAAATATGGATTACGACGCCATTACCGGACTGTCTAATGAAATTCGCCAGAAGCTGAATAATGTCCGTCCCCATACTCTGGGGCAGGCTTCCCGTATACAGGGTGTTACACCGGCAGCCATCTCCCTGTTGCTGATCCATCTGAAAAAACGCTCACTGGTGACGGAACGCAAAGCCCAGTAACGCTTTTGCATGGAAGCCACGATTCAGACCCTGTATCCGTGATAAAATCACCGGTTTGCGTAATTGTTCAAACAGGATCGTGGTTTCTGTGAATAACCTTGAGAGTATGCTGCAGTCCGGCACGGACGAAATGGGCATAACAGTCACACCGGAACAGGTTGTTCTGCTGCGTCGCTATGTGGATCTTCTGGTGAAGTGGAACCGGGTGTATAACCTCACCGCAGTACGTGATCCGGAAGAGATGGTGTCCCGCCATATTCTCGACAGCCTCAGTATCCTGCCCTATGTAGAAGCCAGCGTGCCTGTTGATGGTTCTCTGATTGATGTGGGTTCCGGTCCGGGACTGCCGGGTATTCCTTTAGCTATTATGTTGCCTGATCGTCGTATATCCACCCTGGACTGTGTGGGTAAAAAGATACGTTTTCAAAATCAGATCAAGATCGACCTGCAGTTGGATAACCTGACTCCTCTGAATGAACGTGTGGAAAAGTGGAATCCTGAACAACCCTACGACGCTGTTCTGTCACGGGCCTTCAGTTCCCTGAAAGATATGATTGAAAGCACCTGCCATCTGCTGAAGCAGAACGGTCAGTGGCTGGCCATGAAAGGTATACACCCGGAACTGGAACTGGCCGAACTGCGATCCATCCGGCATGATATTTCTATGAAAAAGTCCCATTCACTCACTGTCTCCAGTTGTGAAGGCCAGCGGCATCTTGTCATACTGGAACAAATGGATTCTGAACTGGCGGTATAAAAAGGGCCTTGCTATGGGAAAAGTGCTGGCGATTACCAATCAAAAAGGTGGTGTGGGAAAAACAACCTCATGCGTCAACCTGGCAGCCTCTCTCGCTGCGACCAAGCGCAGGGTGCTTCTGGTAGACCTGGATCCCCAGGGTAACGCGACAATGGGTTGTGGAGTCGATAAACACGATCTTTCTCTGTCTGTTTATGATGTTCTGGTGGGAAACTGCAGCATTCATGAAGTTGTTGTTATGTCCGAAGCCGCTGGTATCGAAGTTCTGCCAGCCAACAGTGACCTGACTGCGGCGGAAGTGGAGCTGATTGATAAGTCCGATAGCGAAGGTCGCCTGCACAAGGCTCTGGAGCAGATCAGAGATGACTATGACTTTATCCTGATGGATTGCCCTCCGTCTTTAAATATGCTCACTGTCAATGCACTGGTAGCTGCAGATGGCGTCATTATTCCCATGCAATGTGAATATTACGCCCTTGAAGGCCTGGCAGCCCTTGTGGAAACTGTTTCGGGTATTGCCAGCACCCGTAACCCCCGTTTGCATATCGAGGGTTTGTTGCGCACCATGTATGATCCGCGCAACAGTCTGACTGTCGAAGTTTCAAGGCAATTGATCAGTCATTTTGGCAACAAGGTATACCGCACAGTGATTCCCCGGAATATTCGCCTTGCGGAAGCCCCCAGCCATGGTTTGCCGGTAATGAAATACGACAAACACTCCCGCGGTGCTATTGCCTATCTGGCGCTGGCCGGGGAACTGATTCGCCGGCAGGAAGCCGGTAAGGCCCGGCAAGAGCCGGAACACGCTGAAACAGCCGTGAGGTAAGAGCACGAGTGGCCAGGAAGAAAGCACTGGGAAAGGGCCTGGGAACGTTACTGCAAAGTGCGCGGGTTGCCGAAGAGATTGAACAGCTCCAGGGTCCGGAAACATCCGAACAGGAAACTGTCCGTGACCGTATGCTCCGGGCTCTGCCGGTCGAAATTATTGAGCGCGGTCGCTACCAGCCCCGCCGGGATATGAGCCCGGAAGCCCTGGAGGAACTGGCCAGCTCCATCCGTCAGCAGGGGGTGATGCAGCCCATTGTCGTGCGTCCTGTGGGTGAAAAGTCTGAAGGCCGCTACGAAATTATTGCCGGTGAGCGTCGCTGGCGGGCTACCCAGCTGGCGGGCCTGGATACAATTCCTGCCGTTATCCGCGAAGTGCCCGATGAAGCCGCCATCGCCATGGCGCTGATTGAGAATATCCAGCGGGAAGACCTGAATGCCATCGAAGAAGCCTTGGCACTTCACCGCCTGAAAGAAGAATTCGACCTGACCCAGCAGGAAGTGGCCGAAGCTGTGGGGAAATCCCGGGTCACAGTGACGAACCTTCTGCGCCTGCTGACTCTGCGTGATGATGTGCGCAAGATGCTGGAGTATGGCGATATTGAAGCGGGACACGCCAAAGCGCTGTTAGGTTTGAGCGATACTTCCCAACTGGAAGCAGCCAGAACGGTTGTGGCCAAAGGACTGTCTGTTCGTCAGACCGAAGCACTGGTGCGTCGTATGCAGCAGGAGTCGGCCGCGGAAAAGAAGCCCCAGCAGAAAATCGACCCCAATGTCCGTGTTATGGAAGAAGACCTATCCCGTAAAGTTGGCGCAAAGGTTTCTATTCAGCACAATGCCAAAGGCAAGGGCAAGCTGGTTGTCAGCTTCAATAGTCTGGATGAACTGGATGGGGTGGTTGCCCATATCCAGTAACTGAGGGTGATTTTTCTACGCCTTTGCAACTGCATCCTTTGCAACTGCACAGGCCGCCAGGGTATTACGTATCAATGGCCTGAACTTTTTATAAGGTGGGGGGTGGTCTGGGTGCAGGTTTTTTTCTCCCCGGTAGAGCTTTTCCGCAGCCCAAATCACTGCCGCGCCACAATCATCTCCATCCCTCTGCTTTGGTGGCTCTATCGCCTCCAGTCGGTACTCCGCTATAGCGTCAGCCATTGATAGGTTGCCCGCTTGCCGGAAAAAGCTCACCAGCCAGGATTGCAACTGATATGCTTCTGTTCGGACTCTCCTTGTTTGCCAGGAATCAACAGAATAAATAGTTTTTTCCCTGTTATCCACAACAAGCAATATCCAGTGCTCGGTTATACAGCAGGGAAAAAATACCTGGTCTGAGCGGAGCTTTATTTCCATTAAATGTTTCACCCTTGGAAACTGGTTCTTACCGACCTGGGAGCGGAAGAAGTCTGATGAGAGGGTGGCACAGGTTGGCTGGTTTTTATTGCAGGGCATTATGCTGCGCTGCTGACACAGGGACAGAGAGCAATTAATAACAGCACTTGTCAACCATTTCTTCCGGTTCAGGCTGTTAAGATCCCTTTTTACAAAAAAATCTGTCGGACTGATACCTGCGTAATATTCACTGTCGTCTATAAGTAGTGTCTCAGGTAATTTTTCTGTAAAGGCTTGCCTGAGTTTTCTCCGTAAACATGGAGGGACAGTGGTTTTTTTTTCTTCAGAGAGTAATGAAGAGCGGGTAATTCTGCAGGAAGAATCGGACTGTGATGAGCTGCCGGTGTCTGAGTGGGTCATCTGAAGAGTATTATTATCTGCTGGGATAATAAAAAGCTGCGGTGGTTGCATGGTTTGAGGTTTCGGAATGGCAGAATTCTGTCGCAACATCAGGGATGAACCGGCAAGTAATAATGGTTTTTTTTGTCGTCTTCCAGAGGGCGTTTTTTTTTGTAACATATGGCTTTGGGTGTGTTTTTTTCGGACAATACAAAACTTTTTTTTAGAAGAATGCCTTGTTAATGACGCAGTGTGCTTTCCACGTTTTCTTTGAGATGAAGCCTGGATTGTTTGTATTTTCACGGATGCGCAGGGGCGGCGCGTTTTTTCGCTTATATTTCGGCTCTGTATGGGCAGGGTGGAATGAAGAGGCGCATCATCCCTGATAACAGGATGCACATAAGGTTCAACAGCAGGTGGATTGGCTGGAGGGTGGTAACCAAAAAGGGTATTACAGGGATATCGAAAGAGTCTATGTAGACAACCAAGCATTCTGAGAGCCTCAAATAATCAATAAAAAAGTATCTGCAGGTATCTACAACATTCCAATAACAGGGCAGACAGTAAGGTAAACCGAAAGACTTGTGATGAGTTATGAATGGAACGATAGAACCACTCTCTCAGGCATATGCATTACTGCGATAAACGCTATTGATTCTAGGTACTACTACTCATATACTTGCCTCGCCTAGCAAACGCTCTAAAAGAAGGCAAATAAGACAGGCGTAAAAAGTAGTCGTAAAAATTAAACAAAATTGATTTTTACAGAATAAAACAGAGGTATGAGGGGCACGATCAGATGCAGTCACCTCATCTGAAAAGAACGCCTGTTTTCCGGGTTATTGCAATGCAGGGATTAGTTACTGTCCTGCTGGCGACAGGGTATCTGATAAGTGGTCGAACAGCGGCGTTGTCTGCTTTGTTAGGCGGACTGATATGCCTGGTTCCCAATGCTTATCTTGTCTTCAGGGCATTTTCCCTGTCCGGCGCGCGTGCGGCCAAAAAGATTGTCAGAGAATTCTATAGAGGCGAAGCCGGCAAGTTCCTTATGACCTGTTGTGGCTTCGCCTTGGTTTTTGCGCTGGTAAGACCGCTGGATACAGTGGCGCTTTTCAGCGCATTTGTGTTGGTGCAGGCAGTTCACTGGTTTACACCCATGCTGCTGAAAATCAGGGTGAGTTGACGAGAGCATTAATATGGCAAACACAGCCTCAGGTTATATACAGCACCACCTGCAGAATCTGACCTATGGTCAGCTGCCGGCAGGCTATGAACGTGCGGATGGCTCTGTAATGGGTGAAGCGACCTGGACCATTGCCCACAGTGCTCAGGAAGCAGCAGATATGGGTTTCTGGGCCATCCATGTGGACAGCATGCTGTGGTCGGTTTTTCTGGGTCTGCTATTTCTCGGGCTGTTCCGCTATGTGGCCAATCGGGTCACAACCGGTGTTCCCGGCGGCCTGCAGAACGCCATCGAAGCCATTATTGAATTTGTTGATACCAGTGTAAAAGAGAGCTTCCACGGCCGGAACCCGGTGATTGCGCCCCTGGCTCTGACCATTTTCTGCTGGATCTTCTTTATGAACCTGATGGACCTGATCCCCGTTGACTGGATTCCAGGTCTGGCTACTCTGGCCGGTGTTCCTTTTATGAAGATAGTGCCGTCCACCGATCCGAATATCACCATGTCCATGTCCCTCAGCGTCTTCTTCCTGATGCTGTTCTACTGGATCAAGGTGAAAGGTCTGGGCGGATTATTCGCTGATTTGGCCATGCAGCCATTTGCCGCTAAAAACCCTGTTTTCAAGGTTATTCTTATTCCGGTAAATCTGCTTCTGGAAACCGTATCTCTGATCGCCAAGCCCATCTCTCTGGGCCTGCGACTATTTGGCAACATGTATGCCGGTGAACTGATTTTTATCCTTATTGCCATGATCGGTTTTGCGCAGCTGCCCCTGCACTTCGGCTGGGCCCTGCTGCATATTCTGGTTATTACTTTGCAGGCTTACATCTTCATGGTTCTGACCATTGTGTATTTGAGCATGGCTCATGAAGATCACTAATTGACCGTGTAAGCGGTTTATAACTCGAGCGTTTAACTAAAAACTCACACCACCACGCGACAATAAAAGTCCGGAGGAAATATGGAACTGGTAGTTGGTCTGACTGTAATCAGTGTTGCAATCATGCTGGGCCTGGCCGCTCTGGCTACAGCCATCGGCTTTGGTATGCTCGGAGGCAAATTCCTGGAAGGCGTTGCACGCCAGCCGGAAACTGCACCCATGCTGCAAACCAAGATGTTTATCGTAGCCGGTCTGCTTGATGCGATCCCCATGATCGCTGTAGGTATCGCACTGTTCTTCACTTTTGCTAACCCGTTCATCGCACAGGCTGCCGCTGTTCTGCAGTAAGCCGCCCGGGTTAATGGATATGTGAGTTGTCTGTCAGTCTATAGTTTCCGGTTCCTGATTTTTCCAGAAACAGGAGGCCGGAAGCGAAGACCACCAGCCAGCTGAACATTAACTGAATTGCGAGAGGTGTTGGTGTGAACATCAATGCGACCATCATAGGTCAGACGATTGCGTTCGCATTCTTCGTGTGGTTCTGCATGAAGTATGTGTGGCCGCCGTTGATCGGCGCTCTGAACGAACGTCAGAAGAAAATTGCCGACGGCCTTGCTGCCGCGGAAAGGGCTTCCACGGATCTTGAACTGGCACGGGCCAAGGCAACCGACGAGTTGCGAAAGGCACGCGAACAGGCTCAGGAAATCCTGGAGCAGGCTAATCGTCGTGCTTCCGTCATTGTTGACGAAGCCAAGGATGATGCCCGTAAAGAAGGCGAGCGCCTGATCGTTGCCGCCCGTGCCGAGATTGAACAGGAAGTTAACCAGGCTCGTGAACAGCTGCGTACCCAGGTGGCCAGCATTGCTATTTCCGGTGCCGGCAAGATTCTTGGCAAGCAGATCGACGAAGCAGCTAACAGCGAACTGGTTGACCAGTTAGCAGCTGAGCTCTGAGGCGGAGGCAACCATGGAACTGACCACTTGCGCTCGTCCCTACGCCAAGGCTGCGTTTAGGCATGCTCTGGACCAGAACGCTCTTGATAGCTGGTCGGGAATGCTGAAAAACGGCGCAGCTGTGGTTCAGAACGAAGCAATCAGCGCGCTGCTCGGGTTACCGTCCCTGACCGCACACCAGAAAGCTGACGCTTTCATTGAGGTGTGTGGTGACAGCCTGGATAACAACGGCCAGAACTTTGTTCGTGTTCTGGCAGAGAACAAGAGAATCACCCTGCTGCCCCAGATTGCCGAATTGTTCGAGGCATACAAGGCGGAACAGGAGCAAAGCGTAGACGCTGAGGTTACCTCCGCGTTTCCTCTGACAACGGAACAGCTGGACAAACTGGCTGGGAAGTTGAAGAGCAGGCTGAGCTCTGAGGTCAGGCTGACCAATACCATTGATCCGGAAGTGATTGGTGGTGTTGTGATCCGGGCCGGAGACCTGGTGATTGACAGCAGTGTTAAAACCAGGCTGGCGAAACTGGCCCACGCAATGCTCTCGTAAGAGAACAAGAATCTAAAATTGGCAGGTTTGGTATGCAGCAACTGAATCCTTCAGAAATCAGCGACATCATCAAGAGCCGTATCGACAGCCTTGATGTGTCTGCTGAAGCCCGCAATGAGGGCACTATCGTCAGCGTATCTGACGGTATCGTTCGTATTCACGGTCTTGCCGATGTTATGTACGGCGAGATGATCGAATTCTCCGGTGGTGTTTTCGGCATGGCCCTGAACCTGGAACAGGATTCAGTGGGTGCCGTAATTCTTGGTGAGTACAAGGGGCTGGCCGAAGGCCAGAAAGCCAAATGTACTGGCCGCATCCTGGAAGTACCGGTTGGTAATGAATTGCTCGGCCGCGTTGTCGATGCGCTGGGTAACCCGATTGACGGCAAGGGCCCGATCGAAGCGAAGCAGACCGCTCCCGTTGAAAAGGTCGCTCCTGGTGTAATCGCCCGTCAGTCCGTAGATCAGCCCATCCAGACCGGATACAAGGCTATCGACGCTATGGTTCCTGTTGGCCGTGGTCAGCGTGAGTTGATTATCGGTGACCGTCAGACGGGTAAGACTGCTGTCGCCATCGACGCCATCATCAACCAGAAAGGCACCGGCATCAAATGTATCTATGTTGCCGTTGGCCAGAAGCAGTCTTCTATTGCTAACGTGGTTCGCAAGCTGGAAGAACACGGCGCTATGGAGCACACCATTGTTGTTACCGCCGGCGCCGCTGACCCTGCTGCTATGCAGTTCCTGGCTCCGTTTGGTGGCTGTTCCATGGGTGAGTTTTTCCGTGACCAGGGTGAAGACGCCCTGATCGTTTATGATGACCTGACCAAGCAGGCTTGGGCCTACCGTCAGATCTCCCTGCTGCTGAAGCGTCCTCCCGGCCGTGAAGCTTATCCTGGTGATGTTTTCTATCTCCACTCCCGTCTGCTGGAACGTGCGGCCCGTGTTAATGCCGACTACGTAGAAAAGCTGACCGGCGGTGAAGTGAAAGGCAAGACCGGCTCTCTGACCGCTCTGCCTATCATCGAAACCCAGGCCGGTGACGTATCTGCCTTCGTACCGACCAACGTAATATCCATTACCGATGGTCAGATCTTCCTGGAAACAGACCTGTTCAACGCTGGTATCCGTCCTGCAATGAACGCCGGTATCTCTGTATCCCGGGTAGGTGGAGCGGCGCAGACCAAGATCATCAAGAAGCTGGGCGGTGGTATCCGTCTGGCCCTGGCCCAGTACCGTGAACTTCAGGCTTTCGCCCAGTTCGCTTCCGATCTTGACGAAGCGACCCGTAAGCAGCTGGAGCACGGTCAGCGCATAACAGAGCTGATGAAGCAGAAGCAGTATCAGCCCATGTCCGTCGCTGAAATGGGTGTGGTTATCTATGCCGCTGAAAAAGGCTATCTGGAAGACGTTGAACTGAGCAAAATTGGTTCCTTTGAAGCGTCTCTGATCAGCTACGTGAACAGCGAGCATGCCACTCTGATGGCCACCATCAATGAAGCCGGGGGCTTTAACGACGACATCGAGAACGGCATCAAAGACGCTCTCGAGAAGTTCAAGGCAACCCAGACCTGGTAAGGGACGTATCGCATCGGTCCCGCTTACAGGCTCCGGTGTGAACGCAGGTTTCGAAGCTCTTTACAGCTTCGAAACCATACAGGTCCCTTCTGAGGATTGACTATGGCAGTCGGTAAAGAGATCAAGACGCAGATAGCGTCGATAAACAATACGCAGAAGATCACCTCCGCCATGGAGATGGTTGCTGCGTCGAAAATGCGTAAAGCTCAGCAGCGCATGGAGCGCTCGCGCCCCTATGCCACCCGCATTCGCCAGGTCGTCGGTCATATCGCTCATGCCAACCCCGAGTACCGTCATTCCTTTATGGAGGAGCGGGAAGTCAAGCGGGTTGGTTTTATCGTTGTTTCGACGGACCGGGGCCTGTGTGGCGGCCTGAATACCAACCTGTTCAAGAAAACTGTTCATAATATGAAACAGTTTAAAGATCAGGGTGCTGAGATTGACCTGTGTCTGATAGGCAGCAAGGCTGGTACCTTCTTCCGCAACTTTGGCGGTAATGTGGTTGCAGCCATCAATCACCTGGGTGACAAGCCCAGCATTGCTGATTTGATCGGTGGTGTGAAAGTGATGCTGGATGCTTATGAAGAAGGCAAGATTGATCATCTGGTTGTTGTGTATAACCGCTTCGTCAACACTATGGCCCAGACGCCGGTGTGCGAACAGTTGCTGCCTCTGCAGCCGGATGAAGACGAATCACTGAAACGTCCCTGGGACTACATCTACGAACCTGACTCCAAGAGCATTCTGGATGAGTTGCTGGTTCGTTACATTGAATCTCAGGTTTATCAGTCTGTGGTTGAGAACAATGCCTGCGAACAGGCGGCCCGTATGGTTGCGATGAAGAGCGCAACCGATAACGCAGGCAACCTGATCGATGAGCTGAACCTTGTTTATAACAAGGCGCGTCAGGCTGCGATCACCCAGGAACTTTCTGAGATCGTAAGCGGCGCGGCGGCCGTTTAACTTTTTGGCAGCCCTGCTCAGGTAAAGCCGGGGGGGCGAAGCCTTAATGAATAGTGAGGTGAGAATATCACATGAGTAGCGGTCGTATCGTACAGATCATCGGCGCCGTTATTGACGTCGAGTTCCCCCGTGACTCCGTTCCCCAGGTCTACGACGCCCTGAAGGTTGACGGTAAGGAACTGACCCTTGAAGTCCAGCAGCAGCTGGGTGACGGCATCGTTCGGGCTATCGCCCTGGGTTCCACCGAAGGTGTGAGCCGTGGCCTGGTGGCCAACAACACCAATGCGCCTATACAGGTTCCCGTGGGCACCAAGACCCTGGGCCGGATTATGGACGTTTTGGGTGACCCGATTGATGAAAAGGGCCCCATTTTTGATGAGCCCGGTGAAGAAGAGCGTATGTCCATTCACCGTGCGCCGCCTTCTTACGCTGAGCAGGCAGCCAGCAACGAACTGCTGGAAACCGGCATCAAGGTCATCGACCTGGTTTGCCCGTTTGCCAAAGGTGGTAAGGTTGGTCTGTTCGGTGGTGCCGGTGTAGGTAAAACCGTAAACATGATGGAGCTGATTCGGAACATCGCTATTGAGCACTCCGGCTTCTCCGTTTTCGCTGGTGTTGGTGAACGTACCCGTGAAGGTAACGACTTCTATCACGAAATGACCGACTCCAACGTAATCGACAAGGTATCCCTTGTTTACGGCCAGATGAATGAGCCCCCCGGAAACCGTCTGCGTGTGGCACTGACCGGTCTGACCATGGCTGAGAAGTTCCGTGACGAAGGTCGTGACGTACTGTTCTTCGTAGATAATATCTACCGTTACACACTGGCAGGAACCGAAGTATCGGCACTGCTGGGTCGTATGCCTTCCGCAGTAGGTTATCAGCCGACTCTGGCAGAAGAGATGGGCGTTCTGCAGGAACGTATCACTTCTACCAAGACGGGTTCTATCACATCCATCCAGGCCGTATACGTACCTGCGGATGACTTGACTGACCCCTCTCCGGCCACCACCTTCTCCCACCTTGATGCGACTGTAGTACTGTCCCGTGATATCGCTTCCAAGGGTATTTACCCTGCGATCGATCCTCTGGATTCCACCTCTCGTCAGCTGGATCCTCTGGTTATCGGTCAGGAACACTACGATGTAGCTCGTGGCGTGCAGACTGTACTGCAGCGCTACAAGGAACTGAAAGACATTATCGCGATCCTGGGTATGGACGAACTGTCTGAAGAAGACAAGCAAACCGTATCCCGAGCCCGTAAGATCGAACGTTTCCTGTCCCAGCCGTTCTTCGTTGCGGAAGTATTTACCGGTTCTCCCGGTAAGTATGTACCTCTGAAAGAGACCATTCGTGCGTTCAAGGGCATTCTGGAAGGCGAATACGATTCCCTGCCCGAACAGGCGTTCTACATGGTTGGCGGTATCGACGAAGCTGTTGAGAAAGCCAAGACCCTGTAAAACAGAGGAATTTGACCATGGCGATGAGCGTTCACTGTGACATCGTAAGTGCAGAAGACGATATCTTCTCCGGTCTGGTTGAGATGGTTGTGGCTACTGGTGCTGAGGGTGACCTCGGTATTGGTCTTGGTCACACCCCTCTGATCACTTCGCTGAAACCTGGTCCTATCCGGGTGAGGCGCCAGGGTGGCGAAGAAGAGATCTACTACATCTCTGGTGGGTTTCTGGAAGTGCAGCCTAATCAGATTAAGGTGCTGGCAGACACTGCTCTGCGTGCCGATGATATGAATGAAGCTGCCGCAGAACAGGCCAAGAAGCAGGCTGAGCAAGCACTGGCGAACCAGCAGGGCGAGTTCGACTATAGTCGTGCCGCAACCCAGCTGGCTGAAGCTGCCGCTCAGCTGCGTACTCTGCAGGCGATTCGGAAGAAGCTGGGCAAGTAAGCCACAGTTTTTATCAACATCTAAAACCCTGTTACCGGAAGGCGGCAGGGTTTTTTATTATCCGAGATCACAATAGCTTTCAACTATTGCTCTATCTGTGGATTTTATAGCTGGGTTCTCCTGGAAAAACTTCTCCCATGCCCGCCGATTCCGGCGTATTTCTTCTCTCCGTGGGTTGCGAATATCACTGTACTCCAGGGAGCCTATGGGAACGATTCTATTGAGATCAGTATCAACATAAACCTCTTTTCTGGTGGCTAGTTCCTGGATCATTCCGGTGAGGTTGCCGTGGAAATCATTGCCAACTGTCAGCACTGATTGAATATCGTTTTTCTCCATGTAATCCCATAGCTGAGCAACAACCTGCCGGCCAGACTCTCGTTCACCTGCATCTATATCCACTGGATTATTTTGTATACCGCTGATGCGATGGAGGATAAACGTGTTTTTATACTCGAGAAGCGTCTTAATCAAGTCTGGGTTTCGAATATTTCCGGGAACATTGATATCTATATAGTGAACATTGGGGTTATGGCCAATATCTGCAAAAATGAATCTCTCATCAAAGAACAGCCTGTTATCGGAAAAATCAAAAAAAATAATAGCGACCTTCTTCTCTTCGCCGGCAAGGCTATCTACCAATGCGGCAAACTCCTTATAACCCGCGTGGGACCAAACTGAATATAAGATGATATGAAGTGTGACGCTGACCTGAAGGATTTTGGGTAAGTAAAACATAAATGTGGAGGAGAAAAGGTCGAGGAGGGATAAGGAGTATAGACATAATCCGAACCAGTCCTCCTGATTCTGAGTTGACCAGGCTTTTAGCGAATTTGAGCCTCAGACTGATTTTTTGAAATGTCGTGTTTAAGAGGTTTGTATTCCAGGGAAAAGTCATGTGCTTTTCCTGTGGATGGAAGGATCTTACTTCCCATTTAAACAGTGTTAAATAGACTATCAGTACATAATTGTGGATAAATTATATACAGTAAAATACCTGCAATACCGGTATTGGGTTTTTGGTCTTAAAAGGTTGTTTTTAAAGAATTTATTGAGAGAAAAATAAAACAGAAGTCCCAGATAATTTAAGCACTATAGACCCAAAAAAAGAAGCGAAAGAAAACAAAAGGCAGTGAATGATACTGCTCAGGGAAAAACTGTGGATAAACGTTCCGGCAAAACCCAACTGCGGAGGTAACTTTTTAAAAAAGAGTCCAGCATTTGTTCCCCTGACACATGTTTTTCTGAAATCGCTCCACCATCAGCGGACAACAGGCAAATCCCATGTACTCCTGCCCAGACAACCCGCGAAGCGATATGCACATCCTGAAGGCTGCGTTTTCCTGTGGCTGCCCGGCTCAGTTGTTCCGTAAACAAGGCAAACAATCGGTTAATACGCTGCTGCTGCCATTCTGGAACTGATGTTTGTTCAGGAATACGGTGCTCAAAAGCCAAGTGCCAGCGATGGGGGTATTTTCTTGCGTATCCCAGATAAATCCGGGCCAGCTTACGCAGAGCTGCTTGTGGGTTATTTTCGTCTTTTATCGCTAAACGGGAGAGCTGATGTACTTCATCCAGGGTTTCTGCGTTCGCTGCCTGAAGTAATTCAGCATAACTGCCAAAACTATTGATAATTGTCGCGGGAGAATAACCGATCAGTTTGGCGACTTTTCGCAGGCTCAGTTCCTGTGGGGAATAATGGTTAAGAAAGTTTTTGGTAGCTTTTAACGCAAGCTGTTGCAGTTCTTCTTTGGAGTGCTCATTTCTTCTTGCCATATCCCTGGCCGTCCTTCTGAATACTTTGATCAATGTTCAGTTTTACAACGACTTTGGAAAACAGTGTTCAGGAAAACCTGTTGAACACTGTTTTATTCAGAATGGAGGCTCTATACCGGGGACGTCAAGAAAACCTGAGGAAAAAGAACTGAACAGTGTCCAGAAAACAGGAAATGTACTGAACACTGTTTGCTGTTTTTATAACGGAACAATGTTCAGTTATCAGGTAAGAAAAACAGTGTTCAGTGGTTTGTGGTGAACACTGTTTAGAGTGAGCGACTTATTATTGAACCCGTGCTATTGCTATATGGAACCGTGCATTAATGTGTAGAGATAGTCGTAATCCTTATCGAGGTTGTAAACGGTTAGGTTGAGTTGCGCTCCGGCCCCAGCGGCCAGTTTAAAAACGGTTGCCAGAGCCGCGTTTTTATCGTTCTGGGCTGCAGGAGATCTTGCTACATCCGGATTTATGGTCAGGCCAAGACCGTAAGTGTTGGGCATATATTGCCCCCTGCTGGACAGTCGGACAGTGGCCATGGCTGCGGCTTCAATTGAGGCTCTTGGGGTGATTCTTAGAAAACTGTCGCTGTAAGGTTTCGGTTTATCCCAGCCATAGTTAATAGAGACTGACTTGTTTACACCTAATCCAGCTTGAAGTTCAAAGGATGGCCGAAATTCTATCCATTGCGTACCCAGTGTGCTTTTGCAAAGGCCTATTCCATAGCTCATTGTTAGTCCGTAAATGGCTGGTTTAAGGCTTCTGCTTAACTCAGCCTGCCTGCAGGTAAAGGTGGGATTGGCAAAACCAGTGAGAAGTTTTCTTATTCCTTTACTTACCGGCAGATCAGTAATCCGGGCCAGGTAGAGATTAATATCCTGGACAGGTAAACCCTTGCTGGTTTCCTGAATATCCTGACACTGGGCTATATCGCCGGTTATTTCATCCTGGTTGCCCTTTCCCCTCAGCGAATCTGAGAGCATGGATGCGAGACTGATCAAAGAAGCAGGATCGGCCTTGCGGGTATAAACCGTATCAGAAATACAATCGAGGAGTTTTTCTGTGCTCTTGTCTGAGGCATGTAAGGAGGAGCTAAAAATCACAGAAATGGTAAAGCAGTAGATGGTTACGGTAAGTCCCCGGTTAAAAAAACAATTCACAGCACACCCCTTCAGCATCGAAACGGGAGTAAAAGTAGCTGGTTCTATGGAAAGATCAGGGAGAAAACTGTTGGGATATGTAACAGTAGGTTCGGTTTGTAATCCGGCTGCTATGCTGGTTCAGGTGTTATTTCCCATAAATGCAAATGACGTTATTTCCGGAACATATTCAAAAGAGCTTTCTTGCCTGTGCCCCGGCGGTGGATTTCTGCTCCCTGCGCCATGTTTCTACCAGCAGGGAGTCAATAAAAGTCCAGAACGATAAGCTTGATCACCATCACACAGATGTTGATGCAGGAATAATGATCACAGTGATGCATAAAGGTGGTCTGGGGTATGCGGCAACTTCGAGACTGGACCGGGAAGGAATCAGGTATGCCATTGAACGAGCTTCTGACTGGGCAGAGTTAAGCCGGAAGCAAAGCGTATTTGATTACCGGAATATTAAAATGCCCCGACCGGCAGAGGAGTTTGAGGTTCAGGAGGTGATTCCCTGGTTATCCTGGTCCTTAAAAGAGAAGCTGGACATGCTCATCAGTGAAACTCGAACAATGGAGCTTAACAGCAAAATTATCGGGCGTTTTGCCAGCCTGAATTATATTAATCAAACTTCTTCTTTCCTTTACACCAACGGCAATATATGCAGGCAGAACCGAAGCTGGCTGATTCCCGGGCTTTCCGTGCTGGCCCATCATCAAGGTGAAAGCCAGATTCGTTCAATGGGAAGCGGGCACTCTGGCCTCCATGCCCGGCAAGGTGGTCTGGAGCATATTTATAACGCGCCGGACCAAACCGTTCGTATAGCTGAGGAAGCTCTACAGTTGCTGGAGGCACCGGAATGCCCGGAGACTACACAGGATATTGTGCTTATGCCCGACCAGATGGTGCTTCAGGTTCATGAATCTGTCGGGCACCCCCTGGAGCTTGATCGTATTCTGGGGGACGAGAGGAATATGGCGGGAACCAGTTTTATAACCAGAGATATGATCGGTTCTTACCGCTACGGCAGTGAGTTAATGAATATCTCCTTTGATCCTGCAGACAAAACAGAATCGGGCAGTTATGGCTGGGATGATGATGGAGAGCCAGCAAGAAAAGAGCTGTTAATTGAAAAGGGAATACTAAAGAAGCTTCTGGGAGGGCGTATTTCCTGTGCCCGTTTTGGGAAACATCAGGAAAACAATAATACTGGTGAAACAGTTGCCTGTAGTCGTGCAGAAAGCTGGTACAGGCCGCCTGTCGATCGCATAGCCAATATTAATATGGAACCGGGGACTTCTGGTTTTGATGAGATGCTCCAGAGTGTAGAGAAAGGTGTATTGATGAAGACTAACCGCAGTTGGTCCATTGATGATTCCCGTAACAAGTTCCAGTTTGGCTGTGAGTGGGGGGAGTTGATTGAAAACGGGGAAAGAAAGGGGATTGTAAAAAATCCCGGGTACAGGGGCACGTCAGCGATCTTCTGGAGAAACCTGAAAGCCGTAGGAAACAGAGATACAGTTGAAATTCTCGGTTCTCCATATTGTGGTAAATCGGAGCCAGGACAGGTGATTGCCGTTGGCCATTCTGTACCTGCCTGTCTGTTCACTGACGTCGAAACATTTGGAGGGGGGCATGGTTGAATATTTTTCCTCCCTCTGCCGGTTTCTGGATGGAATAATTTCACGGGAAGAGAGCTGGATTGCCTGGATGGAGGGGGAGAAAACAGACTTCTGCCGTTTTAATCATGGTTTGATTCGTCAGTGCGGGGATATAGACAGAACCCAGCTGACGGTCACTCTGACCGAGCAAAATCGCCATGCATCGGAAACACTGACACTCTCCATGGTTCCGGTACAGGATCGTTTCAATATCACTAAATTGATACGAAAGCTCAGAAGCCGGCTGGAGGTTGTACCGCCAGATCCGGAGTTCAGTTTCAGCCAGGAGCCTTTCTGCAGTCGTTCTATATCACCGGAAAAAAGCTTTTGCAGTAAGGCGATAGTCAGGGATGTTCTGGCCTGTGTCGAAGGAACAGATATGGTGGGACTACTCCTCAGTGGCTGGATCTTCAATGCTTTTGGCAGTTCACTCGGACATCATCACTGGTTTGAGAACCACAGCTTTTGCCTGGATTACTCCGTTCACTTTGGTGAGGGGAAAGCGGTTAAAGATCAGTTCTCCGGCTCCCGTTGGAACCCTGATTCCTTTCAACAGCGTTTTCACTCAGTCAAACAGCGGGGAGCCTTGTTATCCCGCCCAATAACAACGCCTGACCGTGGGGATTACCGGGTTTATCTCGCTCCGGCTGCAGTTTATGAATTGTTCCGAGGGGCTGATTTCAGTGCCCGAAGATATAAAGAAAAGGATACATGGCTGGATGGCTTTTATGGTGATAAGCCGGTTATGAACAGTCTGGTGTCTTTGTTCCAGAGTTGTGGCGCAGGTGTGGTGCCACAGTTCCAGAAGCAGGGATATATCCGCCCGGAAACCCTGTCACTGGTAGAAAACGGAATGGGAAAATCCCTGATTGCCGGCCCGGTCACCGCAGGAAAATATAATGTTCCTTTTACGGGGGGGGCAGAGACGGAAAACTGGGATCTGGCCGACAGACCGGATCACCTGGTCATGAAAGAAGGAACCCTGGAGCAGGAGGATATCTGCAGAGAAATTGGTGACGGGCTTTATATCAGCAACCTCTGGTACCTGAACTGGTCAGAGAAAAATTCTGCCCGTATGACAGGTATGACCCGCTACGCCTGTTTTGAAGTGAGAAATGGTGAGATGACACAGCCAATATCTCCTATGCGCTTTAATGACAGCCTGTTAAGCATATTCGGGTATAAGCTGGCGTCTTTAACTCGATACAGGGATACATTGGCAGACCCTGTGTTTTTTGGTTTGCGTCAGCCGGGGAACTATGTTCTACCCGGCGCGCTGGTTAATGGTATGACATTCACTTTTTGACATGGATTTTTTCTTGTTATTGATCTGATTTTTCCTGAAAAATCAAAAAGCCTTTGTGTTGACAGGTGACGATGAGCTTTGTCCAAAACGGCGGTTTCGTCCGGCAAAGGACTCCAGCGCCTGCTCCATATCCTTCGCGGTAAAGTCAGGCCAGTACTTTCTGGTAAACCAGAACTCTGTATTGGCAACCTCCCAAAGCAGGAAATCACTGAGTCGCTGCTCTCCGCTTGTACGTATAAGCAGGTCCGGATCTGGTAAATAAGCGGTTGAGAGCCTTTGGGAAAACAATAGTTCAGTCAGTTTTTCGCCGGGAAGAGTCTGGCTGGCAGCCTGTAGTATATCCCATCGGGCGGTGTAATTATTGGCGATAGTCAGGGTGAGTTTCTGGCCACCGGAGGTAACCTGTTCTGCCTGTGCCATGGCTTTTTGCAAAGACGAGGGCAGGGATGTTCTGTCCCCGATAAAGCGCAGTCTTATCCCCAGTTCTTTAAGTTCGTCCTGCTGTTGCAGGACAAAATACTCATTCAGCTGAAGGATAATATTGACCTGCTCAGGAGGGCGGCTCCAGTTTCTCCGGGAGAAAGCGAACACGGTGATAGCCGGGATATTATAACTCAAGGCAACGGAGAGGGTTTCTCTAAGGGCTGAGAAACCAGCGATATAACCTGCATAGGTTGGCAGGTTATGTTCCCTGGCCCAGCGGTTATTCCCGTCCATGATGATGGCAATATGCTGCGGTTTTTTTACCAGGGATTTTGGCTGGATAATCCCTGCTACAGGGGGAAGAAGGCCGGAAAACAGTTTCTTTAAAAGTGGCTGGCTGGTGGCGGAGAGTTCTGTCGCGAGGTTTGTCGTCAGTGTTGCATTTTCAGGAAGATATTTTAAAAGGGTTATCAGGTTGGTGTGTTTGTTTCCAACAGGCAGACCAAACTGATGTAAAATCCGGGTTATGATGTTTTCAGGTAGCCCTTCCCTCAAATGTCCCAGCATACGGCCGGGAAGGTATTTATCCGCCGATATCCAGTACTCTGGTTGGGAGCGTATAACTTTCTTCTGCTCTGGCTGAAGGGATTTATACCACTGGTGCAGAGACTCAGGATTTTCGGTTTTGGAGACAAGCAACAGCCCTGCCATAGGTATATCCGGTAACAGCTGTTCAAGCAGATGTTCTCTGGATTCCGGAGGATAAGTGAGAGTCTGGATCAGGTCAGGGGTGCTAAGAAAACCGTAGGTGTGAAGGCGATAGAGTAATTGGTCATCCGAAAGAAAACTGCTGTCAAAAGTACGCTCCTGCAGTTGCTGTTTTAACTGTTCCTCTAATGGCAAGTAGCTTGGACTGGCAGCTTTAAATGATGGAGGAAAAAATGATAGAGGCAGGCAAACAAGCAGCCAGATTATGGGGCGAGTGATAAACCAGCTTCTAAATATGTATTGTCGTAAGCAAAACATAAAACCCTCCGTCAGGAAGAATATGTTTAGCTGCGATTCTATTATTTACCAGCCAGTATCACTTTCTTAAAAGGCGCATAAATTCTGGTAAAGCCTGTCTTATCCATAAACGCTGATATTTCAGAGTGAGGTTTAACCACCCGGCCTGCAGGTACTTTCTGGCGCTGGTGGCCAGCCTGGAGTGGCAGGGGCGCAGTTTGATACCTTGCAGTCGGGCCTTCCAAACCAGTAAATGGTCTTCACCGTAGGAGGCTGAAACAGAGTATCCCCCCAGCTCAGCGAATTGATTTCTGCTTATGCAAAAGCCCTGATCACCAAAAGGCGTGCCAAGCAAATTGGAGCGCAATCTGGCTCCCCACTCATTTATTACCAGCAGTGTGGTGTGTTTATCGTGAAACCAGAGATCAAAATAATACAGATGCTCTGGGAACTGACTTATTGAATATAGAAGTGTCTTTATATTGTCTTTTACCAGTAAAGTATCAGCATGGAGAAACCATAAATATTCACCGGAGGCTATGCTGGCTCCAGTGTTGAGTTGTATTGCCCGGCCCTGTTTACTGCTGCACCAGTGCCAGTGAAGGTGACTCAGACTTTGGGGAATATTATCCAGCTGGCCTGGGCGCAGCTCCCGGGAGTAGCCCACCAGAATAACCTCACTGCCCTTGGGAAGAAGGTGAAGCTGGTCCAGCAGTGCTGGCCATTCCGATTCATCAGGCCCTATGGGAATAATGACCGAAAGAAGTGGAGTGCTTTTATCGCGCATTGGTTTCAAAAGTACTGGTTTCAAAAGCATTGGGTTTAAAAGCATTGATTTCAGCAGATTTGCGCTGGCAATTGTTCAACCCACACTTTGATTTCATCACGTACACGACGGTAGATGTTCAGTGCTTCATCTTCCGTAGGCGCATTTTTTGACAATTTTGGTGGATCATCAAATTGATGAAGAACCACTTTGCCCTGTCTGGGTATCGGGCAGGTTTTACGAGCATGGTCGCATACAGTAAAGATGTAATCGAAATTATCGTAATCCAGTTCGGTTAATGTCTGGGAGTGTTGCTGGCTGATATCCACCCCCGCTTCTTCCATAACCGCAATGGCGGACGGGTTCAGTCCATGGGCTTCAATACCAGCGGAAAATACTTCAAACCGTTCATCCAGAAGGGTTCTGGCCCATCCTTCGGCCATTTGGCTGCGGCAGGAATTGCCGGTGCACAGAAACAGTATTTTTGTTGTCTTCATAATATTCGTCCTGAATTACTGGTTTCTTCTTTGTTTCACAATTCACTGCAGGATGAGCCAAAGGCGAAGCAGCTGTAGCAACGGTGGTGTTTCATGCTGATGGTTTCGTGCAGGCTTTCCTGCAGGTTATCACCCAGGTCATATTCTTCATCGTCATCAACCAGTGTGCAGGCATATACCCGCATTTTTCCGCGCTGTTTCACAATCATTTTTGAGAAAGCGCACATAAACTCACGACGACTTTCTTCTGTCTGGTAGCGGGTCATGCAGTCTGTGGACACATGGGGAACATTAGGCAGGGAGCCGGGCAGTAGAAAGTCCGGGAAGGCCACTTGTTTCAGGTCCGATGGGAGGCCATTCAGGGCAAAAAGATCGCTGAATTGACTTTCAACTTCCTGTTTGTTCTCGTCCTTGTCCATGTGGCGGGCAAGGGAGATTGAGAAACCTCTCTGGTGCAGAAGCTTCATGCCTGCCAGGGCATCGGCAAAGCTGCCTGTTCCACGGCCTGCGTCATGGGTCCTGGCGTCGGGGTGATCGAGGCTGATTCTGAAAGAAATTGGAAAAGGATTACTTTGTAAAGGCAGCAGATCATCAAGCCGCTTAATTAACGGCCTTGTGCCATTGGTCAGCACCAGGCAGGGACGCTTCTGAGAAGCGTAATCAAGGATTTTAATAATATCCTTGATTACAAAAGGCTCGCCGCCGGTAAAAGAGAACTGTTCAACACCCAGCTCTATGGCCTCATCAATATAAGGCTTTACCTCTTCCAGTGTCGGCGCATCCAGCCGCTTGCTGGAAGGTGTAGAACCTTCCAGGCAGAAGCTGCAACTCAGGTTGCAGCGGGTTCCGGTATGGAACCACAACTCTTTCAGTTGGTGAGGTTGTATATACCCCCGGGGCGAACCATCCGGGGTAAATGACCATGACTGACTTTTTTCCATGCCTTTGTCTCCTGTCAGCAGCAGCCACCGCCGGTATCGGTGGTGGCTGCGGACGTTTCAAAGGGCAGATTGGTGCCACAGCCTTCAAAAATGCCGTAGTGGGTGGAGAAATCACCGATAAACTCAAAGTGTTCCCGGAATCGCGTTTCATGGAGCATCTGCCAGGTATTGCCGCAGACAGGGAAGACTTTGCCTTTCTCGATTTTATGGTGGCTGTCCAGCCAGAATACCTGGGGATGGTGCTCTATCGTGCCTTTGTAGATCACCGCCTGGCCGTAATCTTCGCAATGGCTTTCAAGCTCCGGAAGTTTGAACAGGCGATAGGTGGCTGAGAAGAAGCGAATATGTCCGATGAACTCTTCAATGTCTTTGTTATCGATGGTGATGGGACGGTCTTCAACCAGCCGAGGATCGGCAAAACCGGCTTTTTTCGCCAGGTTATGGAAGTCATTCCAGTAGAGCGCGCCGCTCAGGCATTCTCCGTACAGAACAGGGTCATCAACCAGCTCTTTTGGTACACGGCGGTCGGAGTACACATCGGAGAAATAGAGTTCACCACCAGGCTTAAGAAGACGATAAGCTTCCCGCAGAACAGCTTCTTTATCGGGGGAAAGGTTAATCACGCAGTTGGAAACAATAATATCGAAGCTGTCGCTTTCCAGGTTCAGTTCATCCAGCTTTTCGATATAGCCTTTGCGGAACTCGGTATTGGCTTTGGCATAGCCGAATTTTTCTCTGTGGTAATCAATATGGCGGTTGGCCACATCCAGCTGTTCATCGGTCATATCTACACCGACCACATAACCGTCTTCATCCACCAGTTGGGCCAGTGCGTAACAGTCCCGACCGGAACCACTGCCAAGATCCAGAATCCGGGCACCTTTCAATTGTTCCGGGTGGATCAGGCCACAGCCATAATACCTGGTCAGAACCTCGTCGTGGATATTGGCCAGAGCCTTTTTCAGGTAGTTGGGCATGCTGCCGTCTGTCATACAGGCGTTGGTTTGCAGGTCATCGGAACCCTGCAGTGTTTTTCCGTAATAATCCTGTACCTGCTCTTTAACGAAATCAGGCATGGTCTGAAATCCTTCTGTCTGAACTGTTGAAAACTGATGTTATGTACCGAACCAGTTCCTGCCTGGCTGGTCGTAAATCTTTGTGTAACTCAGGAAGAAGCCTTAGCAGGTCTTCCTCGGTATCAATATCTTCACCGGGGGAGGTGTAACACACAGATAAACCCGATGCACGACAGAGCCCGGAGAGCGCCTGGCCAAGATATTCGGTACTCCAGGGGAGGGATGTCATAGATGGCCATGGGGCGCTGTTACCCATAAGCACAACACCACCATCCCGGGAAGGACTTAAAACGACTTTATATTCCCTGAGTACCTGGGCCGCGTCTAAAAGGGATCTGACCGATAGGGAGGGGGCATCGCTGCCAATAAACAATAATCTGCTTAAGCCCTGGGAGCGGAGGGTTCTGTCGAGGTTGTTAAGGCGTTCACCCAGATTGCCTTCCCTTTGGGGGATAACTGTGTAGTCCCGTTTTAACAGGCTTTCGGCCCATTCAATATCCTCAGTACGGGAAGGGGAAATAATCAGAGGCCCGGGCCATAGCTGGGCATCTTCCAGAGTACAGTTGAGCAATCGCTCCGCTATAGCCAGTGCTGTATCTGCGCCCAGGGAGGTGGCAATGCGCTGTTTCCCATGGTGAATAGCCGGTTTTTTACACACCACCACAAGGGCTGTAGATAACTGGGAGATTGGCTTCTTCATGGCCTGTTTTATAGTTATTAATACATGGAAATAACAACAGAACGTTTGTTCTTTTGTACGGACTCTGTCGTTATATGGATGCAGCTATTACCATTTTTTTTTGAGAAATATAACATAATTCCTGGGAGGGTAAGTCCGGAGCACCGTTGAAGTGAGCAGACATGTTCTGGAAAGCGGCAAGAGCCGTAAGCTCCCCGGAATCCATAAAGAGCCTATAGTTTATTACTGGTGCCGGTTTCCGTGATCATGGTCAGACTGTTGAAATCTACACAGAATTTACGCCAGGTCAGCCTGGCTCGGTCTGTCAGTCGATCTGTTTGCTAAGACCGGAAATCTGTTTTTTTATCATCTCCCGGGTCTGTTGGAAATGCTTGGGATAACGCCAGTTGTCATAATTTAGAGACAACCAGGAACGCCAGGACACATCGCTGACCTCTTTCCAGTCCAACGGGTCGGGTTGCTGTTCAGTGATAGCCAGTTCACAGCGGAAAACATGGAAGTTGTTGTCAAATGTCCCGAGTAGTTCATGAACAGTCACATTCAACCCGGTCTCTTCATGGGTTTCCCTCAACGCTGTACAGCGGGGGCTTTCCCCGTTATCACTGGTGCCTCCGGGAAGAGACTGTTTGCCACTCAGGCGCATGGTTATAACCAGAACTTCATCTCCCCGGGTTATCAGGCACCCGGCATTGGCAGGCTTTGACTGATCTGCACTATAGGGGCAGTTAAGTGCAGGCGTCTTCTGACAGCCTGTGGCCATAGCAAGGAAAGCCAGTAAGGGTAGTGCCTTGAAGAGGGGGGGATTTAAGGGGAGAGCTTTGAGGAACTTTGTGAGTTTCATTACGCCAGCGCCGGTTTGTTTGTTGGGTTTTCAGTCACAGAGACTGCTGGCGAGGTTAGACCCCGCCTGTATACATGAGTTCCGTAATTATCTGTTTAAATACCGGATAAAATGTAACAGTTTAAAGATAAAGGGACAGAGGCAAGGCTAACAGCACCCAATACCATGTTCCAAGGGTAACCAGAAAGATAGAACGCTCAATATCAAGAACACTTGGTTGTGATCCGGTTACAAGGGCATACTGGTGTTTTCAAAGTATGAGGGACTTCGGGATGGTACCCTATATTTTTATCTATACTGCATCAACACTTCTTCATTGGTTGTTGTCTTGTGTATATTCTATCTCTATTCATAACATGTATTTTTATGAGTAGTTTTGTTTATTCAAATATTGAACAAACGAAAGCTATGATTGAAAGTGAATTGAAGAGCGGAAGAATAATAGCTATTTTGATAATTGATATGCAAAAAGGTTTTATGCCTGGTTTCCAAGGCAGTGAAGACATCATAAAAGCTCAGGTTGAATTGCTAAAGACATTTGCAGATAGAACTGGAGTTGTAGTTGTTGATGTGAATGTCAATCCATTTGCTTCTGAAAATCCATCCTTACCAACGAAGCAGAACTATGAATATACTAATACAATTGATGAGTTGTATGTTGAAGCCAGGAAGAATGTTTACTATAAACGTTTTTTTAAATTAAAAGATAATGCTTTTGCAGATGCTTCCATGACAAAAAGCTTTGAAGATGTTGAAACAACTCTCCATGGAAAACTGGTGGATTATCTTGATAGTATGGGAGTTTTCTCTGTTTTCCCGGTGGGGTGTTATGATGCTAAATGTGTAATGCGAACAGCTATAGGGGCATCAGAATCAGGTTTTCCTGTTAAAGTTGATAGAGATCTTAATATTCCATCTTCTTATACTGAAGAAGAAATAAATGATTTCTGGCGCCTTGCAAAGATTGAACATCCAGGAATAGATATTATTAATGATACAGAAAGTAAATTGGGTTCATGGTGTGAATGGAAATGAAGACTGTTATTGTTCTTGACGTATAACGTAAAAATCAGGTGCGCCTCAAGTACACCTGATTTTAATTGTTATCTTTCGATTACTGGAAGGTTTTTATCGCACCAAATATACCTTCTATTAACATTTGAACGCCAATAACCGATAGAATCAAGCCCATTAAACGAGTAATTATTTGAAGTGCGCTTTCACCAAGCTTTTTGATTATTTTATCACCAAAAATAAAGCAAATATATGTAACAAAACACAGAATCAAAAATATTGATAGTGTTGAGATAATTTCAAACCAGCCTCCGCTCGCTGAAAAGTTCATTGCTGTCGCAATTGTTCCAGGCCCAGCTAAGATTGGTACTGCAAGAGGAGAAACAGCTAAAGAATCCGCACTTTTTTTTGAACTATGCAATGAGGAACCTTCACCCTGTAGCATATGGTAACCAATTATAAATACTAAAATCCCGCCTGTGACTCTCAATGCAGGTAAAGTTATCCCAAAAAATGTGAAAAGAGTTTTACCCAGGGCGGCGAATAAGAGAATAATAAAAAAAGTAAGTATTAAAGACTTTCTAGCGATTCGAGTTTTTTGATCTTCTTCTAATTCTCCTGTTAACCCGACAAATACAGTCGTATTAGCAAGTGGATTCATAATAGCGAAAAATCCAAAGAAAACTGTGATCAGGTGACCTATAAAACCATCCATCATTTAACCTGTTTATAACAACATCATTTTAGGAGCAGTCATTTTAATTTTATAGATTAGAATGTCTAGATATTTGAGGAAAGATAACCGGTTTTCTGACCTGCCTTGCACCCGTATAAACGAATGTGACAGGAGTTTGCTCTTGTCCCGGCCGGATATGACTGTGATCACATTCTCCTGAAAATGACGACAGGAAGTCGCACGACATATAACCTATATCGTGCTGTATATGCGTATTCCACTGAGGATGTGGGTGAACTGGCTAAATGGAACGGTGATTTCTTCGGGCTGGCCCACAGCCAGGACGAACGACGACGTTTGGTGGTGATCTGAAGCAGTAATTATGGACATAATGCTCATTAATATTTCTATGCAACCCTGTTCAGAACTTATAAGTTATCCCGTACAGACTGCTGCTACAAAACTTCATCGCTGGTCTGGAGGGGCGATGTATCTTGCCAGCGCAGACATCATTTCTGGCAGTAATAACCCTGTGTTTCCTGCGACGGAGAACTGTCTGGGCCATGTGGAAGTGACACATCCGAAGGTCAGGTACATTGCATCGGTTCAAATTTTTCACCCTTTCAGGGAGATTCCCATGGCTATTAAAGCCACGATTTTCAAAGTTGATTTGCAGATAGCCGATATGGATCGCGGCTATTACGAAAGCCATAACCTGACTATTGCCAGACATCCTTCTGAAAATAACGAAAGAATGATGGTGCGGGTGCTGGCTTTTGCCCTGAATGCCTCCGAGAACCTGCAGTTCACCCGTGGTCTGAGCACAGATGACGAACCGGATCTTTGGGCAAAGAACCTGATAGAAGATATAGAGCTGTGGATTGAAACCGGTCTGCCGGATGAAAAACGTTTGCGCAAGGCTTGCCATCAATCCCAGCAGGTGATTGTGTATGCCTACGGCGATAACGCAGCGCCGGTATGGCGGGATCAGCACAAATCTGTGTTTTCCCGTTTTGAAAACCTCAAGGTCGTATTTGTACCGGAAGAGCAGGTCACTGCCATGGCGGATTTGGTAGAGCGAACCATGAGCATTCAGTGCACCATTCAGGATGGTGAAATTATGCTGAGCAGCGAAGGCGGTTTAGTGGATGTGCGTCCGGAAGGCTGGATAAGGGCAGATTAAAACAGGAAAGGAAGCTAAGAAAGGTTTGTGCTAGCATTAGTAGTTTGCCGCTGTATTGAACTTCGGTTTTTAATAATAAGTATGAGCTGGCTGGATTCCATTTACTGTTTTTAGTAGCCGCAAATTAACTGGCAAAACTTTTCTCTGACAAAGGAAGATTGTGGGAGCATTTCTCCTGCCTGTTTTTCATTTATGCAAGATACTATAAAAAACTACCATATTTATGGCATGGGCGCGGCATTGGTGGATACCGAAATTGAGGTAGATGATGCTTTTCTCGCTGCGAATGGTGTGGAGAAGGGTTTAATGACCCTGGTTGATGAGGAACGTCAGTACAAGCTGATGAAAGCACTGAAAGATCACCTGGTTTTCTCACGCCGTGCCAGTGGTGGTTCCGGAGCTAACACAATTATCGCGGCCAGTTATTTTGGCAGTGATGTGTTCTACTCCAGCAGGGTTGCCAGCGATGAAAATGGTGACTTTTATCTACAGGATATGAAAGCAGCGGGTGTAACCACCTGTGATCTGACAGATAACCATGAAGGTATTACCGGTAAGTGTCTGGTACTTGTTACCCCGGATGCGGAACGCTCCATGAATACCTTCCTGGGTATCAGTGAAACCCTGTCTTCCCGGGAAATTAATGAAGAAGCCATCAAGCGCTCCGAGTACCTGTATATTGAAGGTTATCTTGTCACCTCTGAAGCCAGCCGTCCGGCGGCCATCAAAGCCCGTAAAATCGCAGAAGCTAATGGCGTGAAAACAGCTATCAGTCTATCTGATCCCGGAATGGTGCAATTCTTCCGGGAAGGGCTGGAAGCAATGATTGGCGACGGCGTTGATCTGCTGTTTTCCAACAGGGATGAAGCCCTGGGCTGGGCCAGCACAACAGATATTTCTGTTGCTGTAGAAACCCTGAAAACAATCGCCAAAACTTTTGTTATCACCCTGGGTGAAGAGGGTGCCCTGGTTTATAACGGTGAAAACCTTCTGCATATTCCTCCCTGTAAAGTTGAAGCCGTTGATACCAATGGTGCCGGGGATATGTTCGCCGGAGCTTTCCTTCACGGCATCACGGCCGGATATGGTTACCAGAAAGCTGGTGAGCTGGCCTGTGCCGCTGCGGCGGAGGTGGTTTCAGGATATGGCCCGCGACTGCAGGCTGAGAAGCATGGCAGGATTCTGAAAGACGTGATGGCAGCAGAAGCTCTTAGCTAAAAAGAAACATCAGCTAAATATAAAAACGGGGACATTGCGAACAATGACCCCGTTTTGAAATTCCATTTCAGACATGCCTGTCTTCCATCCCTGAAGAAGATCATCCTGATCTCCTGACTCATCCTGAGTCTGAAACTGTCGTCCACAACAGCTCGTTTATATCCATAAACGCAGGGGCCATCCTTGACCATCCCTTTGCCACGTCCAGTAGCGATCCTGCATGCATAGGATAAACGGACATTATGTCGCATAAAAAGTCGTTATAACCGTTTATATTTGTAGGATATTTCTTACATGTGTTCGGTGAGTTGGCTGTTTCATACAGTGTAAATGTTTAAAAACATGTACGTATGTACTTTCTCAGGTTTATAAAGCCATCTTTTCTATTACGTGTTCATCGGTGCAACTTTATTCCTGTTAGAAATATTTCGGGTATACCGTTGGTTTTAAGGGAAGGAATCTTTTCGTCATACAGTGGAAACTTTTACAGAGGGTTCTATTATCCATGGGGTTTTGTTTATTGAATGGGGAATAATAGGGCATGAAAAAAATGTCTTATGGAAGTTTTACATCATTTCTTCTAGTTATCTTCTTACTAGTGTGGATTGGTTTTTCCCATGCCGGAGAGAGGGATAAGAAAGGTGCTGCATCAGGCCCTTCACAACCCATAATGAATCTCACGATAATAGAAGCAGATGAAATACCCAGTGAAGAAAAAAAGCATATAGAACCATTAGTAATTGAGCCGGTTGGTGACCCTGATGAAATATATAAACTAGTACAAAAAGCCAAGGAAGAAGGTGTTAAAGACTTATCCGAGTATGTGATGAAGAATGCACCAAGTCGGGTCTGTTATTTGAATGCTATGTCAAATGGGTGTATGAAAAGAATTCTGGCACCTTATCCTATAGGAAGTGAATACTATAAAAAGAATTGGGTGAAAGATTCTATTTGGGTACTGGACCCTGGTATTGCGAGAGGTCTGATGAAAGATGCTGTGGGGGTTGACCTGAAAAAGCAGGAACTTTTTACTGCTCTGGGTTTGTACCTTGGTAAAACTGCTCTTTTTTCTACGGATGCTGATAGTAAACATATGGAAAGAAGGCAGACTTTTAAACTCAGTCTTGGTAGTGAGAATTTAAAAAAGATGACCCCTCTGACTTTATATATGGCAGATTCTTTTCTCAAAGACTGGGAAGCTACAGGGACTCTTGATGATGTAAAAGGAGCAGCTTTCAGGTATTTAATACCTTTGGTTGTTTTTAATGTTTTTGGAATAGATATAAGGCAGCACCAGAAGATTATGGATGATTTGAGAGATGCCTTATCCGGTGCTGTACCCAGAGTTGTTGATACTAACTTTGACATGGTGTTTCCATTTCTGCCTGATAAGATGAGGGTGCCGTACCTTAATTGGTTTTATTCAGATCTAGGAAAGAAATCAGAAAAACTTATGGAGTGTGTGAAATCTATTTCTCACTTGGCTTCACAATCAGATGGGTATGCCCGTTTTGAGGACGCTCCTCACCTTAATAACATAAGAGGAGGTGGGATGTTCCGTGAAATATTGAGAAGAAGTGGAGGGAATTTAACAAAACTAGATATAGCCGATTTGGCAAATCCTTTAGTTGCTGGAACCGATACGGGAACAGCCTTATTTATAACTCTTTTTACTGAGCTGGCTAGAGATAAAAGTATCCAGAGTGAAATTCGAGGTCAGGTGAGGGCTGTATTGAATGGAAAAGGTTATGATCTTGTTAATGGTAGAGATTTATATTTAGAGTCTGAGGACTTTAATCAGGAAAAGCTAGGGGTATTATATGAACACGTGGAAAATATTCTTGTATCACTGCCCCCTGTTCCTGTTACGGCAAGAAAAGTAGCTAGAGACTTAACAGTATTTTTTGTTGATAGAGGCGGGTGGGGGGCTTCAGTTTCTGAAGGTGCTTCGGCAGTAAGGCGCAGAGCAGCATCACCTTCAGAACAATTTTCGCCTTCAGTAGGGTATGGTGCACATCGCCCCAAGTATTACAGGCTTGATCTTCAGGAAGGGCAGACAGTGACATTTCCAAGCATATACTTGAATGAATATGATGGTAACCCAAATCCATTTATTCCAGAAGACGCAAAGAAGCTTTTGATTCGGGAAAGAGCGAAAAGAATACAAACTTTCGCGAATAGAAGCCGGCATGAATGTCCAGGACAACATTTTGCGCGGGATATGCTTCAAAAACTGGTTTTTAAGGTTGAGGCTGCAGGTTATGAAATTGAACTGGGTGAAGCGTTTGAAGGTTATAACTTTTCCTTTAAAGGTGCACTGATAGTTGAAAATAAAATAACACTCAAGCTTAAGAGTCTATCTTCAAAAAAAGAAGATGACGTTGAAGGCGATCAAGACACCAATGACATTCATAAAGCAATGAATGATTTACAGCTAACAACTAAGGATTCATAAAACCTGCCACAAGGCATCAAAGACTATCTTCTGAGATCGAGTGATCTCAGAAGATTCAAGTACTGTCGCAACAGGGTATTTCTTACGCTAATGTGCTGGTTAACTAAAACCAGTGTGGTAGGTCTCTATAAAAACTCTATTCTTCTGTTCGAAACAGGCCTTGATTTTAGGATTGCTTAGTTATGCATACTGCGATTAATAGGAAATTTAACTCAATTCTCTTACATATTACCCTGGTGATATGGGCCAGTTTAAGTTGGGCTGGGTTGGATTTTGACGAAAAAGGACGCCGCATTACTCCTCTGGCTTCGGACTTTAATACCAAAATCATGAGTCTTCAGGTGGTTAAGGAGAGTTCTGTCCCTTCTGGTGCGGATGTACAGGTAATAAATATTGATCCTGTTGGTGAGCCTGATGAAGTATGGGAGATGGTGGAAAAAGCGAAAGACGATGGGGCCAAAGCATTGTCTGAATATGCAATGGAGCGTGCTTCAGGAAGAGTCTGCCGGTTGAATGCATTGCCTGCGGGGTGTATGGGGAGTTTATTACGGCCCTTTGGCCGTGAATCAAAGGCTTACGATTATAACCCTTTGAAAGATTATCTTTGGGTTTTTGATACAGGTATTGGTATTGGATTGATGAGGTCGGAGATAGGAAAAGCGTTATTAAAACAAGAGTTATTTGGTGCTATGAGGCTGTATCTTGGCCCGCGTACTCTTTTTGGAACAGATGGGGGAAATTCAGAGCACTCGGAGAGAAAGAGAATATTTAGAGAAAGCTTCAGCCCTAAAAATGTTTGTGAAATTACTCCTTTAACGCTGGTTATGGCAGAACAGTTTATTAATAAATGGCATGACTCTGAGAGACAGGTTCTTGGAGGCTTAAAAGAAGCTGCTTTTGACTATATTGTACCTCTGATTGTTTATAATGTTTTTGGTATTGATATAAGAAATAATGCCGACTTGATGCAGGATATTTCTGAGGGTCTTGCAGGAGTCGTACAAAGATTTGTAGATCCAAATCTTGATAAACTTTATCGATATATTCCGGATGGCGCAAAAGAAGCTTATTTAAGGTATATGTATCCTGATATTGTTGAAAAGGGAAAAAAACTATTTTCTGCAATAGAGAGCCTTTCTTTATTAGCAGTAGAAGATTTGCAGAATCCTCAAAAAACGTCTCTTTTACCTGAAGGGATTGACGTGGAAGGAGGGAAAATGTTCAAAGCAATATGGAGTCAGAAAAAAGAAGCTTTAACAAAGGATGATATTGCCGATCTTGCAAACACATTAGTGGCAGGTTCAGATACTGGGGCATCGCTTTTTACAACGTTGTTTACTGAATTGGCAAGGAATGGTGAGTTACAAGAAAAGATAAGAGGACAGGTAGAATTATTTTTGTCTGATCATGGGTATGATATTGGAGAAGACGGTTGGCGAGAAAATCTTGTAGGATCTGATTTTAAAAGAGAGAAGCTTAGTGAATTGTATGACTATGTTGACAGCATTCTTCTGGAATTGCCTGTAGTACCCCTTACAGCAAGAAAAGTTGCAGAAGATGCCAAAGTTTACTTTGTTGATACAGATGAAGAGCTTTTTTCTAAAGATGAAGATCAACAGTTAAGGTATCGTAGTAGCACCCTGCCTGAAATCAAACAACCAAAAGTTTATTACCGACTTGATTTAAAGAAAGGTGATACAGTTGCATTTCCATCTTTTTATTTGAATCCTTATAAAGGAAACCCTAATCCGTTTGTCCCAGATAGTCTTAAGAATGCCCCTTTACAAAAAAGAGCTCAAAAAATGGTTACGTTTTTAGGGGGGAGTTCAAATGAATGTCCAGGGCGTGCATTTGCTAAGGACATTCTCCAGAAAATTATTTTCACACTTTTTGCCTCTGGTTATCGAATTGAAATTGATGGTTCGTTTGAAGGGTATGATTTCACTTTTAAAGGTGCACTGGTTGTTAGAAGTAAAATAGATCTCAAACTCCTCCCCTTCACTTCAAAAAAGAATGAGGGCTCTGAAGGTGAAGGAGAGATGAGCACTTTTACTAAGCAGGTGCAGGAGTTGGAACTAACACATACAGAGTCATAAAACCTGCCACAAAGCATCAAAAACTATCTGCTGAGATCGAGCGATCTCAGCAGATTCAAGCACAGTCGCAACAGGGTAGTTCTCCGAAGCCATGGAGATCATGGCAACTTTTGGCGGATAGATGGCTATATAACTGGCATCTACCGGTCCATCGGTTTTTAACCACTTCCGCTCAGACAGCTCCGCATCCTCACCACCTTCCCCCAGGGCAATAACCCGAACTTTTATCTTCTGCCGAACCCTTTGCAGGGTGTAGTTAGGAAACGGACGATAAAGGTGTTGCCTAATGCTCTTGGTTGAGAATACCTGGTATTCTCGTTCCGGCTGTTGGCTGACCGTTGCCAGAATATCCTTGAGGACAAACTCAATACCATCATCCCCTTCGTAAAAGCGTACATTTCCGGAAGAGAAGTCCGGCTTCATATGGTGGAGTTTGGGAATAATCTCTGTTTTCAGGGAATCTATAGT
This sequence comes from Parendozoicomonas sp. 209JJ7-1, assembly GCF_058147085.1. Lineage (NCBI taxonomy): Bacteria > Pseudomonadati > Pseudomonadota > Gammaproteobacteria > Oceanospirillales > Endozoicomonadaceae > Parendozoicomonas > Parendozoicomonas sp. 209JJ7-1. Next base: position 37,794 of record NZ_JBYVJU010000002.1, on the reverse strand, counting down.
GCTGTCTAGTGCCGATTTTTTCTCTTCTGCCAGGAGCAGGAGTTTTTCCGGGTCTTCTGCCCGAAAAAAACGACGCTTGCCTTTCGGGGCATAACTGACAAGCCCCCGGGAAGCCATCTGTTTCAGGCTTTCATAGGTTGTGCCACGGTTGATGCCGGTATGGCTGGCGATATCCCGAATAGAGGAAGGGCCGATCTGGAACAGGCCAACATAGAGAGTGATCTCCCGCTCAGACATACCAAGCTGTTGCAGAGCTTCCAGGTTCACAGTGATTTCCCTTGTTGAGTTATATGTCAAAAAATAAATGACAAAATATATTGCCATAGAATTATAAAAGGTTAAATTGGTCTTTTTTAATCAAAAATGTCATCTATATACTGACATGATCTAGATCCAGTGCTCTGCTAGGGCGCTTTGCAAGGACTGTACATATATCTGCAAAGGGAACAGGCTCTTCCGGGTGTTTTCCATTCGTCATCTGCCAGCCTTCATACTCTTTGCTGCAGGAACATTGTTATGAAAACCAGCGTTATTATTCTTGCTGCCGGTCAGGGCAGCCGCATGAAGTCTTCTCTGCCGAAGGTGCTTCACCCTGTCGCAGGCCGTCCGATGCTTGAGCATGTGTTGAACGCGGCTGCCCAGGTGCTGGAATCCACAGATGATATTCACGTTGTTGTGGGCCATGAAGCTGAGCAGGTAAAGAGCCGGCTCAGCCATTATCCGGTGAACTGGGTTGAGCAGACAGAACAGCTGGGAACCGGTCATGCTGTGCAACAGGCCGCCCCCGGTTGCGCAGATTCTGATGTGGTACTCGTTCTATACGGCGATGTCCCCATGATTCAGGCTGGCACACTCAACGCTCTGGCAGCTGCCTGTGATGGGAAAAATCTGGCTCTGTTGACCATTGACCTAGCCAATCCCAGTGGTCTCGGCCGGATTATCCGAGCCAACGGTTCTATCCAGGCCATTATTGAAGACAAGGACGCTACCCCGGAACAAAAGGCCATCACTGAAATCAACACCGGTATTATGGCCATTCCTGGTTCCCGTCTGGGTGAGTGGCTGAATAACCTGAACAACAATAATGCCCAGGAGGAATATTACCTCACCGATATTGTTGAGATGGCTGTGGAAGAAGGCACACCTGTTGTGAATGCCCGCCCTGATTCTGAAATGGAAGTTCTGGGTGTGAATAACCGCATGCAGCAGGCGCAGCTCGAACGTCTTTTCCAACAGCGCAGGGCGGAACAGTTAATGGTTGATGGAGTCACTTTGCTGGACCCTTCCCGTATAGACGTTCGTGGTCAACTGAATACCGGTCATGATGTGATTATCGACATTAATTGTGTTTTTGAAGGAGAAGTTGCCCTTGGTGATGGTGTTCAGATTGGCCCCAATTGCCATATTAAAAATGCCATCATTAAAGATGGTACAGTGGTAAAAGCGAACTCTGTTATTGAAGACACAGCCGTTGGGGAAGGTTGTGATGTTGGTCCTTTTGCCCGTCTGCGTCCGGGTACCCGCCTTGAGAATAAAGCCAAAATCGGCAATTTTGTGGAAACCAAGAAAGCCCATATAGGTGAAGGCAGTAAGGTAAACCACCTTAGCTATGTGGGAGATGCGCAGGTAGGAGAAGGCGTGAATATCGGAGCTGGAACCATTACCTGTAATTATGATGGCGTCAATAAATTCCAAACCAGTATTGCTGATGGAGCTTTTATCGGTTCCAACACGGCTCTTGTCGCGCCGGTATCAGTAGGGAAGGACGCTGTAGTCGGAGCAGGTTCCACTGTAACGGTCGATATTCCTGATAGGAACCTTGGGGTTGCCCGTGGCAGGCAGCGCAATATTCCAGGCTGGCAGAAGCCGGTGAAAAAAACATAAGCGCCCCGTATCAATAGCTGGTTTAAGCGCAGATTTGGAAAGGTAATTATAAAGTATGTGTGGAATTGTTGGTGCTGTAGCACAAAGGGATGTGGCTCCCATTCTGGTGGAAGGTCTTAAGCGCCTGGAATACCGTGGTTATGATTCGGCAGGCCTCGCGGTTCTCGACAAAGACGGCGTGATGGGGCGTTTGCGTCGTACAGGTAAAGTCAAAGAATTAAATGATGCGCTTCAGACAGAACCGGTACAGGGCGGCACAGGTATTGCCCACACACGCTGGGCAACCCATGGTGAACCCAGTGAGCGTAACGCTCACCCCCATGTTTCCGATGATATTGCTGTTGTACATAACGGTATCATTGAAAACCATGAGGCTTTGAGAGTCAGTCTGGAAAAAATGGGTTATGAATTTTATTCTGATACAGATACAGAAGTGATTGCCCATCTTATCCATAAAGAACGTAAAACAAGTGGTAGTCTGCTTGAAGCTTTGCAAAGAACTGTTGCCCAGCTGGCAGGCGCTTACGGCACTGTAGTCGTCGATCGTCGTGAACCTGACCTGATGGTGGTCGCCCGTTCCGGCAGCCCTCTGGTTGTAGGTCAGGGTATTGGTGAAAACTATGTGGCGTCTGACCAGCTGGCACTATTACCGGTCACCCATCGTTTCCAGTATCTGGAAGAGGGAGATGTCGCAGAAATTACCCGTGAGCAGGTGGCTATTTTTGATGCTTCAGGCCAGCCAGTAGAACGGGAACTGATTGACAGCGATCTGGATCATGAAGTGTCCGATAAAGGTTCCTATCGGCACTACATGCTCAAGGAAATTTTTGAGCAGTCTGACTCTGTAACCAACACACTGGAAGGGCGTATTTCAGAAAACAGTGTTTCTGTTAAGGCTTTTGGCCACAATGCCCAGGAAGTTTTCCGCCACGTAAAGGCTATTCAGCTGATTGCCTGCGGCACCAGTTACAACGCCGGTATGGTTGCCCGTAACTGGTTTGAAGATCTGGGTATTCCCTGTCGTGTCGAGATCGCTTCTGAATTCCGTTACCGGAAAGCTTTTGTGCCGGAAGACTGCCTGTTTGTAACAATTTCCCAGTCCGGTGAAACTGCAGATACCCTCGCTGCTCTGCGTATGGCAAAAGAGCTGGGCTTTATGAACACTCTGACGATCTGCAACGTACCAGGTTCTTCCATGGTGCGGGAATCTGATATGGCGTTTATGACCCGTGCCGGCGCTGAGATTGGTGTGGCTTCCACCAAGGCATTTACTACCCAGCTGACGTCTCTGCTGATGCTGGTAACTGCCATTGCCCGCAGCCGTGGCTGTATGAGCGCAGAAGAAGAGCAGGCGGTGGTAAATGACCTGCGCAATCTTCCCCAGGCCATTACCGAAGTACTAAAGCTGAAAGACGACATCACTGTGATGTCTGAGGACTTCTCCGACAAACATCACAGCCTTTTTCTGGGACGTGGAACTATGTACCCGATTGCTATGGAAGGCGCGCTCAAACTGAAGGAAATTTCCTATATCCACGCAGAAGCCTATGCAGCCGGTGAGTTGAAACATGGACCTTTAGCTCTGATCGACGCAGATATGCCGGTTGTGGTGGTTGCTCCTAATAATGAGTTGCTGGAAAAACTGAAATCCAATATGGAAGAAGTGCGGGCCCGTGGCGGTCAACTGTATGTGTTTGCTGATGCAGGGGCGAAACTCACAAATGGAGAAGGGGTAAACGTGATTTCACTGCCTTCCATTGGAGAACTGGTCGCACCGATTCTGTACACCCTGCCTCTGCAGCTGCTTTCCTACGACGTAGCCCTGATTAAGGGTACTGATGTGGATCAGCCCCGCAATTTGGCCAAGAGCGTAACAGTCGAGTAACACTGGGTAGTGGGTCACAGTTGTTGTCGGTGGACATTAAAGTTTGGTAAGAATTGAGTCTTCTACAGGCTTGGATGAGGCTGTAGAAGGCTTTTATTTATGATCTACAAAATCACGCAGCGTCGCCGTCTCTGCCTGCCTTCGGCTGCTCCCCTCTCTTCCCTTTTATTGACTCTTTTCAGCTTTGGGTACTCATCTTCAATGCGTTGCCATGCAGCTTGGGACTGTTGAAGGAAATCATTGTAACTCCGAAAAATATCGGCATAGATCCGGTCGGAAATGGGGTAATTAAGGTCATGATCAACAAAAACAGAAAAGCCTTTCGCAAGCCCCCCTTTGGCTGTTTCACGAATGCAGGTTGCGTCGAAACACCCCATAACAACAAGGTCATGGACATCGTTTTTTATCAAGAAGCTTTCGAGGCGCCCAATAATTCTGTTTTCTTCTACCGGTGTAAGGGGGGCTTCCGGAAGTGAGACGTCTTCAAAGGCGTTTTTACTTTCCTTGATGAACTGGAAGCTCAGTCTCTTTTGCCGTATTTCCTTCATTAATTCATACAGAGTATTTCCCCAGTTTCTGGTTTCTACCCTGATAAAAAAAAGGCTGTTTTCTTTTTCCTGGGGCAGCTGGCTGATTACCGTGGCCTGTTGTACAGCGTAATATTGAAAAAGATTGAAATCCCCCTCAAAAATTTGATGATTTGCCTGCATATCAACCACAAGAATAGCGACCTTCCTGTCTTGATTCAGCAGCTTGTTGATATACTCGACAGTTTCCGGCCATCCCGCCAGACACTGAAAACTCGCGGAGATCATAAAGAAGACCAGCATAGAGCATAGTGTTGAACTGACGACGGCCATAGAACCCGTACCTGTGTCGGCTTGGAAACAACCAGATTGGCATAACAGTATCGTACAACTACAACATCTTGTGCCTCGCATTTCGGCGCTGCAGTATCAGTTGAGAAAGTCCAGGGCTTTTTTGAAGCTTTGATGACCTGACTTTATCGGTCTTTTCGGGGCATCACCAACCCTTGAAGTTTTGGTCTCTTCTACGTTCCTGGCTACGTCCACACAGGGAAATTTCACAAGAGAAACTGCCCCTGTATTAGAGCTTTTTTGAGTGTCTCCACAACATTAAACGCCGGGGAAAAGCTGCAATTCATGGGCTGCTTTCCTTACTGTTGGGGTAGCTCCCCGGAATCCATAAAGAGCCAACAATGGAAATAAACTTAATATCAGTAGAAAAAGAAAATGGTATTAATGCAATAAAAGAACTGGAACTTTTTACTGAATTTATTGCCTGACTATTAATATTATTACTATGAAAAGGAAATTCAACATGCAGCGAATAGGAGCTGAGGGAGAACATAATAGACAAATGAGATTATCTGCAGCTGTTGATGTAGAACTGAGAGCGGTAACAAGTGATGGATTCAAAGTAAAACCGCTTTTAACTGAAGAGATTGGGATATGTGATCAATTTACAAAACATGAAGAAAATACAGATTCTACAACCCATTTTTCTAGTCTAAGAGAAAAGCTTATAAAAGTTTTAAATTTATCAAAAAAAGAAATTGAAGTACCCGATGCTTACCAGATTATTCCAGAAAAATTCATTTTTGGTGAAGAGTTTGAGTACTGGCCAACAAAAGTAGCAGGTTATGATTCATTGTGGGCAGTACATGATTTGCTCATATTCTGGGAAAAAGAGCTCAGGGATAAGGTTAAAGATCTTGGTATTCCTGATTCAGAGCTTTCAATAGAGCGCAGCGAGTACAGCAAAGATGACCCTTATGAAAGAGTGAGAGGGTTGTGTGAAAGTATACGAGTAAAAGTCGGAAACTGGCATTGTGAAGGGTTCCGAGACACTTGGGATGATCAAGGGCTATTAGAATTTAATACGTCCCCATACAGGCTGGATCAAACTTTTCAAATAAACGGTATAACATATACACCATACGAGTTATTTGACTATTTTATTTTCAGTATTTGTAAAAAGATGAATGTAGAACCCAGCTCTGGTCATAAGCATGTGGATTTCTCTGAGTCCGTTGGGGGGAATACCGAGTTTTTATTTCGTCTGCTAATTGATGCTGAAGATAAAGCTTGGTTGTGTTCTGCACTTGATATGCAGTTATACTCTTCAATTTCAACTAGATATGTAGCTCAAAATGAAGGCGCCGATAAAAGAGTGTATGACTTACAAAAAGTAATTTCTCTGTATAATTCACTATTAGCAGAAGGCTACGTTCATGAAAAGGAAGATTTCCACTCCTCATTACATAAATTAATATTATTTTGGGAATCATTAACAGGTTCTGCCGGGAGATTTGTTCCTGTTCGTTTACCAAGACCAAAACATGAGGAAAACAACACAAAGGCAAAAAGCGGGCAAATCGTTAAAAGACCAGTCAGTGTAGCAGCTGAATTCAGGTTTTTTAATACACCAAGAGATGGAAGCGAAGTAAAACTTTTAAATGAATTTTTAACTGGCTGGCTTAAGCATTTAAACACAAATCAAATTAACAGAGCATGTGTGAAATATGAAATTTATAATCCTGACAAACCTCAGTCAAAAGAAAAAATCATTAAGATGTTAGAGAATTTTTGCACACACGATTTGAGGTTATCAGCAAGTCACTACGAACAAATTTTGAGAATATAAAACATGAGTCCAGAAAAGCAAATAGGGGTCAGATTCATTTTCAACCTTTCTCAAAACTCAGCATGCCCGCCAGCCCCGCCGGTGTATGCACCCGCAGGGAATTAATATTCTCGGGCCAGTGTTCGAGTGGCCCTGATCGTCCCAAACGTTTCTGCCGGTTATACAACCTTGTGAGAGGTCCACAAAGCATCATCACTGTTATGGATATAGATATGGGTGCGTTCCGCCAGCTGCTCCAGCAGTCTAAACGGTTGGCCGGGTTCAGAAACATCAGTTGTCGTCGGAGGACATTAAAGTTTTGTAAGAATTGAGTCTTCTACTGGCTTCGATGAGGTTGTAGAAGGCTTTTATTTATAATCACAAAATCACGCAGCGTCGTCGTCTCTGCCTGCCTTCGGTTGCTCCTCCTCCTTCTTCTTCCCTTTTATTGACTCTTTTCAGCTTTGGGTACTCATCTTCAATGCGTTGCCATGCAGCTTGGGAATGTCGAAGGAAATCATTGTAACTCAGAAAAATATCGGCATAGACCTGGTCGGAAATGGGGTAATTAAGGTCATGATCAACAAAAACAGAAAAGCCTTTCGCAAGCCCCCCCCTGGCTGTTTCACGAATGCAGGCTGCGTCGAAACACCCCATAACAACAAGGTCATGGACATCGTTTTTTATCAAGAAGCTTTCGAGGCGCCCAATAATTCTGTTGTCTTCTACCGGTGTAAGGGGGGCTTCCGGAAGTGAGACGTCTTCAAAGGCGTTTTTACTTTCCTTGATGAACTGGAAACTCAGTCTCTTTTGTCGTATTTCCTTCATTAATTCGGATATAGTATTTCCCCAGCTTCTGGTTTCTACCCTGATAAAAAAAAGACTGTTTTCTTTTTCCTGAGGCAGCTGGCTGATCACTGTGGCCTGTTGTACGGCGTAATATTGAAAAAGATTGAAATCCCCCTCAATAGTTTGAAATTTTTCCTGCATATCAACCACAAGAATAGCGACCTTTTTGTCTTGATTCAGCAGCTTGTTGATGTACTCGACAGTTTCGGGCCATCCCGCCAGACATTGAAAGCTCGCGGAGATCATGAAGAAGACCAGCATAGAGCATAGTGTTGAACTGACGACTACCATAGAACCCGTACCTGTGTCGGCTTGGAAACAACCAGACTGGTGTGACAGTATCGTACAACTATAACATCTTGTGCCTCGCATTTCGGCGCTGCAGTATCAGTTGAGAGAGTCTAAGGTTTTTTTGAAGACCAGTTTGAGGGTTTTGTTCCTCATCGTTCTGCTATAAAGCATAATGATTACGCCGTTCTCGTTCTTTGCGCTCTGAAGACAATTCCTCCAGGGGAAGACCACGGAATACCCGCCGCACATCACTAATCACCGGTTCACGATGCAGATACCCCCAGTGATCAACAATTAACTCTCTTGCATCGGTACCAAAGCCTCCAGTAATGGTTGAAGTATCAATAACAAAGGTTTCATCATTCAGGTTGCTGGCACACTGTGGCCCTGATCGTCCCAAGCGTTTCTGCCGGTTATACACCTTGTGAGAGGTCCACAAAGCATCATCACTGTTATGGATATAGATATGGGTGCGTTCCGCCAGCTGCTCCAGCAGTCTAAACGGTTGGCCGGGTTCAAAAACATCATGGCGGACATCTGCATTAAACAGTAAAACTTCAGTGAAAATCGGGAACAACTGGGACGTTTCCAGGCTGTTCAGCATGGAACAAAGAACCTGATGCCCCATTGAGTGAACACCCAAATGGATTTTTTTACGGCAAGGCGAGTTCTTTTCAATATCAAAGGTGGCAATAAAAAAGCGTTTTAATTTTTCCAGCAAACGCCCCAATACCCGGCCTGTCTCCCTGGCATCAACCTGATCATGTTCATACTGGAAAAGCTCCCCCCGGGATGGCCAGCTAACATACACAAGATGCTTTACCGGACTATCGCCACCCATATAAATCTCTTGCAGCTGTTTAATCTGCTCAAGATTATCCTTTAGGTCATAGTTATAACCATGGATAAAAAACAGAATGTCGCCAGCATTGTTCCCCAGGTTTTCTTTGTAAAGGTTACTGAATAAACGAGCGGTTCCGGTCAGTTGGTTCGGAGAATGAGAGGCGATACCCTCGTAACCATATTCATTCAAATCCCCAAAAACAGTGTAACTGCCATCAGTATGATATTCGGCAATACGGAAATCATGACTGGCTTTCTGCCCACCTTTCGGTTGCTCCTGGAAACACAGGCTGCCATTTTTATCGGTGCCTGTTTCACGGTTCGATATAATGAACGTACTCATATCCCTGCCTTTGTTTTTGTTATCCATGCTGCCTGAATCGCCATTTCTGGTAACCAAACCTAATGTGCAGGGAATTATTGACCTTATCCACAGTCTGTTATTTAAAGTTTATAAAATTCACAGCAGATTTCCGTTATGCATATTTCCAGAGACACCTCTCACCGTTCTTCAATATCATCTTCTTCCCCCCGAAGAATATCCAGGGATGAGACTGGTACAGCCTGGAAACGCAGAACACGCCAGCGACGGACACCTTCAGAATCTCCATCACTGGTACGCCGTCAACGGCCTGATGTCTCCCGGAATAGCACCCCTCACCCTGCTCCTATTGCAGAACGAGCCAGATCCCGCTCCCCCCACTGCAGGATACCCCCGGTATTCCCCGATCGTTTGTACTCTGTCAAAGCGACCCTGGAAAGCTACAGACCCTATAAAAGAGGTTCTCAGCATGTCAATAAAGTCCAGGAACTGGCAGATAACCGGGATATAAAACGCGGTGTTGCGGAGGTTGAAATATACCTGAAAGAACAGGGTCCCTCTCTGACACCCCGTCAGCAGGTGGATGCCGCCTTTGTACTTATGAATTATGTTGACTGGATGGTTCTCATAAACCGTGATGACTACTATGCCCTTCGCCAGTACAGCAACTACCTCCTGACAGCCCATAAAGCGCTCAGTTTTATTCATCGTCCTGAAGCAAAGAAAGGGCTCAGCAAACGCATTGTTACCGCACTCAATAAAATGATTCACCAGACATACTTCCAGGTTGGAAACCGTCACAGGGATGAAGAAGAATATAAAGCATTAGTCAATAACCTTGTTACCCTGTGCCTTGGGCATGGTTATTTTGAATACCTGGAACTTAAACATAATCTTGAGCTTCTTGTGATCACCGGCCGCCATGGCCGAGATAGCCATCAATGGCATCAGGCCAACCGATTACTGGAGCGTACCAGCTTTGCTCAGGTTATACAGGCCAGCCGTCGTCCAGATCCGCAATGGAGAGATACCGACCTCGGCTGGCAGGCTCGCTGTTACGGTCTGCTGACAGGGTGGTATGGCAAAACCTGGACTTCCGAGACGGTTGCGCACGCTTTGAAAGCGCTGATCAGGGAACTTTCAGGATCATTAGATACACTTCCCCAGAATGTTGCCCGCACGTTTCTGGTGGTATGGGCTCACAGCCTTCCCTCCCTGAGACACAGTGGATCACCTGAACAGCACGAATATGCCAGACGTCTTTGGGAAATACTCAATAAGCCCGACCAGACATGGTTCAGGCAGGATGCCCATACCCTGGTAACAATGAAATGCAACGTACTCAAGGAGCTTATTGTCCAGAACAGGGATGGGGAGGAAAAACTCTCAGCCTATCAAGACGAACTCCAGCGTCTTCTTAAAGGACATTTACCCTCTGAGCCTCCGTTATCCCAAAAGGATCAGGATCAGTCCCGGTCCTGATCCTCTGGCCAGGCATTCATCTTTTGCAGCAAAGTACGCATTTCCGCTTCGCTGGTATAGGGAATATGGATAAACCCGCCCCCGGCCATTTTCGAGCTCGGGCGAATCGCTACAGGTGCACCAAATTTACCGGAAACCAGTTCTTCCAACCGCCGCAGGTTGGCATTTCTGCTGACGGGTACCTGAGCCTTTTTGGTGCTGTTCAGGGCCTGAACTTCTGCTTCCAGACGGCGAACCGTCCATTCCTGTTTGACTGTGGTCCGGGCCAGTTCCCGCTCTTTGTATTTCAACTCAGGCTTTAATCCGGCAATGGCTTTTCCGTGTCCCTGGCTCAGTTTATTGGCCCGCAGTAGGTCCCGCACCCCAACATCCAGCTTCAGCAGCCGCACCGAATTGGCCACAAACACCCGACTCTTGCCCACACTGGTAGCCACATCCTGCTGTTTCAGACCGCTGTCCAGCAGGGATTGAAAACCCTGAGCCTCTTCAATGGGATTGAGATCGCTGCGCTGCAGGTTCTCCACCACAGTGATGACCTGACACTGATGATCAGTAAACTCTCCAAAGATGGCGGAGACACTGTCCATCCCTGCCAGGATAATCGCCCTTATACGGCGCTCACCCGCTAAAATCTCGTAACGGTGGTCACGCTTTCTCCTGAGTATCACTGGTTGGATATTGCCGCCGGTCTGCGCAATCGAGTCAGCCAACTCCTGAAGCTCGCCTTCAGGAAAGTCCTGCCTGGGCTGGAACCGCCCCCGGTCACACAGGTCTACGGGGACACGACCATGCTCAATCATGGTGTTGGCAAACAACCGGGGAACTGCTTTGCCGGAAAACAGGGTTTCCGTGGTCGGAATCTCGGACATGATGACCTCTATCCTTGCGAACGGATGAAACTTTTTCTGTATCCGTTACTCATGAGAAACCCGTCAATTAAAACAGGGTGAATGGCATTTCAACAACCCTGAATATGTCACCTTAACCCGACACTGTCTTGACAACCTTGTCAGTCATATAAACCAGCGAGAGAAACCAAATATCAATCTGGTAGACAAACAGACATCCCGTGGATTTAGCAAGTAAGGTGATGCGATGTTTGATTCCAGATTAATGTCAGGGCCTGAAGTGACTTATTCTAAGCAATTGATTCATTGCGGAGATGTGGTCAGGAACAAAATTGGTGGACTATACAAATTCTGCTCCCATACAGTGGCGGCTTCCAGTCAGGCGGTAATTCTCCAGATAACCCCTGAAGGGGTAGGGAAAGAGCCGCTTTCTCTAGCGCAGCGTGTTATCTCCCGAACCCTGGCCCATAGCCTGACTCTAGTCAGTTTTGCCCTGTCACCACTACTGGCCCTGAGGGGTGGACCCTTCCAGAAAGTGTATGGACAGACGATGGGGTTTCGGCGTTATCTGGCAACATTTCTCTGGAATATGGAACCAGGTGGTTATGACCCAAAAAGAACCCGTTTGGTTCATAAGAATCCTGATAACGGGAATCTTATTGTGCGCAGCAATATACCCCTGACAAAAGAGGGTAAACTGGCTTATCAGCCGCTGTTGAATGAAATCAACAAGAGCCAGGGCCGTCAGGGCGAGAAGCGCCTGACCCCTGAAAATACTCATCTGGATCTGATTACCCTGACCAATAGTGTGTGTGAGGAACCGGAGTGGATGATGATGAAAAATGGCGTGGAAGAGTTAAATGCCAAAACGGGTTGTTCTGCCGCGTTTCGTCCATCACCGGTAAGTGGGTCTCTGTTGGGTCCTCTTACCTGTTTGCCTCGTTCCCTGCACAGGTTATATCAACAAATACCCTTCTATATGACCTGGACCAACTTTCCCCGTTTGCTTGACACCATTTGGAGGGATAATGCCGAAAGCATTGAGGGTAAAACCCGGATCACTGTTATTAGCTGTGTCCATGGTGTTGATCGGACTGGCATGGTCTGTTCCGGCCTGCAGATGGCACACAAAGGTGCAAGTTTTGTTGAGGCAAGGCAGGATTCTCAGGAGGCGGCAAGGCGAAGACCCGGGTACAAGGATCTGGATAGCTTTGCGTACAAGGGCCTGCTCAACTTTGCCTGGCACCTGAAATTATGCAGAGGGCAGAGTAGTGTTGGTGAGGTACAGGAAACTTATACCGGGCATAAAACCCGTAAGACGGAATAGAATCGTCTGATTGCGAGCGGCACTCTGGTAAATATGCAGGCATATCTGCATGTAAGATCATGAACGGACTCTAAGAAAAACATACAAAGGTAGACCTGACAGGTTGATATCCCTGAATTAATGGGCAGTCCGGCCAGTTCTGGATTGCCCGTTTTCTGTTATTTTGTCTGGGGTTTTCATGAAAGTAAGTCACAGGTGTGGATGATGAACGCGATTGATGTATGGGCACAGCACCCGACAGAAAGATTTCTTAAAGAGCCGTTTTTTGATTCCCTGAAAAAATGGACCGGGAACGACTTCAAAGGTATCACCCTGGATACCACCGTCAGTTGCATGAAGTCTGCGGGCCTGGAAAAAGCCCTCATTTCCGCCTGGCACGGCCCGCAGGGCGCGTTGATCAGTAATGAAGAGGTACTGGAAATTACCCGACAGTATCCGGATTTATTTGCGGGGATTGCTTCTGCGGATTTAAGGAACCCTGTAGCTGCTGTTCGTGAGCTGCGTAAATATGTAACCGAGTATGGTTTTAAAGGGTTACGAATTGTTCAATGGCTCTGGGAACTGCCTTGTACTCATCCTCTCTATTATCCCTTGTATACCGAATGTGTTGAACTTGATGTACCAGTCTGCCTGCAGGTGGGATTGACCGGGCCTCTGCGTAGTTCAGAATCCGGCCGGCCTCTGCATATCGAACGTATTGCTCTGGATTTCCCTGACCTGAAGATTGTCTGCGGTCATATCGGCTATCCCTGGCACAATGAGATGATCGCCTTTGCCACCAAATTCCCCAATGTATTTATTGATACTTCTGCCTATCTGCCAAAGCGCTACCCTCCGGAACTTGTGGCGTATATAAAATCCCATGGTCGGCATAAGGTGATGTTTGGCACGAATTATCCGATGATTACACCGGGTGCCTGCTTAAAAGAGATCGAGCTTTTGCAGTTGGATGATGAAGTAAAGGCGCTGTTTCTTTCTGAAAATGCCAAAAAGATTTTTGCTTTATCATAAAACAGCAGCGCCCCGGCTAATTCACTCCTGTTAACCTGTTTGGTTTTCACATCCCGGCTATTGCTGCTTTGGATTAGCCGGGCCTGTTGTGGCCATAACTACTGCTTCAGATCAGTTCTCTTTATCCCGGTCATCTGCCCAGCAGGCGGGCACCTTTGCCATAAGTGGTCTGCCATGCAATGGCCCGCAGGAATGTCACGAATCAGGAATGTCACGAATAAAGTTACAGAGCGCATAACGAATGGCCTCGCAGTTTCCACATGCTTTTACCTTTTACGTCTGATCATTCACGTCTGACAATCAACATGATTAAATTGACTTCCATACTGACACTCATTGCATGAAGGCATGCCCGATAATGTAGCCGTGGTGCTGCATAAGCCAGTGGCTTCTATGGTGTAGTTGCCTGCCGGCATGGTGATTTTGCATGAGTCTTGAATATCCTCACCTTCGGGACATAAGACATCAGCACATTTGGGGCATATATACACCGATGTTCCCACAGGGATCCTGTATTGGGACGTATAAAAAAGTGTCGTTGTGAGGCCAGTGGATTGTCCGTCTTTGCAGACGACCCTCACCCCCAGGATAAAACCTCCCATGTTTATTGTGTTCAGCTCATATCGCTTCTGGGAGGGGTTCTCTTTATCCCAGTCATCTGTCCAGCAGGCGGCACCTTTGCCATAAGTGGTCTGCCATGCAATGGCCCACAGGAATGTCACGAATAAAGTTACAGAGCGCATAACGAATGGCCTCGCAGTTTCCACATGCTTTTACCTTTTACGTCTGATCATTTACGTCTGACAATCAACATGATTAAAATGACTTTCATATTGACAATGATCACATGATGGCATGCCCGATAATGTAGCCGTGGAGCTGCATAAGCCAGTGGCTTCTATGGTGTAGTTGCCTGCCGGCATAGTGATTCTGCATGTTTCTCTAACATCCTCACCTTCGATACATTCCACATCACCACATTTGGGGCATATATACACCGTTGTTCCCACAGGAATCTTGTATTGGGACGTATAAAAAAGTGTCGTTGTGAGGCTAGTGGATTGTCCGTCTTCGCAGACGACCTTCACTTCCAGGACAAAACCTCCCATGTTTATTGTGTTCAGCTCATATCGCTTCTGGGAGGGTTTTTCTTTATCCCATTCATCTGTCCAGCAGGCGGCACCTTTGCCATAAGTGGTCTGCCATGTAATGGCCCACAGGAATGTCACGAATAAAGTTACAGAGCGCATGATGAATTGCCTTTTACGTAAAGATCGTAAAGAGAGTTCGTAAAAATTTACGGGAGACCGGGTTTTATCAGCGGGTATCTGTTGCGATCCTGGCTGTGGCTGCTCCTGGCCTGTTCATGTCAGCCAAGTCAATCAGGCGCTCCTCAGTGTAGAAAGTGATCTTATTAAACGCCAGTCTATGAATGGCAGCCAGGATCAGGCACAGGGGCGCTGGCAGAAAAACAGGTGGCTTTACCGTAAAGCAGCCAGATTACGGATTAAATCCAGTACGATATCGAACGTATTGCCCTGGATTTCCCTGACCATTTGATTCACGTATTTAATGGGATTGGCCTGAATCAAATGCTGCTTTGTGGATCTGCCGGGTCTGTTGTGACCATGATGTGTCCATGATTACCCCCTGGAAACTATTAGAGCTCTAATTACTCTTGAGTTTAAAAACATTCTGTGAGAAAAATCCGGACAGTGAGCAAGCTCTCTTTCAGAAGGTCGGTATATATGAGCGATTTTTACTACCAGAATGATGTGCTGGTCTCCCTTCGACAGATCATTCGGGCAACAGACCTGTACTCAAAACAGATGATTAAAGTGTGTGGGCTGACTATTCCCCAGGTTGTAGTGTTACGGTCGATAGAAAGCCTGGGAGACGTTACGGTAAAGCGTATCTCCCAGGATGTTTCCCTGAGTCAGGCGACAGTGACCACTATTCTTAACCGGCTTGAGGAGCGGGGGTTTATTGAGCGGGTCCGCAGCAGCGTTGATAAAAGAATTGTGAATGCACGGCTGACCGACCATGGACGTACGACTCTGGCAGAAACCCCTCCGCTTATGCACGAAAAGTTTATTGAGCGTTTTGAAGCCCTGGAGAACTGGGAAAAGACCCAGATACTTTCCACTCTGCAACGGGTTGCGGTGATGATGGACGCGGAAAATATGGCTGTGACATCTATGCCTGATATGGAGGCACTTACTCCTTAACGGGGCAGATAATTTGAACTCTTATTATTAGAGCTGTAATCTATATCGCGAAATTCCAACAACAACAGGGCAGTAAAAGCAATTATCATGATTAAAGCCATCGGCATTTTAGGGGCCGCAGCACTCATCTCACTCTCCGGTTCCAGCATGGCTGCCAGTGGCTGCGGTAAAGTCACTATTGCTGATATGAACTGGAATTCCGCCTCTCTGATTGCAAATGTGGATCAGTTTATTCTTACTCACGGTTACGGCTGTGACGCCGAGTTGATACCCGGTGATACCATGCCCACCGGTACTTCCATGATCGAAAAGGGTGAACCGGATATTGCTCCCGAGTTCTGGAGCAACGGCCTGAAAGAAGCGCTGGATAAGGGCGTGGCTGAGAAGCGCCTGCGTTATGCCGGCAATGCATTTTCTGAAGGTGGCGAAGAAGGTTTCTGGGTCCCCGAATATCTTCTTGAAAAAAAACCTGAACTGGCTACCATTCAGGGCATTATCAAGAATGCTTCCCTGTTCAAACACCCGGAAGACCCGAGTCTGTCCGGTTTTTACAGCTGTCCGGCGGGCTGGACCTGCCAGATCACTTCCGGAAACCTTTTCAAGGCTCTGAACCTTGAAGAGGCGGGCTTTGAATTACTTGATCCCGGTTCCAGCGCCGGCTTGTCCGGATCGCTGGCCAGAGCTTATGAGCGTAAAGAACCCTGGTTTGGTTATTACTGGGCACCCACCGCCATTCTGGGTAAATACAAAATGGTGAAGGTGGATTTCGGCAGTGGTATCAACAAGGAAGAATTCATGAGGTGTACCGTTCAGGAAGATTGTGAAAATCCGAAAGTCACTATGTATCCTCCTGCGCCGGTACAGACTGTAACGACCGAGGAATTCGCTAGCAGGACCCCGGAAGCCTACAACTATCTGACCCGTCGCTCCTTTACC
Source organism: Parendozoicomonas sp. 209JJ7-1 (assembly GCF_058147085.1). Classification (NCBI taxonomy): domain Bacteria; kingdom Pseudomonadati; phylum Pseudomonadota; class Gammaproteobacteria; order Oceanospirillales; family Endozoicomonadaceae; genus Parendozoicomonas; species Parendozoicomonas sp. 209JJ7-1. The sequence continues at coordinate 21,242 of NZ_JBYVJU010000002.1, read as the reverse complement.
AATGCAGAGATGAATCGTCTGCTGGCCTGGATGGAAGAAGAACAGGCCGATGGCGAGATCGCCATGGAACACTTCCTGACCACTTATCCGGAAATCTGGAAGAAGTGGGTTTCTGAGCCAGTGGCTCAGAAAGTACAAAAGTCCCTCTCCCGGTTGTAAGGGGAACCGAATCATGGCGGATAAGTCCTGGTTGACTGAATTCCCGCAGATGGATCGCAGTGATCTCATTGCGATCCGGAAAACCCTTGATGGTGCCTATCGGGACTTTTCCCGGGAGTTTGGCGATACCATTGAAGCGTTTTTTGACCCCCTGCTGAGTTTTCTTATCTGGTTTGAACATCTTTTACTGCAGTCGCCCTGGTGGCTGGTACTGGGAGCCATTACCGGGCTTGTGTACTGGGCCAGCCGCTCCTGGAAGATGGGTATGACTGTTGTGCTGGTGATGCTGGCCATCGGTTACTTCGGCATGTGGGATAATACCATGCGCACCCTCAGTATGATTACGGTGTGCACGGTGATGGCGATTGTACTGGGTGTTCCTGTCGGAATTGCCATGGCACGCTCGGACCGTACCCAGAAGCTGGTAACACCTGCGCTGGATGTTATGCAGACTATGCCGGCCTTTGTATACCTGATTCCTGTGGTTATGCTGCTTGGTATCGGTAAAATTCCCGGACTGATTGCAGTGATTATTTACGCGATTCCCCCAGTAATTCGTCTCACTAATCTTGGCATTCGTCTGGTAGATAAAGAGGTGCTGGAAGCCGCCACCGCTTATGGTGCCAGTCCGACCCAGCGGCTGCTCGGTGTACAGATTCCCCTGGCCATGCCCACCATTATGGCCGGTATTAATCAGACTATAATGATGGCCCTGGCCATGGTAGTGATCGCCTCCATGATTGGCGTGAAAGGTCTTGGACAGCCTGTATTGAAATCCATTACCAATCAATATTTCACCCTTGGCCTGCTGAACGGACTGGCGATTGTTGCCTTGGCTATTATTTTTGATCGTGTATCCCAGGCATGGGCCAGGCGATCCCAAAAGTATTTAGGGAGTGCGGGACATGTCTGAGAAACAGGAACTGATCAGGATTGAAAGCCTGTATAAGGTTTTTGGCCAAAAGCCTGAAAAAATCATGCGCCATGTGCACAATGGTATGGGAAAAGATGAGCTGCTCGCTCAACATAACCACACCCTGGGTTTGAAGGATATTAATCTGACCATTAACAAAGGTGAGATTTTTGTCATTATGGGTCTGTCCGGTTCAGGAAAATCAACCCTTATTCGTCACTTCAACCGTCTTATCGATCCCACCGAAGGCAAAATTCTGGTGGATGGTGTTGATGTGATGGGCCTTGGAGAAAAAGAGCTGGAGCAGTTTCGTCGCCACAAAATGTCGATGGTGTTTCAGCGCTTTGGGCTGATGCCCCATCATACGGTGATTGATAACGTCAGCTATGGCCTGGCGATACAGGGGGTTAGTAAAAAAGAACGTCTGGCCAAAGCGGCACATTGGCTGGAAACGGTTGGCCTGAAAGGTTACGAACAGCAATATCCGGCGCAACTCTCTGGGGGGCAGCAGCAGCGTGTTGGCCTGGCCCGGGCGCTGTGTACTGATGCTGAAATCCTGCTGATGGATGAAGCTTTCTCGGCCCTGGACCCACTGATTCGCAGTGAAATGCAGGATCAGCTGATTGAGCTTCAGGACAAACTCCATAAAACTATTGTGTTTATTACCCACGATCTTGATGAAGCCTTGAGACTCGGGGACCGTATTGTCATCCTGAAAGATGGTGAGCTGGTTCAGGTCGGGAAACCGGAAGATATTCTTCTGCAGCCAGCTACCGAATATGTGGAAGCCTTTGTAAAAGATGTGAACCGGGCGCGGGCATTGACAGTGGAAACGGTTATGCAGCCTCCCGTAAATAGAATTACTGCCGAAACTATCTGTGGTGCGCTGGCACAAATGAAAAAGCTTCCGGAAAGTTACGGTTATTATGTTAACGACGATGGTTATCAGGGGGTGGTTCTCCAGGAAACTCTGGAGAAAGCCTACGAAGAAAATGCAGAAGCTGTTATGTGTGATGATGTCGTTGAGCCTCTGGAAGCCATTTCTCCTGATGCTGTACTTGAATCCGTGATACCGGAAACTCTGGAAACCGATTATCACCTGCCGGTGGTGGACGAAGACGGCGATCTTCAAGGGGAGCTCTCACGATCTTCATTGGTTGGTGTGCTGACCGAAACTGATTTGTCATCCAGAGCTGCCTGAGATTCCCTTTTGATGTCATGGAGGATAACACCCCCCGCCCCTTTATTAACTTAATAAAGGGGCGGTGCTCTGTAGGGGACAATTTCAGGTCAGCTGTAATAGAACAGAGTGAAAGGGTGTCCGCCAGCCGGTATAACCACCATCGACCAGCACAGAATTAACGTTCGACAATGAGAACATATTATTCTGAAAAGCCTTCAGATCATAAACGTACTTGCCAGTAATAGTCAGCGCCTGATAACCGTTATAACGTCAGAGTCCTCAGTAAACAGCCAGTAGTCTGGCACCATCTGGCAGGTTGCCTTTCTGTAGAACAAAGCTATTTTTCTGAAGGTGTTTTTCTTGATGTGTGCTCATTTGTCCTATGAAAAATAATATTTTTTGTGTTCTCATACTGTGCTTTTGCCAGAATACAGTTGCCACGGATATCCCGACAGAGGTAGCCAGGGATTACCGCCTGTGCATTCACAAGGGGTGGAGTTCCAGCTGTGGTACATTTCACGATTGGGACGGGCATTCCGATCTTGATAATGCTGGTGTTCTCTGGCAGCCCCGCCACAGTGTTGATAAGAACAACAGCTGTGAAAGCCTTAGTGCGAAAGACTTTGGTACCTTCAACCCGGACGCATACAGTGTTTCCGGCCTGGTTCTCCCGGATAAAAATCGCGCCTGTGTTTATGGCACGATAGAGTCCATTCCCCTTATCTGTCCCTATGCATTGCCCAACAAATACCGCCTTTGCGCCCACTTCAACTGGGATGACTGGTGTGGCAAAGTCTATGATTCCGACAATGCATACCCTTATAAGAGCTATGTCGGGCAAGATATTGAATACTATGGCGGTGGCAGCGGACTTCGCTGGTCACCTCCGGGTACGAATGGATCGTGTTATGATGCGGGTATATATGCTTATGATATTACCTACCCCAATAAATATTCCCACGTTCTGCAATTCACCAAACTGGTCTGCCCGTATGATGATAACGCTTGTATAAAGGACAAGAACAACTTTTATCAGCACTGTTGGCGCAGAGGGGTCGTCTGCTCGACTGTCGGTGACAATTACTGCACAGTAAATTGCTGCAATGGCTATGACCTCATAATGTATGGGCTCGGTAGATGTAAATAATCCGGCTCTTTCATAAAACGCAGAGCCACAAAGCCCAGAATGGCAGTACCGGCAATCACTATGAAAAATGTGGAGTAATCGACCAGCGGCAGCACTGCCAGAAGGCTGGGTATTTTCTGGCGGAGCATTTCCTGACAAAGCGTTTTTATAGTCATTTAGGTGTTACCTGTAACTGTGGGGATGTTACTCAAAGGTAACACCTGATCGTATATGTAACCTGAGATTTCCTGTGAGATATGTAGTGAAAATGCTGCAGCCCTTATATATAAAGGGATTCTTATAGTTGGCACGCAGGCTGCAATAATCTTTGTGCAAACAGGCAAAAGGTTCCGGAAGAGAACTTGCCAAGCGGCCAAAAATAAAAATAAGAAATATCCAAGAATAAGAAGCCGTAAAAACAAGACATCTAATAAGAAGAACAAAAAACAGAATAATAAAAATAAGGCAGCATCTCCGAGAATCCGAACCCCGCATATGCGGGGTTTTGTTTATGGAAGATTTTATCCGGCTCTTTTGTACAGAGCTTGAACGGTTATGGTGCTTCCCTGTTGAATCAGCAGGCCGAAGCAAGCCCGCTCGTAGCAGCTTTCAGATAGATGCAGCCAAGCCCTCAAGAACAGCAGAGGCGGGCCGATATATAACAGCCCTGATATTGATGGGAAACTGAGGCGGCATAGGACTGTCAGACTCTGTTCCCCCTGATGAAGTTAACAATAGGTTGAATATGTCTGTTTCCCCTGACAAAAAGAAAAAAACCAATCCGACTCCCAAGTGCTCCTTTCCGGTATTCAGTATCCTGCGCCGTAAACTGTCCGCTAAAAAGCAGCATTCCGGTTATCAAAGATAACCGGTCCTGTGTTTTTCCTTGAGAGCCGCACTGAATATAGCCTTACTTCTAAATGTACCTCTGCATAGAAATGCTGTTCTGTTCATCACATTTATCCCGCAAAAATCACAAGGGTGGACGATTGTGGAATTTTGCAATTGTGGAGAGAGTGCAGGTCGCTATGCTGAAGAAGAAAGGGAAAAATAAAATAATGGAAAAGTATCTTAAGGCATGTCCGTCCTGTGGTGGGCAGGCTGAAATCCTTCCGTTTGCTGTAAAGGATGATCAACTCTGGCAGGTGAACTGTACGAGTTGTGGGTTGGCGACCGAAATGAATGATGAACGCAGAATAAGCATTCAACACTGGAACAGACGAGACGGAGAGGAAAAGTTAAGAACCAGAATAACCGTGCTGGGCGTTATGCTTCCGGCCATTGTTATTTTGGCTTTTATGATGGGATTACTATTGGGTATTGGGGGGAAAATGTAAGGGGATTGCACTACCTTGAAGTCACTCTGTTGTGAGGGGCAATGGTTATGTTGCGTGGTGTTTTCAGTCCTGCTCCGTTATCTCTCCTGTTTATGAGATTCTCCTTCCGTTTTTATATCCTGCCATTTTGCACGTTTTTTATCGCTTTACTGGTTATCGGTATGGTTCCGGAAGCATGGGCCAATGCAGGTGGAGGCTGCTCTGATTTAAAGAAAGTGGTAGAAAGCAGCCATACAGATTTTAAAGGCCACCGAAACTCTCCTCAGCTCTTTAATAAAGTCACCACTTGGCAGACCACCCTGACCCTTGCCGGCCAGGAGTGTCAGATATGGCAGTGGGGGCGGACCAATTACAGCCTGATCTGTACCCGCAGCTTTCCTCTGAAAGAGGCCGGAATCAACTTTATGAGGGAAGTGACCAATCGGGTAAAAGGATGCTTTGAGAAAAAACTGGAGGTTGTCTATGAGGCAACTCCTGTACAGAACGGCACCCATACCCGGATTAAATATAAAGGGGATAAACGTCACCTTGATCTGTTCCTGGTAAAGAACAGTGGCCTGTTCCGTGATAGCTGGACATTCTATTTTATGGTGACAAGCGGTAACGGTTATCCACTGTCATCATTACAGGATGATTTGAAAGATAAGGAGTAAACTCTGGCCCGGTAATGCCCCTGGGCACTATCGGGCTGGGCACTATCGGGAAATAAAAAACAGGGGGTTAGAGAGGGAAAATCAAAGAGATTGCTCCAAAGCCTGAATCAGGTCTTTTGTCTGCTCCAGAGTGCCTATGGTGATTCTTAATCCTTTATTGCCCTGGGCATCATTTTTGGGGCGGATCAGGATATGGTTTTTTTTCAGCACTTCGGTCATCTTTTCCGGATTGTCAGGAAATATCCAGAGGAAATTCCCACTGCTTGGCCAGAAAGTGATGTCGTTATACTGCAGCCATTTCTCCAACAGCGGTTTGGATTGTTCCATAACTTCTTTTACGTAGTTATGGGTGTATTCTGGATGATCCAGCGCGGTGCTCGCAGCCACCAGTGCCAGCTGGTTAACATCGTAAGGCCCCCTTACATTCAGCAGGGCGTTAATGTTGTCTGCCGTGGAAAGCACATAGCCAAACCGGATAGACGGCAATCCCCAGGTTTTTGAGAAGGTGCGGGTGATAACAATGTTGGGATATTGTTTCAGTACATCGGCAACGGTTGCCCGGGTGTATTCGAAGTAGCACTCATCAACAAGAATTGTGCATTTTGGAGCCGCTTCCGCAATTTTCAGAATATCGTCCCTGGATACCTCTGTGCCGCTGGGATTATTGGGGTTTGCGATTACAATAATCCGGGTATTCTCCGTAATCGCTGCAATTATTCCCTCGGTAGGAAATCCGCCTCCCCGGGAATATTGAGGCTCAATAATATTCAGGTTTTCAATCTTCGCGCACTGGTGATACATGGCAAATGTCGGGCCAGGGATAATCGCTTCGTCTCCCGCGTTACAGGATGCACGGATAATCAGGTCTATTCCCTGGTCTGAGCCGTTGGTGATCATCACCTGATTTTCCTCAACGGAACAGTAATCAGCCAGCTTTGCGGTGATATTCCCGTAACTTGGATAGGTTTGCAGACGTCCGCTGTGGATGTAATTGGTCAGGGCGTCAATAACTGGCTTGCTGACCGGCAGGGTCCGCTCATTAAAATCCAGAAGCAGATGATGCACGGGGCTGCGACCTTCCAAAGGTGGCTTATAGGCGCCCATCTGGCGGATATGTGCCTTGAAAATGCTCATGCCATTGTCCGTTTTTATGTTGGGAAGGTCCGTATACAGGCCTGGCTCATACAACCTGAGTCAGACCCGGGTAGTATGCACCAGAGAGGAGTCTTTTCACTATATCTGGAAGAATATTCATTGGTCCCAATGGGATAGTTCCGGGAATTCTACCGGGCACCTGTGGGATTTGGAGGTCTGCGCCTGGCCGGATTCCCCGCTTCATCACCACTTAACTCGGAATCTGAAGAGTTGGGAGCTAAAGGAACGGGCGCTGTTCTATGGGCCTCTTCCTCAGCCCGGCGGACATGCTCTGCGTGTCTGCGAAGATCATCTGGTGATACATTGACCCGAAGTTCTGTGCTGGGGTTCTTCAGAGTTGTCTTAGCGGGCTGTATTTTAACCTTTCTTTTCTTGCCTTTTTTCGGAGCTGGCTCTGGGGACGGTTGCTGGCGGACCAGGTTAGGATCTGGTTCTCCCCGGGAGAAGGAAAAGATTATCCCGTTATCATTCAGTGTTCTGCTGAATGCACTGGTCATAATCTCATTAAAGTAAGGTGATGGTTCGGGTGGCCAGGGGAAGAACTGGCCTTTGTCGTACATCATAGCCTTGCCTGCTTCCAGTAACTCTGAACGGCGCTGTTTATAGAGGTCGTATAGTTGTTTGAGGGGAGCGTCCTGTTTAAGCCTCTTTCTGAGGTTCCTGCACGAAGACTCCAGGAAATCTTTGTACTGGGGGCGATGATCCGGTCCGATGTCATCATTGGCCGGATAGAACTGCACAATTTTGTTTGTTCCCGGAAGCTGGATTTTTATCTTGCAGGGAAGTTCCAGTTTTATATCCGGGTTATCAATAATTTTCTGGATAATGGCTAACTGATCCCTGAGCCAGAGTTGGGAGACCACATCAGTAAGTTCATTCTTGGCTTCGTCATAGGCGGCTTCTAACGGTGGTTTGGCGGCAGGAGTCGCTGTTCTCTGGTTAACGGGCTGGCCAGAGGGTTGTTGCCCCTCTGGATTCTGGACACCAGATTGAACACTTGGTCCATGGTTCGGGTTGGCCGGAGTGACTCTGCGCTTGCCACCGGTATGTCCTGGAGGCTGGGGCGCGGGGGGCGCAGGGGGGGGGGCTGAAGGGCCAACAGGACCATTTGGCGGGTTTGGTGAACTCATGGGGCCTCCTGGTGCTCAAAGTCACTGATGTAATAACTGTCTATATCTGCTGCAAGGTGCATAATCACGCTCTTTTCAGCGACTTCTCCCTTATGGATTGTTCGTAGTTTGAGAACAGGTTTTCGTCCCTGCAATGCGATGTAGCTGAGAATCCGGGTATCGGGGTCGGGAGTTATGGCCATAATCGGATCTGTCAGATTTCTCCCCTGAATAAGGTGTACAGGAGAGCCGTTGAGGGATTCCGCATAAATACCGTCAGCCCGGAAGCTCAGGGGAATTAAAGGTCTTCCGGTCTGGTGTAGAGGGATATCTGCCTCCTCAGGCAGGGGAAGGTCACTGGTGACCTGACTTGGGGTGATAACGGCAATCCTGCGCTCACCTTTCAAGGTGTAATACACAAGGGTGGCCTTCAGGCCGTCGTCAGAAGAAAAATAGTTTCCGGGAAGGTGGGAACAGCCATTACCCAAAATCACAACTGTGATGCAGACACAGAGGGTTCTGACGATTGAAGATGGAGTGATTGGAAGCATGGGGCCGGGACCTGCCATTGATCTTTTAGGATCATCGGCAGATCCCGGGGAATACTTATTGTCCGGCTTTGGTAGCTTTCAGGCAGTCACTGATTTCAGTGGTCAGCTGCTCAATAAGAGTTAGATAGCCACCAGCGTTGACTTCAATATCACTGCCAAGGGGGTCAAGCACGCCAATGCGAACCGGCAACCCCCTGGTCATGGTTTTCAGGTAAGCGGGCCGGAACTGGGGCTCCCGAAAAATGCAGGTATTACCGGCTTCGGTCAGTCGCTTTCTCAGTTCGACCATATGTCTGGCCCCGGGCTGTTGCTCCGGGTTCAGAGTGAAAACGCCGCCAATTTTGAGGCCGTAGTGCCGGGTGAAGTAGCCCCAGGCATCATGGAATACAAAAAACTCTTTATTTTGCACAGAGGCCAGCTTCTTCTGGTTGCTCTGGTCGGTTTTCTTCAAGGCATCCTGGAACTTTCGGTAATTAGCTTTGTAGATGTTGGTATTGGGCGCATCCGCTTTGATTAACGCTTCCTTCATTGCCTTAGCCATCACCAGGGCGTTGTCTGGGCTGAGCCAGATATGTGGATCGTGGCTGCCATGGCTGTGGTCATCGTGACCGTGGGAATCATGGCTGTCGTATTCGTCGTCAGTCCCTTTCTCTGCGGTTGAGAATGGCTCCACCTGTACTCCCGGGTAATCCATTAAGGCAATTACCCGTTTGTCTGAGCTGTGTGTAGCGAGGGGCTTTTCAAGAAATCTTTCCAGATCTGCACCTACCCAGAACACCAGACTGGCAGAGGAGATACGTTTGATATCTGAAGGACGAAGGCTGTAATCATGGGGAGAAACGCCCGGTTCCAGTAACAGTTCAGGAGTGGTCACCCCTTCAGTAATCGCGGCGGCAATCAACTGCAAGGGTTTGATACTGGTCATTACCCTGGGCGCTGTATTCTGGCTGGCCTGAGCTGTGGATGACAGGGCTGCTATCAGCATGAAAACAAGGGGTTGGATATGTTTTCCAAAACGCTGGTGGGAGAGGAACTGCATTGGGATTCTGCTCTGGATTACTTGAAATGTTATATTATTACTTTTTTAGGAGGCTGCAAATTAGCTTTTGTAATGACTGGTCGATAACCAGCCCATGATTATAATTTCCCTGTCGTTTCTTCTGGTAATAACCATTGTTGTTTACGCGGTATTTAATGGTATTGGCCCGGTTCCTTCGTCCCGTAAAGTGTTGGATGAGGTCATAAAGGTTTTGCCCGACCAGGTATCGGGACAAATTGTAGAGGCTGGGGCTGGGTGGGGAGGTGTTTCCGTTTATCTGGCCCGGCGTTACCCTGAGAATAAAGTGATTGCCATAGAAAACAATCTTCTGGTCTGGCTGTTTTGCTGGATACGAGCGAAGTTATCAGGGCTGGATAATCTGGAAGTGTGTAAAGGATGTATTTATAAGGAAAGCTATTCTCTGGCAGGTCTTGTGTACTGTTACCTGTTTCCCGGCGGGATGAAGAAATTATTACCCCGGCTGCAAAATACGCTTCCGGGGTGTGTTCTGATCAGTAATACTTTTGCTGCTCCCGGGTTGTTACCTGAAAACTGTCGTCAGGCGAAAGATATGTGGAGCAGCCCTGTGTACCGTTACAGTTTGTCCCAGTAGCTGTCTTCGGACATCTCCTTCAGACGTTTTTTTTCATTTCTGTCTTCTATGGCTCTGCGAATGTAAAGCTGGCGCTGTGATGCTTTTTCAGGCATCTGGGCAGAAATTTCTCCGGGAGTCAGATCATATTTATCGCTGATTTGTGAAGTTGCGAAAGTGGTCATAGTTGATTCCCTGTTATTGCTGTTTCCTGGTAGGGCCAGAGCTACTGGTTCTGGCGTCCTTTCCGTAACTGCGTACATCCATGAAGGTACATTAGCACCTGATTGTTACGACTGACTGACTCTCAGGGTGCGAAGATTCTGTTTTACATTTTCTAATTGTTCTGCAAGTTCTGGGCCACGTGTGCGGGCCACGCCCATCGCGAGAATATCAATGACCGTAAGATGCACAATTCGCGAGGTTAATGGCGTATATATGTCTGTATCCTCTGGAACATCTACGGCAATTGTCAGTTCGGTATGGCCGGCAAGAGGGCTGTCTCCGGGGCACAAGGATATTACCTGAGCACCCTGTTTACGGGCGAGTGTTACCATGTGTAACAGTTCACGGGTGCGACCAGTTTGGGAAATGGCGACAACCGCATCCTGTGGTCCGAGGGTGGCCGCGGAGATGGACTGCATATGGGGATCGGAGTAGGCCGAGGCGTTTACCTGCAGGCGAAAGAATTTATGCTGGGCGTCATTGGCCACATTGCCGGAAGCGCCGAAGCCATAAAATTCTATGCGCCGGGCCTTGCTGAGAATGCTGATGGTTTTTTCGAGGGTTTCTGTGCAAATGCGGTTACGGACATCCAGCAGGCTGTGGACGGTCGCGTCAAAAACCTTACGGGTAAGGTTGTTAGTATCGTCATCTTCGGCAATAACAAACCGTGAGAATTCATTGCCGGAGGCCAGGGACTGGGCGAGGCGAAGTTTGAAATCCTGAAAGCCTGAACATTCCAGCGCACGACAGAAGCGGACAATAGTCGGCTCACTCACATCACACTGGGCGGCGAGCTCAGCGATACTGGTGCGCACTACCTGGGCCGGATTCTTTTCAATATGATCCGCGACCTTTTGTTCAGAGCGTGTCAGGCGGCTGCGTTTATCTTCTATTTGTTTAAGCAGGTTTGTTGTTGGCATTGCCCTGCAATTACCATGTGTCGTAGGCCGTAAAACTGGTCGCAATTTATACATAAAAATTCAGTTTACCACTATACCTTTACAGGCCTCCTGGGTGAAATCAATGACCTTTGTCTGGCAGTTGTTCAAAGACGATCATGCAACCATACATGAAACCAAAATCCGGAGGGCAGATTTTTAGTTTTGTTCATATCAGGCCTTTTAAAGAGTTAGGTTCTCAGGCAGATACAGCAATTCGTTGGCTCAGAAACTTACTGAATTCGGTAGCTGATAATGGCTTGCTTATAAAATATCCCTGTACTTCGTCACAGCGGTTTTCCTGCAGGAAGTGAATATGGGAACGTCTTTCGACACCTTCCGCAACAACTTTTAAATCAAGGCTGTGGGCCATGGCAATAATGGCTCGAGTGATTGCTGAGTCATTGTTGTTGGTATCGATCTGGGAAATGAACGAACGGTCAATTTTCAGAGTATCAACAGGCAGACGCTTCAGGTAGCTCAGTGACGAATACCCGGTGCCAAAGTCATCAATAGTAATAGTAATGCCCTGGTCGCGAATAAGGGTCAGCGTATATATGGTCTCTTCAATATCTTCCATCAACAGGCTTTCAGTAATTTCCAGTTCCAGCAGGTGGGTGGGCAGGCTCGCCTCTGAAAGCAGTTCATAAACCTTTTCGGCCAGGTTGCCATGACGTAGCTGACCAACGGAAATATTTACAGAGACTCGTATTTCCCAACCTTTATCCAGCCAGATTTTGGCCTGATGGCAAGATTGTTTCAGGACAAGGTTACCAATCTCATTAATCAGACCTGTTTCTTCCGCTAGAGCAATAAATTTATCGGGGAGAATCAAACCTTTCTCTGGATGTCTCCAGCGTACCAGTGCTTCCGCTGTGGTTATTGAACCTTCTGCCAGATCCATCTTGGGCTGGTAGAACACTTCCAGTTCATCATGCGCAATAGCCCTGCGCAGATCTGACTCCAATGTTAGGCGTTCGTGTGAGGTTGAGCGCATGGTGTCGTTATAAAACTGAACAGTATTTCCACCCAGGTATTTGGAATGGTTCATGGCGGTATCAGCCTGAGATATCAAGGTCTGCATCTCACGGCCATTGCTGGGATAGTGGCTGATACCAAGGCTGGCACCAATCAGTAGCTCGTGTGAATTAATGTCGTAGGGGGTGGACAGGGTTTTGATAATTTCCGATGACAGTTCCTGAAGGATTTCCTCGTCCGTCCAAGTGTCGATAATTATCGCGAATTCATCACTGGCGAGACGTGATGTGGTATGGGCCTTGGCTGTATGGCGCAGCAGCCTTTGTGAAACCTGCCGCAGAAGTTCATCACCGGTGCTATGGCCGAGGGTGTCATTGATCTGTTTGAATCTGTCCAAGTCAATCATAATCAGGGCCAGTTCAGAATTCTCTTTGGCCGCAATTTCCAGGGCTTCATGCAATCGGGACTGAAACAGCGTGCGATTGGCAAGGCCGGTGAGGGGATCATAGTTTGAGAGATAGCTCAGGCGCTTTTCGGTTTCCTTATGCTGAGTCAGATCACGGAAAAGGCCAACATAATGAATGAGTTGTCCGGTACTGTCGCGGACTTCATTAATCTGAATCCAGACAGGGTAGGTTTCACCGTTTTTCCTCTTCACCATAACTTCCATCTGCAGAGTACCCTTTCTCGACAGGTTTTCCAGGAAGTCTTTGTAATAATCCTGTATTTCTATTGATGGGCTGAGATCGAGAGTGGTTTTACCGATAACATCGTCATCGGAATATCCGGTGATGTTTTTAAAAGACTGGTTAACCGTAAGAAACTGGAATTTTGGGTTCAGAATGAAAATGGCATCGCTGGCTTTGTCAAACACCGTCATGGCCAGCTGGGTTTCCTGTTGGTGCTGCATCTCCAGGCTGATGTCCCTGCGAGTGCCCAGCATTCTGGCAGCACGGCCTTCGCTGTTCCATTTTACTACCTGTCCTTTGTCTTCTACCCAGACCCAGTTGCCCAGAGCATGGCGAATCCGGTAACGGGTAAGATAGAACTCCTTTTTGCCATGGAAGTGGTCAATGATAGCCTGACGGACATAGCCGGCATCTTCCGGATGTATCAAATGTTCAAGTTGGCCTTTAAAGCCATCCAGCTGCTGAATATCGTATCCAAAAAGCTCCTGGAACCGGCTGTGGTAAATTTCATCGGAAGAGAGGTTCCAGTCCCAGAGTCCGAGTCGGCTGGCTTCCAGGGACTGGCTCAGGCGCTCTTCACTTTCCCGCAATGCCCTGCTGGTTTCTTCCCGCTGGACAATTTCGTTACTGAGTCGTTCATTGGTTCGTTTCAGCTCATGGGTGCGGACAGTAACAATGCGTTCCAGATTCTGCCGGGTTTTTTCAAGCTCAAGTCTGGCGTCGTCTGTGCGGCGGTTTTCTGTGGTCAGTTTCTGGCTGAGGGCATGGTTAAGAAACCGGCGACTCAGGGCTTTTGAAGAAACCCTGTGGGCATAAAAAACTGGGTAAACCATAAACAGCAGTAAAACCGGCCCTGTCGTTGCCCAGATTTTTATGTCCTGCTGTGGATGATTCCAGAGCCACCATGACAGGCCACAGGTCAGGGGCAGGGTAAAGGTAAAAAATGCGGGAGTATAGCTAGCATAAAGGATAGCGCAGGAGAACATGGTAATGGATACCGCTGTCAGGATAACCATCAGGTCCAGCGATGTTTCCAGGGGAACCAGAAGAATGATGCCGGCAGTCAGGGCACAGCTTCCGGCAAGGTTTGCCAGGTTAAACAACAACAGCCAAAAGGTTTGTCGTTCAGGTAGCTCCAGATAGCTGAAGGCGAATGTCCGGCTGATAAGTGAGTGCATAGCCCCGAGGTAGATACAACCACCAAGAAGAAACAATGCTTGGGGAAAAATATCGGGATACCAGAGCAGAGTATAGGATGCGAATACGCAGAGGCTAATGATAATAAACAGGCGCAGGGAACCACGGTGCAGCAATTTGAGCTGTTCTGCCCTTAACCGGGTTGTCAGCCAACTGTTATCAAAATGGCCCGTATTCTGGTCATCGGGGAACGATGTAGAGAATTGCTGTGCTGCTTCAGTCATTCGTATCCGGAAAAGTGCACTGGGTATTTGTTATCACCATGGGCATCCATACCCTTCTTGCTGTTTTCGTGCATCCGTACACTTATTAAGCCGAAACCTGCAGGTAATGGCAAGTTGAAACCACAGTGGATGAACAGACAGTGCTGTTTTCGTTACACTTGGGGTTCTCTTTCGCTTTGAGTGAATAACCGGATCTATGGACGTCACTGCAATCCTTGACTCTCTGAACGATGCCCAGCGTGAAGCTGTCACCATGCCTCCCTGTTCCGGGCTGGTGCTGGCCGGTGCCGGCAGTGGTAAAACCAGAGTACTGGTGCACCGTGTTGCCTGGCTTGTGCAGACGGAAGGGTTTTCTCCCTGGTCAATCATGGCGGTGACCTTCACCAATAAGGCGGCTGCGGAGATGCGTGGCCGTATTGAGCAGATGCTGGATATGCCTGTGCGGGGTATGTGGGTTGGTACTTTCCACGGTTTGGCCCACAGACTGTTGCGGGCGCACTGGCAGGAAGCCGGCCTGCCGGAAAATTTCCAGATTCTGGATTCCGATGATCAGCTGCGCATCGTAAAACGCATTATGAAAGCCATGGGGCTGGATGATAAAAAGTGGCCGCCCCGCCAGGCCCAGTATTATATCAATGCCAAAAAGGATGAAGGACTTCGTCCCCATCACTACGAGCCTGGTTTTGATCTGTACGAAAAAACCATGCATGGCATTTATGTCGTCTATGAAGAACAGTGCAAACAATTAGGCGTTGTAGATTTCGCGGAACTGCTGATGCGTTCCAATGAACTTTGGCTCACTAATGCTTCTCTGCGAGACCATTACCGTGACCGTTTCCGCTATGTGCTGGTGGACGAGTTCCAGGATACCAACTCCGTTCAGTACGCCTGGTTAAGAAACCTGGTGGGCGACAGAGACAACCTGATGGTGGTGGGTGATGACGACCAGTCTATCTACGGCTGGCGTGGCGCGAAGATTGAGAATATCCAAAAGTTCTCCACAGACTTTCCTAATTCCAGAACCATCAAGCTGGAACAGAATTACCGTTCAACCGGCAATATTCTGAAAGCGGCCAACACGTTAATTGGTAATAACCCCGGTCGTCTGGGCAAAGAGCTCTGGACCGAGGGTGTGGAAGGGGAGCCTATTCGGGTTTACGCCGGATTTAATGAAGTGGATGAAGCCCGGTTTATCGGTGACCGCATTCAGGATGGTGTAGAAAAAGGTCTGGCCCGCAGTGATATTACCATTCTTTACCGCTCCAATGCCCAGTCCCGTGTTCTGGAAGAAGCCATGCTTCGTTCCGGAGTTCCTTACCGCATTTATGGTGGCCAGCGCTTCTTCGAGCGGGCGGAAATTAAAAACGCCATGGCGTACCTGCGTCTGGCCAGTAATGCCGATGATGATACGTCCCTTGAGCGGGTTATTAATATTCCTCCACGGGGTATTGGTGAGAAAACCGTTCAATCCATTCGGGATGTTGCCCGTGGCGGGAATGTATCCATGTGGCGGGCAGCCCGGCAGATGGTGACCCAGAATCTGTTTACCGCCAGAGCGTCTAATGCGGTAGCGTCTTTCCTTGAGCTGGTGGATGGTTTGTCATCTTCTGGTGCTGACCTTCCTCTCCATGAGTTTGCGGATCACTGTATTCAGGTCAGCGGCCTTGTAGAGTTGTATCAAAAAGAGAAAGGTGAGAAAGGCCGGGCGCGGGTAGAAAACCTGGAAGAACTGGTGTCCGCCTGCCGGGAGTTTGATCCGGAAGATATGTTTGCGGAAGAAGAGCAGGAAATGCTCTCCCCTCTGGATGCGTTCCTGGCCCATGCTGCCTTGGAAGCCGGTGATACCCAAGCCGATCAGTTTGCCGACAGTGTTCAGATGATGACTCTGCACTCGGCCAAAGGTCTGGAATTCCCTCTGGTCTTTCTGGCCGGTATGGAAGAAGGTCTGTTCCCCCATAAAATGTCTATGGAAGACCCGGATGGCCTGGAAGAAGAGCGTCGTCTTTGCTACGTAGGTATTACCCGGGCGAAAGAACAGCTGTATATGACTTATGCGGAAAATCGCCGTCTGCATGGGCAGGATACCATAAACCGTCCGTCCCGCTTCCTGCGGGAAGTGCCTCCAGAGCTGCTGGAGGAGGTGCGCCTGAATGCCAGTATCAGTCGCCCCGTGACAGCAACCTCCCGGGGAATGGCCAGCGCCGATGTTCCCGGAACGGATTTACACCTCGGACAGCGAGTATTCCATGAAATGTTTGGGGAAGGCGTTGTGCTGAACTTTGAAGGGCAAGGTGCCCAGGCCAGGGTTCAGATTAATTTTGATACGGAAGGCAGTAAATGGCTGATGGTGGCCTATGCCAGGCTGGAGGCTTGTTCATAAACATGCCTTCTTTTGAGCGGGGTATTTTTACTTACGTCTGAAATCCTTTTAGGGCTGAGAGTTTTCAGCCCTAAAAACTATCATCACCAATATCAATATCAGAGGTTGTTACCCCTGGGGGAAGATTCCCTGGATCGTACTCTGTGCCGGTCCAGCTGGTTACATTAACTACCATCTTCATGCACTCTGCTCTTACTTTATCTGCGGCTTCTTTTAGACTTTCTTGAGTCCATACGGTTTCTACACCTGGTGACTCAAGAACAGCAACGACTTGATTCACATGGGGTTTTTTACTGGCAATAAATTTAATAACTTTTGACAGTCTGGTTTCTCCGGTAACTGTGGCATATGACGATGATGACACCGTGTCAAATATAAGGGTTTCCCTTCTGTTGACTCCGTTAGCACGCTTCCCCCCCCAGGAAAAACTGGCTTGTTCCAGCTTTTCTTCAAATGTGCGTGTTAAACGTCCAACAACATCAACCCGTCTGTCATTAAATGGGCTGAGCTCACCTGGGAGTTTGCGGAGTGGGTAGAGGTCATAATCCAGACAGGGAATGGTACAGTCCCGATGAAAAGATCCATCCCCGGTCGCGGTGGCCCCACCAAGGCAGAGATCAAGAGAAAAGTCAGAAGGATGGCGCAGAATATCAATGGTAAGTGTACCTTTTATATCAAAAAACTTTTCCCTTGGTGCGCCTATGCAGTGCAAGTGAATAGTGTCGCCTCCGCCAACGAGATCCCATATTGCTAATTTGGCTCCGGATAATTTTCCGGATGTTAAAAGTTTAACGTTATTACTCATAATCACTATCACCGCCATAGTCACAGCCCTGTGAAGGATAGTCATAAATGGGGAAGTTATCTGCAGCGCAATCTGCAATGGGAAACAAGATGCTGCAGTAGAATTCGCATTAGCTGAGTGAAGCCGCTTTTTCCCGCTGTTAATTCAGCACTTCCAGAGTTTCAAATCCTCTTTGTTTGATTGAGAAGGCAAGAACATCTTGCTTATCACACTTTGCCGTCAGCAGGGCAATATGTTCTCTGGCATCAGGTATGGGTACAGATGGTTTGTTCAGTAAACTGATAACCCTGCGGGCTATAGCTTCTCCGGAGTCCACCCAGTTGATATCGGGAGCACTGATGCTAAGTTCTTCCCTCACCAAAGGAAAGTGTGTGCAACCCAGAACGACTTGGTCCGGCATAGCTGGAGCATTGAGGAAAGGTTCCAGAATGGTATCAAACTCATGCTGTTCAGGAGCAATCCCCATCAATTTGTTTTCTGCCAGATGCACCAGCCGGTTTGAAGCCACACGAATCACTTCACAATCACTGGCAAAACTTTCGATAAGCCTGTTCGTATAAGAACGTTTTACCGTTCCCGGAGTAGCCAGCAGGCCAATGCATTTTTTCTTTGATAATTGTGCTGCGGTTTTAATTGCTGGCACTACACCTACAACCGGAACCGGCAGTTCAGCCCTGATGGTTGAAAGAGCCGCGGTACTGGCGGTATTACAGGCCAGAATAATCAGGGATGGATGATAAAGTTTCTGCAAAATCCCCAGATAATGGCTGACCCGCTGAACAATATCATCTTCACTGCGAGGGCCGTAGGGAAAACCTGCGTTGTCGGCGCAATACACCACAGGCATCCAGGGCATAAGTCGATTGATCTCATCAAACACAGTCAGGCCGCCGGCCCCGGAATCCATAATGATTAAGGGATGAAAAGTTGAAGACACAGAAACATCAGTCCGGTTAAGTAAACTGCTCATTTTAGTGTTGATTCCCTGATCGCCAATCTGCTTATATACCCTGTGCCCTTTGGGGATAGTATCACCGTTCGTGTTTTTGAAAATGACAAGCCTGCCAGCAAGGGAGTTGTGGATGTTTACAACTCTGATGGCCGAAAGCCCGAAAGCCCGAAAGCCCGAAAGCCTGGAAGTCCAGGCAGGGAGAGTCCGCTTTCATTTTCCGTTTATTGGTGCCAGTGTAAAGCTGGAGGTGAAACACCTGATGGTGACACCGGCAGAGCCTGTCAACCAAGAGCAAGGAATATGAACGGTTAACTCTAAATGAACCGAGGTTGGGGTTGAGCTGTTTCTATCTGATTTTTATTGCATTTAAGGGTTTTCTCGGTTAATTCATTACTCTCGATAACTCTCCGGTTTTGTTTTCATGCCTTTGTTTTCTTTTGACCATGCTGTTCTGGATAGTTTTCCTGTACAAACCAGACCGCTCTTGGAAAGGATGCTGTTTACCCAGGGCGGAATGTTAACTGCCGATCAGGCTGTTGAACTTGCGGCACTTCTGAGTGCGTCTGCAGATGATCTTCCGGAAAAGCTTCTGTATATAGCGGCAGCCTGTGCAGTGCCAGCCGTTTCCGGCTTTTATGTGGGAGTTATTGTCCGTGGAGGCACAGGAGCCTTGTACCTTGGAGCAAACCTGGAATTCGGCGATAGTTTTCTGGGGCTGACCCTTCATGGCGAACAGGCTGCGATAAATAATGCCTGGTTGCATGGTGAAAAAAGCCTGATGAGCCTGGTGGTTAACGCCGCCCCCTGCGGGCATTGTCGGCAGTTTCTCCATGAGCTGGGTTGTTCAGAACATCTAGATATCACTGTGGCTGGTAAGAGTGGTTATGGTCATCATGCCCGATTAAAGGCTTATCTGCCTGAAGCCTTTGGTCCTGGCGATTTGGGGATAGAGGGAGGAATACTCTCCGCCAAGCCAGTGGATTTGCAGTATTCAACGGAAGATAGCGTTATTCTGCAGGCTCTTAACGCTGCCAGAGCCAGTTATGCTCCTTACACCCGTGGCTATGCAGGCGTTGCCCTGGAAACACTCGATGGCCAGATCGTGTGTGGACGTTATGTAGAAAATGCCGCCTATAATCCCAGCCTTCAACCATTTACCTCCGCATGGTCACAGCTTCGCTTTATGAATCTGGGAAAGGAGATTAAGTTGAAAAGGGTTGTTCTGGTCGAGGCAGAGTCTCTGGTCAATCATGCCAGTCACCTTTCCTCACTGGATTCCCTGCTGGAAGGTGTAAAGGTAGAGACTTATAAGGCGAACTTGAGCTGACTGTTCGACTGATGCAAAGTTAGCCCACAACTCGCATGGAGAAGGGGAACGCTGTGGGGCATGAAAACGGGCAGTACGATGTTCTGATTGCTGGAGCCGGAATGGTCGGGGCCGCGCTGGGCTGTGCTCTCGGACAGGCCGGGATAAAGGTTGCGTTGATTGACCCGGTTCAGCCTGTTCCTTTTCAGGCAGACAGTGCTCCGGATATTCGTGTATCAGCCTTAAGTCCTGCCAGTGAGCAGTTATTAGATCGCCTTGGCGCATGGACGCATATAAAAGGCATGCGTCTGTGTCACTATCGCAGAATGGCTGTATGGGAAAAACTGGAAGACCCTCTCTCCCGTCAGCAGATTTCATCTCGCTTTAATCAGACCCTTTTTGATGCCAGAGAGATTAATGCCGAACAGCTGGGCAATATTGTTGAAAACCGGGTAACCCAGCTGGCACTCCATAACGTGCTGGAAACAATCGGTAATGTAACTCTTATCTCTCCAGCCCAGCCTGTCTCCCTCGAAACAAAGAATGGTTGTCCGGTTCTGGAGCTGGATAACGGCACAACCCTGACCGGGCAATTATTAATTGGCGCAGACGGGGCTAACTCTTTTGTTCGGAAAAGCGCAGGCATAGGATTATCCAGCATTGATTACGAACAGCGGGCGTTGGTGGCAACTATCGAAATCCCCGATGGACCGTTAGACATCACCTGGCAGGCTTTTACTCCTGTCGGACCCTTGGCCCTGCTGCCACTGGCTTCCTGTGGTGGAAAGCATTATGCGTCCATAGTCTGGTATAACCTGCCGGAGGGGGTATCGCAGTTAATGTCTCTGCCTGAAGAAGATTTTCTTCAGGAAGTCAGAAACAACTTTCCGGAAGAATTGCCGGACATCCTTAACCTCGTAGAAAGAACTTGGTTCCCGTTAACACGCAGACATGCTTCTACATATCTGAAACAGGGGGTCGTACTGGTAGGAGATGCCGCCCATACTATCAACCCGCTGGCAGGGCAGGGTGTCAATTTGGGTTTTCAGGATGTGGAGTATCTGGCAGGCATTATAACTGATGCATGGAATTCCGGTCACAGAATAGGTGATAAATCTGTACTGGCAGCCTATGAAAAAGAGCGTCGACCTGAAAACCAGAGAATGCAGAGGGTGATGGATGTGTTCTATTATCTGTTCAGCAATAATCATCTGCCATTAAAACTGGTGCGTAATATTGGTCTTACCCTGGCAGGCAACTTTTTCTATGGTCGTAAGAAGGTTATGCGTTATGCCATGGGTTTGGAAAAGCCAGGCTTCTGAATCAACACGCATTGTTAATGTCCGTCATTTGTTTGTGAACAGGTGGTTATTCAGAATTATTACGTCGAGCGGGAATAGCTCATCTGGTAGAGCATCAGCTTCCCAAGCTGAGGGTGGCGGGTTCGAGTCCCGTTTCCCGCTCCATAATTAACACGTATCAGGCCGCCCGTATCTGTACAAATACTTATAAGGGTCTTCTTGACCCCAAAAAACATATCTCTATAATGCCGCCTCGCTGTCTCAGGCAAACGCGCCGATACGCTTTCTTCTCTTTGCAGAGAATCAAGCATTGACAGCAAAGCGGAACGCTGTAGAATGCGCTCCTCGTTGTCACCGGCCAAGGCCAACGGCAACACTGTTGAGATACTCTTCGTTGAAGGCTAACCGATTGATTTTCAAGAAGTTAACA